>CANKNP010000077.1 GCA_947483545.1 Deltaproteobacteria bacterium | reverse complement strand
CGTCGGGGTGGATGTCCTCGTCGTTGTCGTCACAGTCCTCGTCCACGTCGTAGCCGTCATCGTCGACGTCGGTCAGGTCCGAACCGTCGCAGTCCTGGTCGATTCCGTCATAGGGGATTTCGTCCGCGCCGGGGTAAATCGAGGGGTCGGAATCATCGCAGTCGTCGTCCTCGCCGGAGCCGTCGCCGTCGGCGTCCAAATCGTCCGCGCCGTCGCAGTCCTGGTCGATGCCGTCGTCGGAGATGTCGTAGGCGTTGGGGTGGCTGTCGGCGTCGTTGTCGTCGCAATCGACGGCGAGGTCGTAGTAGTCGCCGTCAACGTCCTCAAGGTCCCCACCGTCGCAGTCCTGGTCGATTCCGTCGTAGGGGATTTCGGGGGCGCCGGGGTAAATCGAGGGGTCGGAGCCCTCATCCGGCGCCGAAGACGGCGCCACCTTCTCCCGGAGGGAGAAGGGGAGGAACTGGGCACGCCCCCTCAGCCCCTCCGCAACCTCAACACCCAGGTCCTTCCCGGCAACGGCCCCGGCCCTTCCTCCCGCAGGGTGACCCAACGCAAGCCCTCCACCTTCTCGGCCAGCGGCAACGTTTCCGGGGTCCAAGCCCGCGCGGGGGTTGGGGGCCGGCCGGCGCGATGATCCAGGTGGCGCAAGGCACCGAGGTGCGGGCGCCATAGCCAGCGGGCTTCCAAATCCAGCCCCAGGAATTCCGCCACGGGCGTGAGTCGGGCTTCCAATCCGAGGGACTGTGCGCGTTGCACCAGCCGATCAAATCGAATGGACACCTCGGGGTGGTCCAACTGTTCCGCTTCCTCTGGTTCGTCCGCCTCCGTCCCAAACTCCGAAACGAACGCCACCCCCCCAGGCGCCAGCACCCTCTTGATCTCGTCCACGAACCGGAGGGCGCCGATATTCTCCCAGCCGTTTGCGGTCCGGCTGGACGGTAAATCCGCGATGACCTCATTGCAGATCAACACATCCACCCCGCCATCCGGAATCGGGAGAGCCAGAGCATCGCCGACCAGGCCTCGGGTCCCCGGCATCTTCTCCCCTTGAAACGCCAACAGCGCCGGGGATCGGTCCACCCGCACGTAATCCAACTGTCCGACCGCACGGCTCAAATACGCAGCCCCAAGCTCCCCCGTCCCGCCCCCAACCTCGACACACCGTCCCCGGCCCGGCAGACGATTCCACAGCCGTTCCCCGTACCGTTGGCCCCCAAGCGCGGGGTGGGGCACCCCGAGGGCATGGGCGAGCGTCGTCTCTGCGAGGTCAAAGCGGGTCTCGGAATCGGCGATCGCGTCGTGAAAATCGCCGAGCGCCGTGGCGGTCCCCGCGTACATCGAGGGATCCCGCGCGTTCGGCTCGCGTGGGCGCCCGACGATGCGGCACAACGAGGGATGGTCCCTTCGCACACGGTCTCTCCGCAACAGCACCGCTTGAATGCCCCAAGATGCCAGCCCGCCGAATCGGGCGAGGGCCTCGGTCACTGGGATCTGCGTGCGGTCCGCGATTTGGGCAACGGTCGCTCGGCCGTCGATCGCGTGCCACAGCGAGAGCGAGCGGGGCTCCAACCGAAATGTCCGCCAGGGGTGGCCCCCGGGCGGATGCCGGGTGGGATCGGGGCACAGAAGCTCTGCGGTGTCGGGCAGAAACAGGGGGTGGAGCTTTCGATACGGGATCTCGGTCGCGGGGTCCAAGGCCTCCAAGAACCCTGACCTCACGAGCCGGGGATGACGCAACAACGCGCCGGGGTCGCCGACAGCGGGCAGGTTCAAATCCCGGCCAGTGCGGTCATCGAAGACGGTGAGGGAGGCGCCGACCGCAACGATGCGGAGCCAGGGAAAGGACATCGTCAGTTTCTCCACCGGGTGAGTTCCGGCGCGGCGAACTCAGCGCGGTCCAACATCCGCGGGGAGCCCTCATCCGCCGCCGGGTACGGCGGCACCTTCTCCCGGGGGGAGAAGGGGAACAGCGGTGTGCCCACTACCCCCTCCCCACAATCGCGACGCCCAGCCCCAACCCTCGGCACGCCTCCCCAAACGCCCGCACATCCGCCGGATCCAACCGCTTCCCCTGCGCCCACGGCCTGTCCCGCCCGGTCGCGAGCGCCACCAACGGCTCCAACAGGCACGCATACACCCTGCCCCAGCCGTAGCCCGCGACCACATGAAAGGGTCCGCCCCACACGTCGCGCTGCCACCCTGCCGGCAGGGCCACGGCCTCCCCCGCGTAGACCTTGCAGAGCGCCCGGCCCGACATCGTCGGCGGCAGCGCCACGTCCACGAGAATTCCCTCCGGGAACGCGCTCGGATCCAACGTGCCCCCCGTCGTGTGCGTCCCCACCAGCATGCCGCACGTGCGCACGTCCTGCGGGTCCACCACGACCTCCACCTCATCCCCCAACAAGCTCGCCACCGCCTTGCCCACCGTGCCCCGCCCCCCGATCACGCCGACGCGCCGCACGCCCGCGGACCGGATCAACGCCCGCGCCGTCTCCACCGCGGCCCACGCCGTCGCGGCATTTCCAGTGGTCACGGGGATCCCGCATGCCTCCTGAAGGGCTTGTCCCCGGCCCGCGACGACCGACAGCACGCTGCCCAGCCCCACGAACTGCACGGGTGCGGCCTCTTGAACGGCCCGCTCCATCGCGCGCAACGCCAGCTCCTGGTCCGCGAGCAGCTCGTCCGGTAGCATGGGCACCGCCATGACCACGCCCTCCACACCGGCGAACTGTAGCCGAGTGATCTCCACCACATCCGCCAACGGATCGGCTCTCCTGGCTCCCAACGCCACCAGCGGCCGCAACGTGCGGACGGCCAGCACCCGCCGCGCGGGCTCCACCAACGGGTGGACGAGAAAGGCGAACCGCCTCACCCCAGCTTCTTCAGCGCCTCGGCTTTCAGCCCGACGACGACGTTGTAGAACGTGCCCGCGCGCATCAACGTGGGGACCTCGCTCACCTTGAGCCCCGGCTTGAATTCCTCCGGCGGGACCTCGGGCATGTGCAACGCCAGCTGCTCGCGGGCGCGGTCCGTGAGCACCCCGTTGACCTCGTAGCTCTCGCCGTCGGACAAGCCCTCTTTGCTCGCGGCTTCGATACCGCCGCGGGGGATGCGGACGTCGAACGCGCGCTCCAACCGAAAGGCGATGTCGAGAAAGTCCAGGCTCTCCGCCCCAAGATCCCCGATCAGCTTCGAGCGGTACCCGACCTCGTCGACCTCCAACCCCAGCGCGTCCGCGATGCAGGACTGGACCCGGGCGAACACGGCGGGATCGACATCGACGGGAAGATCGGACATCTCGGGCACTCCACGGCGCGGGGAGCGCTCGCACGCGCAGTTTAGCGGGACGGGGACGGGGACGGGGAGGGGGGTGGTGAACTTGCGGTCAAGGGCCGGACCCCGCCCGCGGCCTTGATACCGGCGGACCATGGCGACCACGATCATCCTGAACGGGAACGCGCTTCGGCCAGACCACGTCGTCGCGGTGGCGCATGGCGCGCGAGTGGTGCTGGGCGGAGAGGCCAGGCTGGCGATGATGGGCTCGTGCGCCGGATTTGGGGAGGGGTCGGAGCTGCTGCAGCGAAAGCGGCGTCAGATCGTCGGGAGCACGGAGAGCCACGGCGGGGCGGATCCGGAGGGGTTCATCCTGGGTCATTGTTCAGGGGTCGGGGAGCCTTTGCCCAATGCGGTGGTGCGGGCGCTGATTGTGTGCCGGGCGAACGTGCTGGCGGTCGGGGCGAGCGGGGTGCGGCCTGAGACGGTCCAGGCGATGCTCGCATTGTTGAACGCCGGGATCACGCCGGTGGTGCCGTCGCAGGGGAGCGTCGGCGCGGCCGGGGATCTGGCCCCCCTCGCGCACGCGGCGCGGGTGTTTTGCGGGCTCGGCGGGGCCGCCATCCTGCCGGATGGCACCCGGGTCGATCGGGTGGACCTGGGCGCGTTCGATCTGAACCCGGTGAAGCCCACGGCGAAGGAGGCGTTGTCGTTGATCAACGGGGCGACGCTCACGGCGGCGCTGGGCGCGATCGCGGTGCATCGGGCGCAGCGGGTGCGGGATGCGCTCGTGACGGCGTGCGCGATGACGATGGAGGCGCTTCGGGCGGACCTGCGTTGCCTTTCGCCGGGGGCGATGGAATTGCGTGGGCACCCGGGCGGCGTCGCGGTGGCGAGGGAACTGAGGGCGTTGCTGGCGGGATCGGAGCTGGCGTACGCGGGGAGGGCGCCAGACCCCTTCAGCCTGCGGGCCGCACCGGCGGTGTTGGGGGCGCTGACGGAGGCGCTGACCCACGTGCAGGCCATCGTGATCCGCGAGCTGAATGGCGCGTGTGACAACCCGCTCTGGCTCGAGGACGAAGGCGTGGTCGAGGTCGGCAACTTTCACGGGGCGCCGGTGGCCCTGGCGCTGGACTACCTGCGGGCCGCCGTGACCCAAGCTGTGACACAATCCGAGCGGCGGACGTATCGCTTGTGTACGGGACATCTGGCCGGCGAACTTCCCAGCTTCCTCGTGGAAGGGACGGGGTTGAACTCCGGGCTGATGCTCGCGCAGTACACCGCGGCGAGCCTCGCGAGTGAGTGCAAGGGGCTGTCCCACCCGGCGGTCGTGGACAGCATTCCGACGGTGCAACACAGCGAGGATCACGTCAGCATGGGGCCGATCGCCGGCCGGCTCTCGCTCCGGCTCTTGGAGTGTGCGGCAGACGTGGCCGGCATCGAGGCGCTGTTCGCCGCGCAGGCGCTGGATTTTCGTCGCGCGGGGGTCGCGTTTCCGAACGGGGTGCGGACGGTGTCCGAGCCGCTGGCGGGTGCTCCGGGGGTCGAGGCAGCGAGGCTGGTCGTGCGCTCGGTGGTCCCGTTCTGGGCGGACGACCAGATCCTGCACCCGCTCCTCGCGAATGTGGGGCGGTTGGTGAGGGCCGGGGGGCTCGGGCGTGGGGCGGCGGGGGAACCCTGGTAGGCCTTGGGCACCTTGAATGGCGCTGCTACGGACCCGTCGTGCCTCCGGTCTTTTCCACCCCGGCCGCTATCTCCCGATCCAACAGGTCCATGCAGGCGGTCAGGCTCCGGTGAAGCTCGTCCACGCGCTCCTCGCCCAGCTCGGCGCGAAGCTGCCCCTCGACCCCACGGAGCACACGAAGTCCATCCAGCAAGGCTGCCCCTCCGCGGGGGGTAAGGGCGACGAGCAGCGCCCGCCCGTCCGCCGGGTCCGGAATCCGCTGGATCATCCCCCAAGCGACGAGATCGTCCAGCAGCGGGCCGACCGCCTGCTTGGTCACGCCCATGCGGCGCGCGAGGGCAGTGGGTCGGATACCCGCGGTATCCAGATGGGGAAAAACAGCCGTGTGGGCGAGACGAATCCGAGGCTCGCTCTCGCGCTGCACCCGGGTGATCGCCAGCTCGTTGTACAGCCGGGCGGTGCGGAGCAGCACCTGTCCGAGGCTGGCGCGGAGGGTCTCAGGGGGCACAGCGGGCACCGGGGGCGACATCAGTCAATCTCCTTGACGAGTTGGTCAAGGTAGTTTACCAGATGTGCGTTCCCGGAGGCAAGTTGTCATCACCCCTCGTCGCCGTCGCGCCCGGTGTTTGGACCGTTCATCATCCTGAATTCTCAGTCGGTGGTCTCGGGATCGGCACCCGGACCAACGTGTTCCGGCTCCCCGATCAGACGCTCGCGTTGCACGCGCCCGGTCCGCTCGACGGCGAACAACGTGAGGCCATCCGCGCGCTGGGCCCAGTGTCTGCCGTCGTGATCCCGAACCTCATGCATCACCTTTTCGCCGGCGCAGCTCTGGCGGCGTTCCCCGAGGCCCGGGTGATCGCGGCGCCGGGCGTCGCGGCGAAGGAGCCCTCGCTGCGCATAGACGAGGCCCTCTCGGACACCGCTCCTGCCTGCTTCGGAGGGGTGGTGGAGGTGCTCCGGATCGACGGGTGCCCGAAGCTGAACGAGCATGTGCTGTTCCTCCCCGCTACGCGCACCGTGCTCGCCGTGGACCTGGCGTTCAACCTGCACGGACTCACCGGCTTCACTCGCTTCGCCATGTGGCTCAACGCTGCCAACGACCGGTTCTGCATGACGAGGCTCGGGAAGTCCCAGTACATCCAGGACGTTCGCGCGGCGGGTCGCAGTGTTTCCCGCATGGTGGACGCCTGGGACGTCGAATCGGTCGTGGTCTCCCACGGCGAGGTGCTCCCGACGGGCGGTCGGGAAGCGATCCGGCAGGCCTGGGCGTTCGCCAACCCGTAGCTGGTAGCGATCCGCGAGGTTCTCGCTTACGGGGGGCGCTATGGCTCCCCCCTCCTTCCGCCTCGACACGCTCGCCGCCACCTTCATCGAGCGGTTGGAGCCGGTTCGGCGCGCGCACCTGGACAACCCGGAGGCGGCCCGACAGGCGATTGAGCGAACGCTCCGGGAGGCGGCTGAGAATGTCGCGCAAGAGTGTCGCGCGGTGGTCGGGGATGAGGCCCAGGCCCGCCGCATCGAGAAGGAGTCGGTAGACACGTTCCTTCCCCGGTATCTGCGGCTCGCTGTCGCGCAGAACATGGTCGAGCGGCGCGAGGCGATCACCCCTCTGAACATCCTCGTCCAGCGGTTCTTGCCGCTCTTCCTGGGGTTGGTGAGCGCCCGCGTGCTGTCCGCGATCCTCCCTGGACCTTGGGACATCGTCTTCTACATGTTCCCGCTGCTCGCGCTGTTCACGCCGGAGTGGCTCGGCTTCTTCAGCCGCCGCCGGTACACCAACGAGCTGCAGGAGCTGGCCGACGATCTGGGCCAGGTCCAAGACGCCGATGAAAAGCTCGCCCCCTCTGCCGATGCCGACGATCCCGTCGCGCAAGAGCTCGCCGGCCTCGACGAGATCAAGAAACGACACGCGGCCCACCTCCGCGAAAAAGGCTGACCCATGGCTGTGAAAGTCCAACTTCCCAAGGCTCCCGGCGGGCTCCTCAAGTACGGGGTGCTGCTCGCGATCTCCCTCGCTTTTCTGCTCTTCCTGTGGCTCACCACCACCGTGAGCATCGGCTCCGACGAGTTCGGCATCCGCCAGGTGTACTTCGGGCCAGGGAAGGGCTTGCAGGCCGACATCTTCTCTCCCGGCACGCATCTCTTGATCCCCGGCTACGAGCGCTACCACATCTTCGAGCGGCGCCTCCAACTGGTCGAGTTCAACGACGATCAACTCCAAGCCAGCAAGGGCTCTGACTTCGCGCCCGCCATCCACATCCAGACCTCGGAAGGCTACCGCGTCACCGTCGATGTGAGCGTGATGTACCGGATCGTGGACCCCTTCAAGCTGATCACGTCGGTGGGGCCAGGCCGGCTCTACGTGACTGCCTTGGTGCTGCCCCGGGCCGATCAGGTGCTGCGCCAGAAGCTTGGGGAGTTGAACGCCGATCAGTTCTATGCGGGCGCCTTGCGCCGCCAGAAGGCCATCGAGTGCAAGGATCTGCTGACCAAGGAGCTCGAGCCGGCGGGGATCCAGGTTTGGGGCGTGCTTGTCCGGCACTATAGCTACGACGAGCGCTACCAGGAGGCGATCGAGCAGCGCAAGATCCAGGACCAGATGGTGTTCAAGAATCGGGCTGAGGCCATCGCTGCCTCGGAGGAGGCGGAGAAGAACCGGGTCCTGGCGGAGGGCACGGCGATCATCGACGTGGAGCGGCAGCGCGGACTCTCCGAGGTCGCGAAGATCGCGGCGGACTATGGGCTCTATAGCCGCAAGCGCGTGGCAGAGGGCGACCTGCTCGTCGAGCTCGCAAAGGCGGAGGGCAAGCGCATGGAGAACGAGGCGCTGACCGCGGCCGGGGCCTCCAACATGGTTGGCATGAAGATGGCCGACGCGCTGAAGAACACGCAGGTCATCATGGTCCCGACCGATGGCCCTTCGGCGATGAACCCGCTCGACCTCGAGCGGATGACGAGGGAGTGGTAGCCATGCGAACCATGCTGTTTGTCCTTCCTATTCTGGCCGGTTGCCTGCCCCATTCGCTGGAGTCCACCGAGGTGGGTGTTCGGACCGTCCGGTTTGCCCTCGTCGGCGAGACGGGTGTGGCGAGCGAGCCGTACGCCGCGGGTCAGACCTACTTTTTCCCGCCCTTCATCAACGACTGGGCCGTGTTCGACGTGGGCTTGCAGAACCTGGCCATGACCCGCGCCAAGGACACGGGCGTGCGGGAGGGCGACGACTCGCTCCGCTTCAAGACCGCGGACGGCAACGACATCAGCGTCGAGGTCACGATCGCGTGGCGCGTGGATCCCGCGAAGGCGGCCTACGTCCTGCAGTTCGTCGGTTCGAGCACGGCCGAGGTGGAGGAGCACCTGGTCCGGCCGGTCGCCCGCACGGTGTTGCGCGACGTGCTCAACGAACTCCGATCGGAGCAGTTCTACGACGCGGACATGCGCTTCAAGAAGGCCGACATCGCGCGAGAGGCGTGCGCCCACTACCTGGCGCCCGAAGGGGTGATGATCGACCAGGTGCTGCTTGGAGAGCACGGGTTCAACCCCGCGTATGAGCAGGTCATCAAAGACAAGACGGTGGCGGAGCAAGAAGCCGCACGGCTGCGGTCGGAGAGCGAAGCGGCCGCCGAGCAGATGAAGCGGGAGCTGGAGGTCGCGAAGGGCGAGGTGAACCAGAAGATCGAGACGGCCAAGGGTGAAGCGCAGAAGGCCCAACTGGAGGCGGATGCCAGCTACTTCCAGCGGGATCGCGAGGCCCAGGCGCTGCTCGCAGAGGCCCAGGCGAAAACCCAAGGGCTCAAGGCCCAGGCGAAGGCGATGGCGGGGGCGGGCGGCCACAACATGGTGAAGCTCAAGGTCGCCGAGGCGCTCATGGGCAAGCCGATCCTGTTCATCCCGGCGGGGGGAGGGGACTTGCGCACGACGGACATGAACGATTTGTTGTCGAAGTACGCGGCGATGGCGGTGCGCGGCGGCACGGCGCCGACGGAGTGAGTCAGACCCGCGGGGGGTACACCTCATGTTGCGGAATTCCGAGACCCAGAAATGACCGGATTGTTTGCGGCATTGCGAGCAGTGGCAGGCGTCGGGCGGGTGGAGGTCGCCGCGGACCTCGAAACGCACTGCGCCGCAGAGGCAGGATCCTTGATGCATCCGTTCAGATCTGCCCTGTCACGTCCACAACATGGAGCTGCCGCCAGTCCGATCCGCTGGTGGGCAACGCTGTGAAGGCGAGGAACATCCGGCCGCCCGACGTGCTGACAGAGGCGTCCCCCACCGCGGTCAGCCCGGTGTTGATCTGCTTGGTGCCGCTGCCATCGAGCTTGGTGACGTAGACGATCGCGTCGGTGCTCGACGCCATCGAGGTCCAGACGACCGAGCTGCCATCGGGCGTAAGCTGGGGCTGGCTGCGGAGTGGCAGGCGGATGTCTTTCGCGACCATTGTGGCGGCAGCCCCCGGCGTGGCGGGCATCACTCCGATGTCCCAGTGGTCGTCGCCCCGCTCGTTGGAAAAATAGACGACCTTGTCTGCGGACATCCGCGGACGACTCTGGTCTCCGGCGGCGCTCTTGAGCGGGGTCTGGGTGGCGGCGCCCGTGGTCCAGGTGAACAAGTCCTCGGTGCCCTGGCTCTTCCGGGAGAACACCAGCGTCTTGCTGTCGGGGGAGTAGCGCGGGGCGCTCTCGGGCAGGCCTGAGGCCATCGTCAGCGTGGCCTTGCTCGACGCAGAGGAGAACACGTAGATGTCGCCTGCGCCCGTCGCGCTGGACGTGTAGGCGAGGCTCAGGCCATCCGGGGAGACGGTCGGCCACGCGAGGTTGCCAGGCGCCGTCTGGATGTTGATGTACTCGGCCGCCGAGCCGCCCAGCGGAGACAGGAAGTAGAGCCGGGTCAACCCACCGGGGTTCGCCGCCTCGAAGAGCACCGGGCCCTTGGGGTGCCAGTTCGGGTTGGCCGCGTAGCTCCCCGTCGCCGAGAAGCTCGACGAGCTGCCGGGAATCACGACCTTGGTCGCCGCGGCCGGGTTCCCGTTGGTCACGCGGACCAGGTACAAATCGACCTTGTCCGAGTTGTTGTTCACCTCGAAGGCGAGCCAACTGCCGTCGGCGGACCATTCGGGGTTCGAAGCGTGACCGCCGCCCACCCAGGTGACCTCCACCGCATGGGCGGTGGTGGTGAGCGCAGTCAGCAACGTTGCGAGGAACATCCTACCTCCGGATCAATCAGACTTGGTTCTTGGAGCGAGCGTGACGCCAAGCTGACCCCAGGGGTACAGCCGGTACGAATCGGTTTGGGCGCCACCCTCAAGGGTGGCCGCGGCGCTGAACGGACCGAGGTCAATCAGGGCGTAGGAGACGCTCGCGGCGCCGCCACCGGCCATGATTCTGCCACTCAAACGCTGGTAGGCCGCAGTATCTTCCCCGAGGCCGCCGGATTCGACGCACGAGGCATCGTCCGGGTTGCTGACACAGTAGCCCTGCGCACCTGTGACAGAGCCGCCGCCGATCCCCCAGATAGGCCCCGCGGCGGCCCAGAAATTGCCAACGCGAAGGCTCGCGGCGAGCCAGCCGTAGCCCATGTGGATGGAATTCCCCTGGACTTCTGAGGTCGCCGTGCTGTCGATCGCGATGCCATCCACCTTTGGCTTGCCGAACAGGTTGTGGTAGCCGACCTCGGCGAGGACGCCGATGTTGTCGGTGAGCCCAGCATCGACCCCGACGCCAAGTCGGGCGCCCGCCCCGCCAAAGTTGGAAGCTTGAAGCCCTGCGTCGAGGCTCGTGCCATTCGCGTTCAAGCCCCCGGTGCTCAAGATGGCGACGCCGGCGGTGACCCTGGGTCCGACCCAGGCGAACTCAAAGGCCTTCGTCTCGCCGGAGCCGGGCTTGATCTCGAGGGTGCCGGTGTCCTTGCCCGCGGCGACGGTGAATGCGCGCGAACCGACGGTGTAGTCCCCTTGGGGGAGGAGCCCGTCGAAGTCCTTCTCGGCGAGCACCACGTTGTTCGCGATCGCGATGGCGGCACGCTGATCGGGGGCAAACGGCGGCTCCTTCGGGACGATGGTGCGGTCGGCGCCGTAGCGCGGGTCAAAGTCGAGCTTCACGTGCCCGTAGACCTTGTCGATCTCGTCGAGCGCTGCCTGGAAGTCGGCGTTGGCCTCGATCCTCACGGCCTGAGAGAGCCGGGAGCGGGCGGCGGTGATGTCCCCGAGGTTTTGGGCAGCCTGGATGCCGAGCGAGAGTTCCCCAACGGTCAGGATCTCGCCGGCCGCTTGGAGCGCCATCAGCTTCTGGAACTGGGCCTCCACCGCCGCCCAGGCGTTGCGCTGAGCGAGCTTGCGCATCTCCTCGGATACCCGGGTGTGTTCGGCCTTCTCGACCTCGCCCGCCCACGCTTCTCCGACGAGCAGCTGTGGCGCGAGCGACCCGCACAGGAGCAGAAAGACCGGGGCAGAGCGTAGGGTCATGGAGCACCGGGGTTGGGCTCGTGCCAGGGGTCCAGCAGCGAGCGCGTGTAGGGGTGGGTCGGCGTATCCGTTCGCGGGTCGAAAGTCTCGATCACCCGGCCCTCCAACATGACCACCACGCGGTGACAGTAGGGGAAGGCGGCGTCGAGGTCATGCGTGACAAGGATACACCCAGCCCGGTCCGGGAGGTTGCCGATCAGGTCCTCCAACACCGACGCACGCCGCTCCGGATCGAGGCCAGACGTGGGTTCATCGGCGACGACAAGCCGGGGCTCCAGCGCGAGCACCCGTGCCAGGGTGACCCGCCGCTGCTCCCCGCCGGACAGCTCCCGGGGAAGCGCGTGGTGGCGATGCGACAGGCCGAGGCGCTTGAGCATCTGCGCGGCTTTCTCCTGGGCATCTGCCCGCGGCACCCGCGCCAGGACGATCAGCGTCTCCGCGACGTGCTCGATCACCGTCTGCTGGGGATCCAGCGCCGCCAGGGCATCCTGAGGGACGTACTGGTAGGCGAGGCGCTTCCGCTGACGCTCGCCCTCCCCGAGATTGTCCCAGCGTACGCCTTCAATCCAGATCTCCCCGGCGGTGGGCTTCTCCAAGCCGAGGACCATGCGCGAGACCGTGGTTTTTCCGGACCCAGACTGTCCGACCAGCGCCACAACTTCGCCGTCCGCGACCTCGAGATCCACCGCGCAGACCGCTTCGACCTCGCGAGACGGGCTCCAGGGGTACGCCCCCGGGATCCGGAAGGTTTTGCCCACGCCGCGGAGGGAGACGAGCGCGCTCATGTGGACCCCGCCGGGGGAGCGAGCCGCACCACGGAATCCGCGATGCGGGAGACCGTGTCCTCGTGGTGGGAGATGAGGAGGATGCCGCAGCCGTGGGCCTTTCCGACGGTCAGGAGGAGCTCGACGACCTGGCGACGAAGCACGGGATCCAGCCCTGTCTCGGGCTCGTCCGCCAGCAGGACCTGGGGGTCGGAGGCCATGGCGATCGCCAGCGCTGCGCGTTGACACATGCCCCCGGAGAGCTCCACGGGCAACGCGGACATCACATGCGGAGCGAGGCCGACCTCCCGCAAGAGCTCCGCAATGATGGTGCCCTCCAACGCGGGGGCCACGGGGGTGACGCGCCGGGCGACGGCGATCTGCATCTGGCGGCCGACGGTCCGGCCAGGGTTGAGCGCGCTCGAGGCTGCCTGTGGCGAGTAGGACAGGTAGCCGCCCCGCATGGTCTCCGTCTCGCGAGCGAGCTTCGCCATGCCGCGCCCACCCGCGTTCAGATACCCGGAGAACCAGTCCCTGTCGGACTTTCCGGGGTAACGGAGGGTGCCGGCGAGCAGGCCCGGGGCGACGTCCACGAGGCCCATGCAGGCCCGCGCGGTGACCGACTTGCCCGCGCCTGAGGGGCCGCAGAGCGCGGTCACCCGGCCCGCGTGCACGACCACGCTGACCCCATCGACCAGCACGCGGCCGGGCCCGCCGATCCGCAAACCCGAGACCTCCAACAACACGGGATCGGCCACGCTGCTCACCGGGCCCTGGCGGCGTAGGTGCCGAGCCGGGCGAAGAGAACGACGACACCGACGAGCAGGAGACCCGTGGCGAGCGCATGGCCGGTGTTCAACGCGTCGCTGCCCGGGAGGTTCGGCACGACGAGCGAGGGGTAGCCAAGCTTGAGGAGGTCCGCCCAGGAGCGGAGCGCGTCGGGGTGGGTGAAGCTCGACTGGTTCTGCTGCACCGACAGGTAGGAGAGAGCGAGCTCGAGGAACGTCACCTGGGTCATCGTCTCGCAGGCCTGCCGGACCACGACGGGCCGAAGGTTGAGCGCGACGATGTGGTAGAGGAAAATCCGGTTCCACGAGAACCCGTGCGCGCGCAGCGCCTCGACGAACCGGGCTCCCCCGAGCCGCTCGGCCACCGCGGCCGCCTCGTCCATCGCCCCAGGGCTGCAGAGCACCGCCCAGGCGAGCGCCAGGGGCAACAGGCTTCGATCTGTCGAGGGGATGAGGATCGCCGCGACCAGGATCACGACCATGCGTGGCAGGGCGCCCACGATCTCCCCGAAGGCAGCGATGGCCGTGTCCACACGGGTGTCTCCGACGCAGCGCAGCAAGCCGCCCAGCACGCTCATCGCGCCCACGAACGCGCCGGCCACGACCGCCGGAAGCACGACCACACGCGCCCCCTGCATCGCATACTCCAACAAGGGCCGACCGCGGGTGTCCGTGCCGAAGGGCGGCACCTCCCGCCACCCCTTGAGCCCCACGCTCATGTCCGGGTTGGCGAGGTGCTCCGGCGCGAACCAGCCCATGGCGACGAGGCCCCCGAAGAGGGCCAGCGCGACCAGGGCCGGGAGCCAGCGACTCACCCCACGCCTCCCAGTGCTGCGGTCACCCCTACATCCCGGGCCTTGGGCGCGCGCCGCACCCACAGCGCGACCCCGATCTCCACCATCGCCTGCACGCCCAGCAGCACGGCGGAGAACACCGCGTAGGTCGTCGCCGCAGCGATCACGACGCCGAAGTCCTGCAACAGCGTGCCGTTCCAGAGCAGATCCCCGACCCCGTTGATGCGCAGAACGACCTCGACCACCACGGTGCCCGAGACCAACTGCAACGTCCGCGCCCGCATCTGCCCGATCAACGCGGGGGTGAGGTTCGGCATCATGTTCGAGAGCGGCCGCTCCCCTCGCAGCAGCGCGATCTGCACGTACCGCTGCCGCCGCTCGGCCGAAAACAGGGCCCCCACACCTCCGAGCGTGTCCGACGAAGCGCCGTCCGCCAGGCCGAGCACGAGCGCACCCGCCAGGATGCGCATCCGCGTGCCCTCAGCGTCAAAGCTCTCCGCCCCGTAGGAAAGCTCCACGCCCGCCGCGGCGAGGAGCGCGAGCACCACGGCCGGCACGAGCCCGAACACGGCGAAGAGCGGCACGACCCGGTTCGGGACCCGCCCCGACGCCCCCGCGATCGCCGAGAGCACCACCGGGACGAGCCCCGCGAGCAGTAGGATCGCGGTGGTGGGCACCGCCTCGTCGAGGAGCGTGCGCACCGACTCGCCCTGGAGCACGCGCCAGGAGTTTCCAAACTCGCCGCTCGCCGCCGAGCTCAGCCACCCCGTGTAGAACTGCCAGGGTCCGCCGTCCAGGTTCCAGCGGGCCGCCAGCGCGGCCGTACCCCCACACATCGCAGGCGGGCAGATGATCTCGGCGGGATCGCCCGGGAGCGCCCAAATCAGCGCCGTGATGATGCCGGGCACAGCCACCGGCAGGCCGATCGCCGCGACGAGCCGCACGAGGGGACGGATCCACCAGTACGTCATGGCGCGGCTCCGGGAAGCGCGCTCAGCTTCAGAACTTCCAGGAGTCCACCTCGGTCCAGTAGAAGTAGGGCGCGATGGTGTTGCCGCGCACCTCGGTACGCCAGGCGGACTTGGTGTCCAGCTTCCAAAGGAACAAGTAGGGCAGCTCGTCCGCGAGCACCGTGTGGAGCTTGTGGTAGGCGTCGTTCGCCGCGGTGTCGGTGCGCGCCGCGTTGTACTCGGCGATCGCGTTGTCCACGTCTGCGTTCGAGTAGTTGAACACGTTCAAGGTGCCCTTCGTCCCGGCCCGGGTCTCAAAGATCGGGTTGACCTCCTCCACCACGCCGAAGCTCCACTTGCCGATCAAGAGGTCGAACTCGGTGGCTTTGCCGGTGAGAACACGGCGGTTCCAGTCGTCCGCGCTCACACGCTGCTCCTGGCGGTCAAACCCACCGGCGCCGATCTGGTTCGAGATCTGCTGCAGCAGGTCGGGCGCCTCGTTGTCCAGGGGCGCGAGCATGCCGACGTTGAGCGTGACCGGCGTGCCCTTGAACTGCCAGCGGCCGCCGACGTTCGTGAGCCCAGCGTCCGTCAGCAGCTTGGCCGCAGCGGCCTTGTCGCTCTTCTCGTGGGTCGGGATCGCCCGGTTGTAGAACGGGGACGACTGAACGAACGGGCCTGAGATGAACTCGCAGGGGCTGTTCTGCTCCCCGGGCTTCACGCCGATCGAGAGCTGGCGCAGATCGGTGCGGTCGAGGATGAGGTCCAGGGCCTTGCGCACACGCTTGTCGGCCAACGCACCCTTCTTGGTGTTCACCGCGACGAACCACCAGGACCGGAGGTCGTAGCTCTTGAGCTGCAGATCCTCCGACGCGCTCACGTCCGCCCGCAAGGGAGGCGGCACCGCGATGATGCCTTGCACGCCATTGTTGCGCAGCGTGGTGACCTGGACGATCGGGTCGCCGCCCTCGCTCAACGACGTGTTGGAGATCGTCGCTGCATGGTGGCCGTTCGCGTAGGCCTCGAAGCTCACGCCGCGCTTGCCCCGGCTGCCCTTGTAGGGCCCGGACCCGATGGGATGCACCGAGAAGTCGAGATCGGGGGAGATCGCGGTCTTGCCGCCGAGCGCATCGCTGGGCATGAGCGCGAAGCCCAAACGCTCCTTCGGGTTGTGGAAGACCTTGGTGAACCGGACGAGGGCGACCAACTGGCTCTCGGCATCGCACCCCGCGAGGATGGTGCGGTAGCCCTCGGCGATCGGGCTGGTGGTGCCCGGATCGAGCATGGCGCTCACGGTAAAGCAGACGTCCTTGGCGGTGACGGGCTTGCCATCGTGCCACTTCAAGCCCGCCTTGAGGGTCAGCCGGAAGGACTTGCCGCCGTCGGCCACCTCGCCCTTCTCCACGACCCGGGAGATGAGCTGGTTGTCGATGGGACTGTGGAAGTAGATCCGGTCGAACACCAGCTCCTGGCTGCGGTAGTCGACCATCGACTGCGCATAGAGGGGGTTCAGCGTGCTGGGCAGCGACTCCTCGTAGAAGTTGAGCGTCGCGCCCGTGGTGGCGAGGGCCGCAACGAGGCCGGTGCCGAGGAGCACGAGCTGAGCCGGGGAGGCGGTGCGGTTCGAGGGATTCGAGAAAGGCATCAAGCGACCTCGTTCAGAGAAGGCGTCAGTGCATCGGAACGCCGGGGGCGGCGCTCCGACTAAGCCGAACGTGGAGTGCGTCGAGGGGGAGGCGGGCGACATCGAGACCGGGGATCTGGCCGACAAGGGGATGAACCATCTCGGTGGCGCGCACCGAGTTGCGGTTTCCAGCGTCCCAGGCGGCGACGGAGAGGGCGAAGAGCGGATCGTAGGCCTTGCCCACGGCGCGGTCGATCGCGTTCAGGCGGATGCGGCCGCCGGTGTCGGTGTCGCCGAGGGCGAACGCGGCGTCCGCCGCAACGCGCAGAAAGCCCGCGCGGCCCTGATCGGCGAAGAAGCGGTGGAACGCCTGCGGTCCGCCGGCCGCCTT
>CANKNP010000076.1 GCA_947483545.1 Deltaproteobacteria bacterium | reverse complement strand
TCGCTCCCTCCCGCCACAGGGTCACCTCCCCAGCAGAACGCCGCTTCAGTCCCCGTCGGGTCCGCCCCCTCCCCCGACATCCTCGTAGAGGCCGACACCATCCCCGTCACCGACCTGCCGCGCCTCCCGGATGGCACTGTCGCCGTCAACTTGGGGCGTTCGGACACCTTTGTCCGCGCCGGCATCCTCGCCCTGGCGCGGCTCCGCGACCTCTACCCAGACGACCCGGCCACCACCGCCGTGGTCTTGACCAGCGAGGAGAATTGCGCCCAGGCGGACCACCGTTATCTGGAAGCCCTCCGCGCCAACGGCCCCGAGAAGGCACCCCGCGTCCACTTCATCTACACCATCCCCGGCGCCCCCCTCGCAGAAGCCGCCATCCTCCTGGGTCTCACCGGCCCGGGCCTCGTGCTCTGCGATGCCCCCGAGGACGGCGACCACGAGGCCGCCCGCCTCGTCGCCGAGGGTCGGGTCACGTCCGCGATCTCCCTGACCATCGCCGCCCCAGACCCCCGCCAGCCTGCCAGGGCCATCGCCCGGCGGTTCGCATGACTCTCCCTCTCCTCCTCCACATGCACCAGCCGGACTACCGGCACCCCGCGACCGGCGAGCCGGTGTTGCCCTGGGTCCGCAAGCACGCGCTCCGGGGCTACCGCGATGTGCCCTGGCTGCTGCACCGCACCGGCGCGCGAGCCACGATCAACCTCGTTCCTTCGCTCCTCGACCAGCTCGATCACTACGCGGCGGGCGGCATGGACCCGGCCTTCCGACTCCTGCACATCCCCTTCGCGAGCCTCTCCGCGGAGCAGCGCCTGCAGCTCGCCGACGAGGCCACCCTCGGCAGCCCCCGTCGTCTCGCCTGGTTCCCGGCCTTCGCCCGGCTCGTGGAGCGGCCTGCTGCCTCGCTCTCCGAGCCCGAGCTGCTCGACCGCATCGTCTGGGGTGAGCTCGCCTGGTTCGGCTTCTCGGCGCTCACCGACCACCCGATCCTCGCGCGCTTCCGGCTCCAAGGCACGGGGTTCACCCAGGTGGATCTCGACGCCGTCGTGGCCATCCAACGCGAGATCCTTCGGGAACTACGTGCCTTGTACCAGGGGTTGCCCGAGGTGAGCGCATCCCCCTGGTTCCACCCCATCCTTCCGCTGCTGGTGAACACCGCACACGCGGATCGCTGCCTGCCGGGCGTTCCAGACCCGGGCTTCGCCTTTCCCGAAGACGCTGAAGATCAGCTCCGGCAGGGCAAAGCCCGGGTTTCGGCCTGGATCGGCGCTCCCGTCATCGGGCTTTGGCCGTCCGAGGGGTCCGTCAGCCCCGAGGTCGTCCGCATGGCCGCAGCGCTCGGCTTTGACTGGATCGCCAGCGACGAGGAGGTGCTCGCCCGCTCCGACCCAAACGCGGACCCCAGCCGCCCGGCCCGGTTTGAGAACGCGACGCTGGTCTTCCGCGACCACGCCCTCTCCGACCGCGTCGGCTTCACCTACCAGGGATGGCCCGGCGAGCGCGCCGCGGTCGATCTGATCCGCCGCGCCGGCAACCGCCCCGCCCTGCTCGCCCTCGACGGGGAGAACCCCTGGGAGCACTACGAGGACGCCGGCGAGGCGTTCCTGACCGCGCTGCTCACCTCCCGCCACACGAGCACCGTGGGGGACTTTGTGCGCGACACCCCAGCCCGCGGGATCGACCAGCTCCACACCGGCTCGTGGATCCACGCGGATTTCAAGATCTGGATCGGCCACGAGGAGGACCGCGCCGCCTGGCGCTTGCTCGCCGCCGCCCGCCGCACCTGGGACCGGGTCGGTCGCCCCGAGGCCGCGCGCCTTCACCTCTACGCCGCCGAGGGCAGCGACTGGTTCTGGTGGTACGGCGACGAGTTCTCCAACCCCGTTGGGCACATCTTCGACGAGCTGTTCCGCGCGCACCTCACGGCCGCCTATCAGGCGATGGATGTGGAGCCCGATCCGGCGCTCGACTTGCCGATTCGCACCGAAGATGCTGGCGAGATCCCGGTCTTCGCCATCGGCGAGGCCGACGACTGGCTCGCGTGGCAGTCCGCGTCGCTGCTCACGATCCGCGGCAGCGCGATGGCACGCGTCGGCGGTCCGCGGCGGCTCTGGGTCGGCCTTCGGCACGACGAATTGATCGTACGTGCCATCCACGCAGAGGGCTGGGCCGTCGGACCGACCGGGACGGAGGCGCGCATCACGGACGGGGCTGCGATCCTCGCGTTCTCCTCGGTGTTCGCGCTCCATGCGCCGGATGGCGAACATGTTGCGGCGTGGCGGTTGCGGGTGGGCTGACTCGCGTCCGTCAGGTAGAATGCCCCCATGTCCTCCGCCGCCCTCGCCCACATCTCGTTGGACCAGTACCTCGCCGACGAAGAGGCCAGCCTCGACAAGCACGAGTGGCTGGACGGCGTCGTGGTCGCGATGGCAGGGGGGACGCCCGAGCACGCGCTGCTCAAAACCAACGTGACGGTGTCGGTCGCCAGCGCGCTTCGGGGCAAGCCATGTCGGGTATTTGACGCCGATCTTCGCGTTCGTTGCCCGAGCCGGCTGCTGACCTACCCGGACCTTTCCGTGGTTTGCGGCCCGTTCGTCCGAGATCGGAGCGACAAGAACGCTGCCACCAACCCCACCGTGCTGTTTGAGGTCCTCTCCCCGAGCACCGCCGCCTACGACCGCGGCGAGAAATTCGACCATTACATGACGATCCCCAGCCTGCTCGTCTACGTACTGGTGGACCATGCCCGGCCCCGCATCGACGTGTTCACCCGGGTGGACGAAGAGACGTGGATGCTTCGACGCTATGGCCCGGGGCGGCGCATCGAACTCCCGTTCATCGACGCGACGATCACCGTGGACGACGTGTACGAGGGCTGGGCCGAGCTTCGCGAGGAGCTCTCTGGCGAGTAGCCCGAAGCGTGCGCTGGGGGTCTTCCCCTGCAGTTGGCGCTGGGGCCGCGTAGCGGCGGCCCCCCGTGGCCGCCCTGTTCAACGTCACCGTGACATCAACCCGAGCGCCCCCCCGCGTGAGGAACCGGCGCACCCCGGCTCGCGGGGCGTGGGGCGTGCCCCCTACAAAGCAGGGCGTTAGCCGCCCGCCGACCACCCGGAGCCCTCTTGCATCGCCCGTACGCCCCTGCCCTCGTCCTGCTCGCCTCTGCCGTCCTCGGCTCCGCCCTCGCCGGCGATGCGCCCGTGCCTCGCCCCGAAGACAAGTGGGACCTGACCGGGGTGTACCCGTCGCTTGCGGCCTGGCAGGCCGCGCTGGACAAGGTGAACGCCGAATCCGACACGCTGGCCGCGTGCGAGGGCAAGCTCAAGACCGAGCTCAAGCCTTGCTTGGACAAGCGCTTCGCGGTGCAGGAGCAGGTCATGCGCGTGGGCGTCTACGCCCAGAACATCTCCAACGTGGACACGCGTGACGCCGAGTGGCAAGCGCGCTCCCAGCTCGCGAGCCTCGCCTACAACCGGTTTGGCGAAGCACAGGCGTTTTATGCGCCAGAGCTGATCACGATGGGCTCCGCGGCCATCGAAGCCGCGATCAAGGCCGACCCGGGGCTCGCCCCGTACGACTACTACCTGCGTTCGACGGTGCAAGATGCGCCCCACACGCTCGACGCCGCGGGCGAGACCCTCCTGGCGAGCGCCGGCACCATCCTCGGCGAGCCCGACCACATCCGCGGGCTCCTCGTCAGCGCGGAGCTGCCCTGGCCAGAGGTCACGTTGAAGGATGGCACCAAGGTCACGCTGGATCCCTCAGCTTGGACCTACTGGCGAGCGGCCCCTGACCGCGATGACCGAAACACCGTGTTCAACGCCTTCTACGGGGCGATCGCGAACTACCAGGGCGTCTTGGGTGCCACCCTCGGCGCGGCGGTGGAGGGCCACTGGTTCACCGCCCAGGCTCGCCGCTACCCAAGCTCGGTCGCCGCTTCGGTGGACGCCGACCACGTGCCGCCGGAGGTGTACAGCACGCTGGTCTCGTCCACGAACAAGAACCTGCCCACCCTGCATCGGTACTTGAAACTACGGTCCAAGATGCTGGGTATCTCAGACCTGGGCTATCACGACCTGTACCCCTCGCTGGTCAAAAGCGATCGATCCTGGACCGTGGATGAGGCGACCGCGCTCACGCTGGAAGCGACGAAGCCCCTCGGGAAAAACTACACGGACCAGCTCAGCGCAGGGTTCAAGGGGCGCTGGATGGACGTCTACCCGGGCCCCGGTAAGCGCGGGGGCGCCTACATGGACGGCGCCGCGTATGCGGTACACCCGTTCCTGCTGCTCAACTACAACGGGGACTACGAGTCGGTCACCACGCTCGCGCATGAGTGGGGCCACGGTATCCACAGCGTGCTGTCCGCGAAGGCGCAGCCCTACCCGAAGGCCGACTACTCCACGTTCATCGCGGAGATCGCCTCAACCTGCAACGAAGCGCTCTTGATGCAGACGATGCTCAAGGGCGCGAAGAGCGACGACGAGAAGTTGTTCTTTCTCGGCTCGCAGTTGGAGGGCCTCCGCACGACCTACTTCCGCCAGGCCCAATTCGCCGAGTTTGAGTTGGCGATCCACGACCAGGTCGAGAAGGGCCAGCCGCTCACCGGCGAAGGACTGTCCGCGACCTACCTGGAGATCTTGCGGCGGTACTACGGCGATGTGGAGGGTGATGCCAACGACGTCACACGGATCAGCGCGCGGGAGGGTGTAGAGTGGGCGTACATCCCGCACTTCTACTACAATTTCTACGTGTACCAGTACGCGACGTCGATCGCTGCCGCATCGCAGTTCTCAGCCGACATCCTTGCCAAGAAGCCCGGTGCCTTGGATCGGTACATCACGTTGCTCTCAGCCGGCGGCTCGGATGATCCCTATGTGCTGCTGAAGACCGCCGGGGTCGATCTCGCCACGCCCGCGCCCTACGACGCGCTCGCGGCCCAGATGAACGGGGTGATGGACCAGATGGAGGCCATCCTCGCGAAGAAGGCAGGGAAGAAGCCTTCGAAGTAGGCGTCAATCGCTCATGAGGAAGATGTTCGGTCGGACGTCGTCCTCGTGCGTCTCGGCCCACCTCTTCAGGAGCACCTGGTAGACGAGGATGCCCGTCTCGCCTTCGCCCCAGAGGACGTAGCGGAAGGCCTGCGTCATCGGATTCTCCCGCGTCAGCCCCAGAAAGATGCTCTTCGGGTCCAATTGGTCGCTCACGAACGCGATCGCGTTCGCCACGGCGACGGCGTTGTGCACTGTGACCCGGAAGTCGTCCCCGAGCCGCTGCACCCGAACGGAGAGCGCGGCATCAAAGTCGCTCCGATCCGTCGCCAACTCAACATGCAGGAACGCGATCGGCCCGGAGACCGCATAGTGCTGCCGGATGCGCTTCTTCACTTTGGCGTACGCGGGGTCGAGGTGCCGGACCGTCACGAAGTGCACCCTCTGCGCGCGCATCTCCTCGAAGAGGGCTTCGGCCTCCGAGTTCTCGAAGGCCAAGCGCTCCACGCGGAACTCCGTGGCGCGCCAGTACCGCGACAGCGCCCCGATGAGCAGGATTGCGAGGATAAAGGCAGCTGAAATGTACAGTCCGTCGGGGCGCTCCCAGACGTTGTCGACGAACGCGAAGCCAAACACCAGGGTGATGACGGCGAATGGCATGGCCCGCCAGGGGGGCTTGCGGTCGACCTTCGCTTCCGCTCGCACGGCCAGCGTCACCGCGACTGCGGCTGAGACGAACAGGGCGAGCACCCCGGTCGCGTACGCCCCCGCCTGCGCCTCGACCTCCGCGTCGAACCCGAACGTGACGGCGATGTTGATGGCGGTGATGGTGAGGATCAGCGGGCGCACGAACCCGACCCACTGCGGCGCCATCCCGAACCTGGGCAGGTAGCGCGGGATGATGTTCAGGAGGGCCGCCATCGCTGAGGCGCCTGCGAACCAGAGAATGAGGACCGTCGAAAGGTCATAGACGGTGCCGAACGCGGCACCCAGATGCTCGTGCGCCAGCCACGCCAGGGCTCGACCGCTTGCGGGCCCCCCCTCCCGCCAGGCCGCCTCAGGGATGAGGATCGTCGTGACGACGCTGGAGCCGATCAGCACGCCGCTCATGATGATCGCGGCGGTGAGGAGCAGCTTTTCTGTGGCCCGGATGCGTCCGATCGGCGGGCCGCCCCCCCTTGCATCGCCGGGCAGGCCTCGCACGAGCGGCATCACCGTGACGCCCGTCTCAAAGCCCGACAGGCCCAGCGCCAGCTTCGGGAACGTAAGGACGGCGAGGAGCGCGAGCCCAGCGGGGTTGCCCCGGAGCGACAGCGCCGACTGCCACGACACCACGAGCTCCGGCTGCTGGTAGAGAATGAGCAGCCCCTTGCAGATGACGATGACGTTCAACACCAGGTACGGGATGGCGATCCAGACCGCCACGCCGATGGCCTCCCGGAACCCGCGCAGAAAAACCACTCCAAGCAACACCAGCAACCCGATGGTCAGCGACACCTCCCTGCCACCCAGCCATTGCGAGAGCATCGGGTTCTCCGCGAGGTGGAGCGCAGCGTCGGCGGCCGAGAGCGTCATGGTGACGATGAAGGCGGTGACGGCGAACCCGATCAGGTTCAGGATGAACATCTTGCCGGCCCAGCCGGAGAGGAGCCGCTCCAGCATGGAGATCGAACCCTGGCCCAGAAAGGACCGTCGTGCGACCTCCCGGTACATCGGAACGGCCCCAAAGAGCGTGACCAGCACGAGCACGGTGGTGGCCAGCGGCGCCAGCGCGCCGGCCGCGATCAGCGCGATGCCGGGCTGATAGCCGAGAGTGGAGTAGTAGTCGACGCCTGTGAGCCAGAGCACCTTGTACCAGGGCCAGGTCTCGGCTCCGTGGTCGCCTTCGGACCCGTGCTGAAGCCAGCGTCGGAGCGCTCTGGTGAGAGCGCCGGGGCGAAGCGAGGTGGAGTTCGGAGGGGAGTCCATTGGCGCCGGGCATATCGCCATTGCCGCCGGGGAGCCGTAGTTCGGCCCGCGGGAGATCCCCCGAAAGCCCGCTTGGCTCAGCGGCGGGCTGGGGCTGACGTGCGATGCCCTGGAGAGACCGTCGTCCACCCGGCGCTTCTCCTCAGGGCAAATCAGCGGCGGCCCGCCCCACCGGCGCCGCCTCCCCTCTCGCCTTCGCCTCCTGGTCCCCAACCCCACCCCGCCGGCACCTGCCAGAGGCTGTCGAGCGGCCCGAGCGCGGGGTCCACCGAGCCCATTCCGAGGGCCTCTGGGGCAGCCGCTCCGCTCGCGCTCCAGTCAAAGCGGTCCAGGCGAAACAGCACGATCAACGTGTCGAGCTTGCGCGCGTAGGTCGGGTCGGAGGCGTAGATCCCGACCAGGGCCTGGGCGAACTTCCGGCGGTCCTCCCCCGCCTGCCGCGCCTTGGCATAGACCCGGCGCGTGCCAAGCAGGCGGGCATGATCGGCCAGCGCCTCGGCCTCGCTGTGGTAGGCGCGGAACGGATCCAGCCGCGTCGTACGCCGACCTTTCCGGTACTCCACGACCCGCCGGACGGTTGACCCCGCCGGGCCCTTGCCCTTCATTCCGAAAAGGTTGTGTCCAGGCGCGGATCGCCCCCAGTCGCTCTCCAGGATCGCCTGAGCCAGGGTGACCGACGCCGGCACACCGTATTGCCAGTCGCCCAGCGTGGCGCCGGCCACCGTGCGGCGTAAGAACGCGCCCTGCGACCCCCTGGGCGGAGCGCCGAGCGCCCAGATCGCGTCGGCGCGAACCTCACAGAGCTCGGTCGCCAGCCGCCGGACCACGTCGGCGTCCAGCCCGGCCGACTGTGCGCGGAGAAACTCCAACATCGCGTCGGCGGTCGTGCGCGCCGTCATCGCATCGCCCGCTGCCAGCGCATCCCGGACGGTGCCCGGCGACGGCAACTCCGGGGCCTCGACGAGGCTCGAAGCCAGCCGCAAAACACTCTCTGGCGCGACGGCCACCGCCTGGGCGATCCCGGCCAGATCGGACGCCGCCGCTGTGGGCACCAACGAGGCGATCGTCGGCGCCGAAGGTGTGGAAACGACCGCGCCCAGGCCCATCAGCCCAGCGCACCCGAGACACACGAAAAGACCGAGACGTTCCAGCGAGACCTCCCAAGACCCGCCCCCCTAACAACCTCGGAAGATCCTGCCTAAAGTTGACGCGTCAAGGGAAGCCGGCTGCTCCCCAAGTTACCAAGCCCCATGCACCTCGACTTCTGGTTCGACTACTCGTGCCCCTACGCCTACGCCGCCTCCGGCGTGATCCAGGAGACCGCCGCACGCAGCGGCGCCACGTTGCGCTATCGCCCGTTCCTGCTCGGCGGCGTGTTCCGGGCGCTCGGGACCGCGCAGAACCTGGCGCTCACGCTCTCCCCCCAAAAGGCGCTTCACACGCTCCACGATCAGCAGCGCGCCTTGGTCCGCGCGGGTCTGCCTCTCGACTTCCCGATGGCGCACCCTCGGCGCACCGTTCACGCCCTCCGCGCCACGCTCGCCGCCTACCGTCGCGGCGACGCCCGCCCCCTGGTCCACGCCCTCTTCCGCGCCTATTGGGCCGACCAGCAGCCCATCGAGGAGGAGTCGTTCGTACGCCGGCTGGCGGCCGAGCATGGATTTCCGGAGCTCGACCTTGAGGCCGAGCGGGAGCCTTTGCGCATCGAGACCGAAGCGGCCATCGGCCTTGGCGTGTTCGGGGCCCCGGCGCTGGTCGTCCACGATGATGCAGGAGGCGCCCAGCTCTTCTGGGGGCACGACCGCTTGGATTTCGTCGAGGCCGCGCTCGGCCGTCCACCCGCCCCCGCCCTGATCCCGTTGGACCCGCCATCCGAAGCCACGCTCGACTTCTGGTTCGACTACAGCTCCCCGTTCGCCTTCCTCGCCAGCACGCAGATCCGTGCCCTGGGGACCCGAACCGGCGCAAAGATCCGACACCGCCCGTTCCTCCTCGGCGCGCTTTTCAAGGCGATCGGCCAGGTAGAAGTTCCGCTGTTCGCGTTCTCCGATGCCAAACGTCGCTGGTATCTCCGCGATGTCATGCTGCACGCCGAGCGCTGGGGCGTCCCCTTCCAATTCTCGCCGCATTTCCCGATTCGGAGCGTGCTCGCCCTACGCTGTACGCTCGCCCACCCGGATCCCGAGCCTTTCATCGAGCGCGTGTTTCACGCAGCGTGGGTCAATGGCCTCGACATCGGCGATGCCCAGGTGCTCAAGGATCTCGGCGGGGATCCCGACGCCGCGCCGACCCAACGCGAGGTGCTCTTCGCCCAGACGGAGGAGGCCGCCCGGACCGGGGTGTTCGGCGCCCCAACGATCATCCTTCGTCAGCCGGGCCGGGCCCCGCAGCGGTTCTGGGGCCAGGACCGCCTCGGCCAGGTCGAAGACGTGCTCAGGGGCTGGATCGCCCCCGGGGATCTGCCCGAATGAACGACGCCGACTGGATCCGCAAACACATCAAGCCGCGAAAGGGCGGCGGATGCTTGACGATTCTTGCCGTCCTCGTGGTCGCCGTCGCGGCCGCGCAGCTCCCCACCTCCAGCCTAAAGCCTACGGCCTACGGCCTCCCCTACCACAACACCGGGTTCGTCGTCGCTCCCCACCACGAACCCGAGAGCGTACGCCCGTTGCTGTTGCGCGCGGTCGCAGCGTCGATGTCCACCACACGGCCGCCCGAGGTGAACCCGAGCAGCACGCCGTCCGCATACCCGAGCCCGTAGAGCGCGCTCACCCCGATGTTCCCGATGTTGACCGTCGCGCCCGAGTTGGGGTCCACCTGAACGAGATCGTCCCCACCCTCAACGGTCCAATATAACATTCCGTCCGGCAGCCCGATGATGTCCCCAGACGTCGTGTAGCGACCCGACGCGACGAGCTGGGTCAGCGCCCCCGTGGAGGTATCCACAAACGAGACCCGGCTCCCCGTTCCGACCAGCCGACCGTCTGAGACGAAGGTCAAGCCTGTCAGATCGTCGCTCACCGGCGCCACCATCGTGACCGCCGCGGTGCTCGGGTTGATCTGGTACAGCGTGCTGAACGTGACGCCAAACATGTGACCCGACAGATCGATCGCGATGTCGGTCATGTCTGTCACATCGCGGCCGCCCATCGAAAACCTGCCGATCTGCGTCGCGGTGTTGGTACCTGGGTCATAGCTGAACAACGTCGAGGAGGTGTTCAGATAGACCGACTCGGTCGCGACCTCTCCGGTGTCGGGGATCACGACCTCGCCGGTGTCCTCGGGGGGGCTGTCCTGCGGCTCGGTGTCCTCGACGTACGTGTCCACTGGCGCGGTGTCGCTGTCCACGTCGTCGACGGGGTCGTCCGGCGCGCCCTTGAGCCGGTAGTCCTGGCAAGCGAGCAAGGCGAGGGGCAGAGAGAGGGAAAGCAGGGTTGCACGCATGGAGACCTCGCGCGATGGTGCTAACGTGGGAGGGGACGCGGGGACGGGCGGCTCGAACGCGGGCAGCGCCGTTCCTCGCGGCCGTCGGACGCCGCTTCACACCGGGGCGGGCTCCCGGGGGCGCCGGATGCCCTCGGGCGGCTCACGGCCCGAGGCAAAACGCCCGGCCGAAGGAATGAAGCCCGCCAGCTCCCCCCCCGTGGCCCGCACCCCGTAGCCCCCCCTCTTCCTCCAGCCTCCGGCCTAAAGCCTCCAGCCTCCTCCGCGGTGGATAGATCCCCGCCATGCCCAAAGACCCGAAGCCCCCCGACACCACCCCTGGCCAGGGCGATCCCGGGACCGCGCTCAAAGATCGCGTCGAAAAACCCCGGCAGTTCAAGGTCGTCCTGCACAACGACGACTACACCACGATGGAGTTCGTGACCTGGATCCTGATGGAGGTGTTCCGCAAGACCCAGGTCGAGGCCACGCGGATCATGCTGACCGTCCATCGCAATGGCAAAGGTGTGGCGGGCATTTACAGCAAGGAGATCGCGGAGACGAAGGCCTCCCAGGCGGTGGGGCACGCCACGGCGGCGGGCTACCCACTGCTGGCGGATACCGAACCCGAATGAGCTTCACCGCTCCATGAACAGCACCCGCGCGACCTCTTCGGGGGTGGTCACGCCGGCGGTCACGAGGTGGCGGCAGTAGTCGCGCATGGGCTGCAGGAGCCCGGCGGTCGTAGCGGCCTCCTGAAGGGCCCCCGCCGAGGCGCCGGAGGCGACGTCGATACGGAGCTTGTCATCGATGGTGAGCACTTCGAAGACCGCGGCCCGACCGCGAAAACCCTGAAAGTTGCAGAGCGCGCAGCCCCGTCCCTTGAAGAGCGTGTAGGACATCGTGGTGTCGTCGTCGGCGAACAGGCCGAGCGGTTGAACGAGATCGCGGTGGTAGGCGGCAGGTTCGCGACAGTGCGGGCAGATGCGGCGCACCAGGCGCTGGCTGATGACGCCGATCACCGTGTGGGCGAGCAGGAAGGGCTCAATTCCCATCTCGCGTAGGCGGACGAGCGCGCCGATGGCATCGTTCGCGTGGAGCGAGGTCAGAACGAGGTGGCCGGTCAGCGCCGCCTCGACCGACGTCGCGGCGGTCAACGGGTCGCGGGTCTCGCCGACGACGATGACGTCGGGATCCTGCCGCAAAAAGTTCCGCACCGCCGTCGAGAACGTGACCTGCGCCCCCTCGTTCACCTGGACCTGCGTGACCCCCTCCACCCCGTACTCGATGGGATCCTCGATGGTCAGGATGTTGATGTCCGACTTGCGCAAGCGAAGGATCGCGCTGTAGATCGACGTAGTCTTGCCGCTCCCCGTGGGCCCCGCGACGATGACCATGCCCTGGGGACGATCCAGCATCGCCTTGAACGCATCACACGCCGCGGGGACCAGCAGCAGCTTTTCCAAATCGATGAGGATCGACACGGGGTCGAGGATCCGTAGAACGATGCGCTCGCCGAAGCGCGCCGGCACCGTCGCGAGCCGCAGATCGATCCGGCGGTTGCCCTGGGCGAGCGCGATCCGGCCATCCTGGGCGCGCCGCCGCTCGGCGATGTCCATGCGCGCGAGCACCTTGAGCCGCGACACCAGCGGTGCGGCCAGCTTTCGCTCGATGGCCTCCGGTCTGCGTCGCAGGTGACCGTCCACGCGAAACCGCACCAGCAGCTCATGCTCAGTCGGCTCGATGTGGATGTCCGACGCGGCGAGATCGAGCGCCTCCCCGATGATCTTGTTCATCAACGAGATCACCACGTCGCCTGGCACTGCGGGCACCTTGTCGTCTGCCGTGTTCGTGACGCTGCTCTCGAGGAACTTGAAGTCGTACGCCTTGTGCTTCACGGAGGCGTACCAGCGCGCGTCGTCCATGCCACCGGTCTTGCGCTCCACGGCGGCGATCACGCGGGTGCGGTAGGTCTGGTCGAAGCCGAGGGCATCGAGGGGGACAGGCCGGACGCGCAGCGCGGGCACCGCACGCTGCACCTCCTCACGCGCGGTGGGGTCGGCGGGGTCCACGAACCCGACGATCAGCACGCCGCCGTGCAGGGCGAGCGGCAGCGCGCGGTGGCGGGCCAGGATCGGGCGGGGGATCAGCTCCCACAGCCGCTCGTCGAGCCGAACCCGCGAGAGGTCCACAACCGGGGACGTACGACAGACCCGCTCGGCGCACGCGCGCACCGAGACCCGGGTCATCAGCGCCACCGCAAGCTCCGGCCGCAGGCCACACGCTCCGGCGATGCCCTCACGCGGGATCACGGCGACGCGCATCGAGGTCTTCGCGCGGACGCTCACAGCGTGTGTCGCGTTGCAGAGCGACTCCGCGAGGCCGCAATCGTCGCCGACCAGCGGCGCAGGGTGGTTGTACTCCAGGCCATCTTCGGCGCTACGGGAGGAGGCCTCTGTGGTGCCGGAGAGCACGATGTAGACGGCAGTCCCCGCATCTCCCTGCTGCACGAGGCTCGCGCCGGTCGCCAACTTCCGCTCCTCTGCCATCGAAGCGAGCGCCTCGCTGCTGTCCACGTCCAACCCCGCGAACAACTTGGAGGATTGAAGCAGGGTTGGGTCCATGGGGCAGGCTAACTGGGATGGCGGGGGGGCGGGTGTTCAAAATCCCCGGGGAGCCCTCATCCGCCGCGGAGTACCGCGCCACCTTCTCCCGGAGGGAGAAGGGGAGGACGGGGGCGGATCCGGTGGGTGAACCTGCCAGGATGGTCCTACCCTTCTCCCGCTTGCGGGAGAAGGTGCCCGCGTCTTCGCGGGCGGATGAGGGCTGTTCAACATCGCCGCCCGATCTCTCCTCCCGCGCAAACGACCGCGCCGGATTCCAGCGGCGTTCCACGGCCCGGCCGTTCCCCCGCCCTGGGGTCCAAGCCGCCCCTCAGATCGCCATGCCGTACAACCCATAGAGCATCATCTTCGGGTTGATGGTCTTCAGGTCGATAAGCTGCTTGCGCACTTGTTCGTAGCGCATGTAGAACCGACGGAGCCCGTAGCTCTGCATCTTGATGAGCAGCTCAGGGTCGTAGCCTTCGGGGTGGTAGATCAGCCGGTCGGCGTCGGGGTTGAAGGTCGTGTAGTTCTCCCAGTCGTCGCGGAACAGGGTCTTCTGCCACTGGTCTTCGAAGAGCTTGGAGCCCGGGAACGGCACGGTGATCGCGAACTTGGCAAAATCGAGGTCGAGATCCACCGCGAACTCGATGGTCTCGCGGGTCATTTCGGGGGTCTCGCCCGGCATGCCGATCATGAAGAGCCCGACCGTCTGGAGACCGGCATTGCGCGCGTTGTTCACGCCCCAGCGCACCTTCTCGGTCGTGAGGTTCTTGTTCACGTTGCCCAGCAGCATGTCCACGCCGGACTCGATGCCGATCAGCACGCGCCGACAGCCTCCTTCGAACATGAGCCGACACGTCTCTTCGTCCAGGCGGTCCGCCCGGGTCTCCGAGAGCCAGACGCACTTCTGGTCCAGCTTGCGGCGGACCAGCTCCTCGCAGAACGGGCGGAGATCCTTGATGATGAGCGGGAAGATGGGATCGACCAGGCCGATCTGTTTCACGCCGTAGCGGTCCACCAGGTACTCGTATTCATCGACGATCTTGAACGGATCGCGGCGCCGATACACCTTGCCGGAGTGGAGGAGCGAACAGTAGTCGCAACGATAGGGGCAGCCGCGCGAGCCGGTCATCGTGAGGATCGGCTTCTCCATGTCGGCGAAGGGGAGCAGGCCGTAGCGGTGGTAGGGCGTGAGATCCCAGGCGGGGTAGGCGAGGGTGTCGAGATCCCGACGGAGCGCGCGCGTCTTGTTGGTGACGGGCTCCCCGTGGTCCATCCAAGTGAGACCATCGATCGTGCCGAAGTCCTTCTCGCCGCTCTCCAGCGCGGCGGCCAGCTCGGTGATCGTGTCCTCGCCGTCGTGATGCACCACGAAGTCGGCCGATCCCGCGCGCAAGATGTCTTTGGCGAACACATCCGCGTGGACGGCGCCCCAGACGATCTTCACGTTCGGCAGCACCGCGCGAAGGGCTTTGGCCAACGCCTCGCAGGTCGGCGCGCTGGGCGTCAGCACCGTCATGCCGACGAGGTCCGGCGCGAACCGCCTCGCCCGCTCGACCACCTGCTTGCCGTCGAGCTTCTCGGCGAACATGTCGATGAAGCGGGTGTGAACGCCTGCGGCGACGAGCGCCCCGGCGATGTAAGCGATCCCGGTGGGCGGCATGGGCTCCAAGAGCCCCGCGAACCGACCGAGCTTGGCCATGTTCATGGCGGGGTTGATCAGCAGTGCGCGCATGGAGGCTCCGGGCACTGCAACATAGCGGGGATCGGGGTCATCGCGCCATGGGACAGACGCGATGGCGCGCTCAGATGCTGACCTCAAACTCCTCAGTCGTCGCGCCCTCTTTCTGCTCGTACAGGAACCGGAGGGTGTAGGTCTCGGCGGTGTCGATGTCCTGGATGTAGAACATCACCTCGGTCTCATCCAACTGCGCGCCATCTCCGCCGGTGCTGGAGATGTCGAGGGCAGTGGACAGGATCGTCGTGTTCGTGGAATCGTCCAGGTTCAGGATCACCGTGCCGCCGTCCAACGCGAGCGCGTCGGTCTCGAAGAAGCTCGCCGTGCAGGTGATGGTATCCCCGATGTTGGGCTGCTCCTCAAACGCGCAGGTCGGTCCGGACGTGGGCGAGAACGTGCCCGCCGCCGTATCCCCACTGGCTGTGTCATCCCCGCCCGCCGTGTCGTCCCCCGCCGCCGTGTCGATGCCCGGCGAGTACATCTCGCCAGTCGCGTAGTGGGTGCCGCCTGCGCTCCACGCATGTTCATCAACGTTGGAGCAGGCCAGCATGGTGAGGAGCAACATCAGGACACCTTGGTTCGGAGTGCGGGGACGATAGCACACCCTTGACAAAGGGTGTAGCAGGTGCGGAGCTCAGCAGCGCAAAGCAGCGCGGCCAGCATACTTTCCGGCCCGATCCAGCTCGCCCGCGATGCGGAGGAGCTGGTTGTACTTCGCGGTGCGGTCGGTGCGCGAGAGCGATCCGGTCTTGATCTGGCCTGCGTTCGTGGCGACGGCAAGGTCTGCGATCGTTGTGTCCTCGGTCTCCCCGGAGCGGTGGGAGAGCACGGCGCGCCAGCCGGCGCCCTGGGCCATCTGGATCGCGTCGAGCGTCTCGGTGATGGTGCCGATCTGGTTCACCTTCACGAGGATCGCGTTGCCCACGCCTTCCTGGATGCCGCGCGCAAGCCGGGCGGTGTTGGTCACGAACAGGTCGTCGCCGACGAGCTGCACCTTCTTGCCGAACTGGTCGGTGAGCGCCTTCCAGCCGGTCCAATCGTTCTGGTCCAGGCCATCTTCGATGGAGACCAGCGGAAATTTGCCGACGAGATCGGCGTACATCGCGATCATCCCGGCAGCGTCCATCGCTGCGCCCCCGCAGGTGTACACGCCGTCCTTGTAAAACTCGCTGGCGGCGACGTCCAGCGCGAAGAACACCTGCTCGCCGAGCTTGTAGCCGGCCTTCTCGACCGCCGCAGACAGCAGCTCCAACGCCTCCGCGTTCGAGCCCAGGTTGGGCGCAAACCCGCCTTCATCGCCCACAGAGGTGCTGTAGCCCTTCGCGGAGAGCACCTTCTTGAGCGTGTGAAAAATCTCGGCGCCGCAGCGGAGCGCATCTTCGAAGTTGTCAAAGCCGGCCGGCGCGATCATGAACTCCTGGATGTCCAGGTTGTTGTCGGCATGCGCGCCGCCGTTGATCACGTTCATCAACGGCACGGGCAGGACGTGCGCGTTGGTGCCGCCAATCCAGCGGTAGAGCGGCAGGCCGTGGGCGAGGGAGGCGGCGCGGGCGACCGCCATCGAGGTGCCGAGGATCGCGTTGGCGCCGATGCGCCCCTTGTTGGCCGAGCCGTCCAGCTCGATCAAGAGCTGGTCAATCGCCCGCTGCTCGACCACGTCGAGGCCGATCAATTGCGGGGCGATGATGTCATGCACGTTCCCGACCGCGCGGTCCACGCCCTTGCCCAGCCAGCGTTTGCTGTCCCCGTCGCGCAATTCGCACGCTTCGTGCTCCCCAGTCGAGGCGCCAGACGGCACAGCAGCGCGGCCAACGACACCATCGTCGGTCACCACCTCGACCTCCACCGTCGGGTTGCCGCGCGAGTCAAGGATGAACCGGGCGTGAACTTCTTGAATCAGGGACATGCGTTGGCCTCGAAAGGAGCCGGGGCTCTAATCCGTGCCGGGTTCGGCCGCCCATGATCCCGAATCGGTGGACTCACTTCGGGATCATCGTGATCCCGAATCGGTGGACTCACTTCGGGATCATCGTGATCCCGAATCGGTGGACTCACT
>CANKNP010000075.1 GCA_947483545.1 Deltaproteobacteria bacterium | reverse complement strand
GGCGAGCCGCTGGGGATCGAGGGGCTGCCTCCGGACGCGCCGCTGCTCCAGGCGTGGGATCGGCTCGCACCGTCGAGCGGGCCGTCCGGGGTACTGCCCCCTCCGCTCGTGGGCCGCGTCTATATCGATGGCCAGCGCGGACTCGCACCTCCGGACGGGCAGCCCTACGTGTTCCAGCGCGTCACGCGGGGCAGCCAGGTCGCCGGCACGGACTATGTATCTCTGGGCTCGCCGCCACCTCGATACGCCCGGCTCCGCCCCGGGCTCTGGTCTGCGACCGCAGCGGCTGCGCTGATCGCGGGTGGACTCGCCTACGGGGGGATGCTCGAGGCCAACGCCGTCGGGGACATTCCTGCCCGCCCGGCCTCGCCGGCGGATGACCCGCGTGTCGCTGCGGCGGAGACCCAGCGGCACGTGACGGGGAACAACCTGTGTGTCGTCGGGAGTCTCGGTGCGGGCACGGCCTCCGTGGTGCTCCTGTCCGCGGTCGTCGCCACCTACTTCAGGTTCTAGGAGGTCCCATGTCGCATCTCGCCTTGGTCTTCATGCTCGTCGGCTGCGGGACATGGGATGCATGGTGGGTGTCTGCCGCCGACTCCGACGAAGACTCCGACGGATTTCCCCGCGGCGCGGACTGCGACGACCTGGACCCGAACGTCCACCCCGGCGCTTCCGAGGCGTGCGACGGCGTCGACAACGACTGCGACGGCTCGCCCGACAACGGGTTTGACTACGTCACCTGGTACCGCGACGAGGACGCGGACGGGTATGGCCTCGATGCCGACGCAGTCGAGTTCTGCATGGCCACTCTCGACCACCCCGCCACGACGCCTGGCGACTGCGACGACGCGAGCCCGGAGGTGTCCCCTGCCGCGACCGAGATCTGCGACGGCATCGACAACGACTGCGCCGACGGGGTCGACGACGGCTTCCCGTACACGACCTGGTACCGGGACGCCGACAATGACGGGTACGGGGTCGAGTCGGATTCGGTGGTCTACTGCGAGCCGCCGGAGGGGTATGGGGCTTTCGAGTTCGGCGACACCGATGACGCCGACCCGAACTGGAGCCTGCGGCATCGCTGGGTACAGACACACGCTGGGCGAGACGCTGCGTGCGCGGTGCGGGACGGGGGCGAGGTGGCGTGCTGGGGCGAGGACTCCCGCGGGAAGTCGTCGGGCGTGCCCGACCTTGAGTTTGTCAAGGTGGTGGAGGGCTATTCCCAGGTGTGCGGGGTAGCCGAGGACGGTGCGATCGCTTGCTGGGGAGACAACGACCAGCTTCAGTCCAGCCCGCCCACAGGCGTGTTCCAGGACGTGGCAGCTGGCAGCTACTACACCTGCGGGCTGCAGGATGGAGAGGTCGTGTGTTGGGGGGACTACCTGGGCAGCACCCCGACCGGGCCGTTTGCGGCGATCAGCGCGAGGGAGGGCCAGATCTGTGCGCTCGACGAGAGCGGCATCCCCACCTGCTGGATGGGGTACCCGTTGGAGGGGGACGTCACCCTGGAGCCGCCTGACGAGCCTCTCACCTCGATCTCGGTCGGCTGGCACCACGCCTGCGGGCTGCGGGAGGATGGCTCGGTCAGCTGCTGGGGTGACAACAGTTACGGCCAGTCATCCCCCATCCCTGCCGGCGTGTTTACCGACGTCAGCGCGGGCTACACCCACTCCTGCGGAGTCGACGAGGGCGGGACGGTCACCTGCTGGGGGGACGACGTCTCCGGGCAGTCAACACCCCCAGACGGCGCATTCGACACCGTCAGCGCCGGGAATGCGTTCACCTGCGGGGTCAGCTCCGGCGGGCAACTCGACTGCTGGGGAGACGACGCGTTCGGGCAGAGCGATCCCGCATCCGGGAACTTCACCGCGATCGACGCCGGAGGCAGATTCTCTGCGGGCGCGGTCGATGAGGATGACGTCGCCGTCTGGGGGGAAATCGACCCGACCTGGCGCTGGGGCGTGACGCAGATCTCCACGGGCACCTCCGGCATGTGTGGCCTCCGGTGGGATGGTACAGCCCTGTGCTGGGGCGAAAACACCGGCACGCCCCCCGAAGGGGAGACGTTCACCGAAGTCACTGCCGGCCTGTGGCACGTGTGCGGGCTGCGCGAGGACGGGACCGTCACCTGCTGGGGCAGCGGCACGGACGGCGAAACCAGCCCTCCCGACGGAGCCTTCTCCCAAATCGCCGCAGGCGCGTGGGTGACCTGCGGCGTGCTGCGGACCGGCGACTTGACCTGCTGGGGCATCCAGGTCGAGGCCCCCCCCGGGGGCACGTTCACGCAGGTATCCGCTGGATACGTCGGTATCTGCGCCATCAGCGCGGCGGGAGCCCTGCAGTGCTGGGGGGGCTCCACGGGGCCAACGGACAGCAGCCCGGACACCTACACCCAGGTCTCGGCCGGCGGGAACAACCTCTGCGCCGTGCGGACGGACGGCGGGATCGACTGCTGGGGCAGCGACGGCTACGGCGAGTCGAGCGCGCCCTCAGGCACCTTCACGCAGGTCTCGGCGAAGGGCTTCACTTCCTGCGGCCTGCACACGGACGGCACCATCGCCTGCTGGGGCGACAACACCCAAGGCGAGCTGGACGGTGTGCCCACGGGGAACGACTTCGTCCAGGTCGAGGCGTCCGGGGACGCGATCTGCGGCCTGCATGGCGACGGCACCATCTCCTGCTGGGGCAGCACCTTCGCCATGCAGGGTGGGTGCACCACGATCGGTGCCGGCTCCGACCACCTGTGCGCCTCCTGCGAGACGGGCACGGTGTGCATGGGCTCCGACTCCGACGGCCAGTCCACCCCGCCGCCGGGCGCCAATTACGACGTGCTGGCTGCGGGGTACCTGCACACGTGCGGGCTTGATGCCGCCGGCATGATCACCTGCTGGGGCTCCGACGTGTACCGGCAATCCGACATCCCGGATGAGCTGCGGGCAACGGTGTTCAGTTCCGTCTCTGCCGGGCAATACCAGACCTGCGCCGTCGATTCGTCCGGGGGGGCCGCGTGCTGGGGTGAGCCCTGGCAGGATGCGGGGTTCGGTGCGGACATTCCCTACCAATTCGACCCTGGTCCGTTCGAGACGGTCAGCGCCGGCCGGGACCACGCCTGCGGGCTCGACTCCGCCGGAGGGATCGCGTGCTGGGGGGATGACACTTACGGCCAGACCGACGTCCCCCAGCTGGGTGACGGCGAGGTGTTCATCGGCGTCGATGCCGGCGGCTGGCACACATGCGGCCTGGTGTCGGGCACGATCGGGGCGACGTTTGGGTCAGCGCTGTGCTGGGGGATGGACACCTACGGGCAGGTCAGCGCGGCGCCGGCCTGGTCGTTCACAAGCATCAAGGCCGGGCTGGAGCACACCTGCGGGCTGAAGCCCGACGGCATCGCGGTCTGCTGGGGGCGCGACCTCGAGGGCGAGGCGACCGCGCCGTTGCCGTGACCCGCCGCCCGGCGCCGCAGCGCCCCACTCCCCCAATCCGGATAGAATCCCCGCGATCTCCGTGCTCCCGCTCCTCGCCCTCGCCGAAATCCTGCTCGCAACCCCCGCAGTTGCAGCACCGGTCAGCGCCACGGGCGGCGCAGCGGTCGGCCTGGTCTCCACCCCGGAGGACAATCCGCTGGAGGGTGGCCACACCGAGGTGATCCGGCTTGGCGTACGGCTGATCGACTACTTCGACATGGAGGCCGAGGTCGGAAGGATCGAGGGCAACACCCGCGATCTGGGCATCGTCTACCACATCTACAACCCCCGCGGCAGCATCCTCCTGCACCTGACGCCGAACACGCGCGCAGACCTTTTTCTCGGCGTTGGTGCTGGCATGCAGTTCGTCACCGTCGAGCGTGACTCCGAGGGCAACCAGCCCGACGGCAACGACCGCGCGCTGTACGTGAACCCCTCCCAGGACTTTGTGATGGACGGCGGTCCCGGCCTCCTCCTCCACGTCGCCGGGCCCTTCCACATCCGCACCGACCTGCGCTGGTACGGCACTTTCGGGCCCGACAGCCAGTTCGAGCAGGCCGACTCCTTCCAAAACCTGGAGTGGACCGCCGGCATCGACTTCCGACAGGAGGAGCACCCCGACATCGACAAAGACGGCATCAAGACCAAATACGACGATTGCCCCGAAGATCCGGAGGACTTCGACGGCTACCAGGATGAGGACGGCTGCCCTGAGGTGGACAACGATGGCGACGGCCTCAAGGACAAAAAGGACGATTGCCCCGACGATAAGGAGGACAAGGACGGCTTTGAAGACGACGACGGCTGCCCCGACCCCGACAACGACGGCGACGGCATCAAGGACAAGCGGGATCGATGCCCGGAGAACGCCGAAGACTTCGATGGGTTTGACGACGACGACGGCTGCCCCGACCGCGACAACGACGACGACGGCGTCAGCGACAAGCGCGACAAGTGCCCGGATGAGCCCGAGACCTTGAACGGCTTCCAGGACGGCGACGGCTGCCCGGACGAATTGCCCACCCAGGTGAAGAAGTTCTCGGGCGCCATCCGCGGCATCACCTTCGAGACGAACAAGGCGATCATTCGCCCCGCGAGCTACCCCACGCTCTTCGAAGCGCTCGCCGTGTTCCAGGAGTACGACGACCTGCGGTTCGAGATCCAGGGGCACACCGACAACGTCGGCGACGACGACTTCAACCTCGATCTCTCGCAGCGGCGCGCGGAGGCCGTGAAGCTCTGGTTCCTCGCCAACGGCCTTTCGCCTGATCGCATGCTGTCGCTCGGGTACGGGGAGACCGTCCCGATCGCGGACAACATCACCGATGCGGGGCGCGCCCAGAACCGGCGCGTCGAGTTCCAGTTGGTCAACCAGCCAGGATCGGATGACTGAATCCCTGGTCGGCGCCCGCGTGCTGGTCACGGGCGGCCACGGGTTTTTGGGTCGGCACGTGGTCTCCACCCTGCGAGAACGCCGCGCCGAGGTGGTTGCGCCCACGCGTGCGGAGGTGAACCTGGCCGATGTGGGGCAGGCGTCGCGAAACCTGGCCGATCTACGCCCAGATTTCCTGGTCCACTGCGCTGCGACCGGCGGGGGGATTGGGTTCATGCGGGCCCGGCCGGGAACGTCGTGCACCGACAACGTGCTCGTCAACACCACGGCGATCGAAACGGCGAAAATGGCCAAGGTCCGGCGCTACGTCGGGGTGTCCAGCGCTTGCTGCTACCCCGGGGTGGTCGCCCAACCGATGCGCGAGGCGACCATCGGGGAAGGGGAACCCGAGGCGTCCAACGCCGCGTATGGCCATGCCAAGCGGCTCATGCTCGTGCAGGGGGCGGCCTACGCGCAGGAGTTCGGGCTCGACTGCGCGTTCGCGGTCCCGACGAACCTCTACGGCCCGGGGGATGACTACGATGAGGCCAGCTCCCACGTTGTCGCTGCGCTCATCCGCAGGTTTGAAGCGGCACGTCGTCAGGGGGATCCAGAGGTGGTGGTCTGGGGCACGGGCCGGGCGACACGCGATCTGCTCTACGTCCATGACGCCGCGGAGGGGATCGTTCGGCTCTTGGAGACGGGCGCGAAGGACGCGGGAGCGTCGTGGAGCCGGGCGTTCAACCTTGGGAGTGGGCGAGAGGTCACGGTGCGGGAGATCGCGGAGGCGGTGGTCGTTGCGACGGGGTTCGGGGGGCAGTTGGTGTGGGACACCGCGAAGCCGGACGGCATGGCGCGGAAGGTGTTGGATTCGACGCGGATGTGGACGGCGACGGGGTGGGCGTCCGTGACGGGGCTCGACGAGGGACTGAAGGCCGCGGTCCTTGCTTTTCGGGAGTTGGGCGGCGCCGGGGCCTGAGCCGCGCCGCCGACGCCCCGGTGGTCCCGCCGCTGTCCATCGGGCGGGCGGGTCTGGTAGAGTCGTGCTCTGCCCGGCGGATCTTGTGCTCCTCACCCTCCTCCTCGCTTGCGCCCCCAAGAACCCGGCGTTCTTCACCGCCCTTTCCGAGGCGGCCGCGGACCGCGGCTTCACCGCCGTGGTCACCACGTGCCCCAGGTCCGGCTCGTACGCGCCGGTCCGGCTCGCCCCTGAGCAGTGGGCGGCCAGGATCGGCGCGGGTATCTCGCGGTTCAGCGCGCTCGCTACGACCAAGGCCATGCCGGTGGAGGTCTGCGGGGTGCAGGACCAGCTCGCATGGCTCACCCAGGTGCGGTGCGACGACGGGACAAACCCGTTTGGGAGCCTCGGCGAGGCCCACGCCTCTCGCGCGGGCAACGTCGGCGGCGGCGGCCGTTGCGGCTCGATCATCGACCTGTACGTGATCCCCTGCCCCGAGCGAAACTACGAGGTTTACATGGACCTATACGTCTGCCCGATGCAATAGCTGCCTGGCGCCCCGGGACGTCACCCCGCTAGCCACGCCCAGGCCGGCCGCACGTGAATCGTCCCCTCCGGCACATCCAGGCTCTCCGCGCCGTCGAGCGTGAGCAGCATCCCCTCGGGGATCTCCCGCTCTCGCATCGCCGTCCGGAGCGATCCGACCTCCCGCCCGCGGGTCGTGGGGTCGCTCAGGTCGGCGGAGACCTGCACCAGGAGCCGATTCCCATTCGGATCCGTGGCCAGGAAGTCCACGTCGGTGCCGTCTGCGTTCCCGAGCCAGGCAAGCTCGTGGCCACGCCGTCGCAGCTCCAGGTAAACCACGGTTTCAAGGCGATGTCCGATGTCGCCGGCGCCCGGCGTGAGCGCGGGGTCCACCGGGTAAGCCTTGCGGGGGTTCGCGCGCCGGACGGCCTCCGACGCGCTGTAGATGGGGACGAAGAAGACGAAGCAGGCGTCCTCCAGGTGTCCGAGCCAAGCGTGCAGCGAGTCCTTGCTCACCGGCAACCCCGCCGAACGCAGGTCGTTGTAGAACCGGTGGATCGAGAACTTGCCCGCAGGTGCGGCGAGGAGCTTCCGACACAGGGAGCGCAACGCCGGGACGTTCGTGACCGCGTGCCGCTCGATGACATCCCTCAAGAGCGCGACGTCGACGTAGTCCCGCAACACCCGGGCGCGAAGATCGGCGTCGAGGGTCTGGACCTCGGGAAACCCGCCGGTGACGAGGTAGCGATCGAGGGCGTGACGGAGCACCGGAGCGACCGTGCTCGGCGCGGGCCAAGCGGTGGGGACGGCGATTCCCGCGTGTGCGAGCGCCTCGGCGAAGCTGAAGGGCAGCACCTCGGTGGTCAGCGCCCGGCCGCGAAGCGAGGTCGCGATCTCCCGGCTCAGCAGCCGGGCGGACGACCCTGTGACGACGATCCGATTCCCGCGCTCGTCCAGGAGCCGTCGAACGAAGCGCTCCCAACCGGGGACGTTCTGGATCTCGTCGAGCAGGAGCCAGCGATCCTGTAGCAGCACCGACGGGTGCCGCCGATGCCACGCCTCGACGAAGAGGTGGAGGTCCTCGGCGGTCAGCTCCACGAGACGCTCGTCCTCGAAGTTCAGGTACAGGATCTGCTCCCGCGCCACCGGCGTCGGGCCGGCCTGGAGCGCCGCAGCATGGGCGTAGAGCATCCAGGTCTTCCCTGCGCGCCGAGGTCCGAGCACAGCGTCCGCCTTTCCGGGCAAGGCAGGGAGCCGGGTCTGCCGAGGCGTGGCTTTGGGCCAGACACGGACGAGCGCGTCCGCGACAAGCTGATCAATCAGAAGTACGTCGAACATGGACGGATTCTAACCGATCTGTCCGTATGGGCAGGACGCATAGATGGCAATCCGTCCTTTTTCGACGGATGGATTTGTGTTGATCCGTCCGCGGCAGCGGATTTGCCCCGGCCGTTCCCCCAGTGTCCTACCCTACCGATCGACTTCGGGTGATAAACCCGCCCCGATGAAACGTCCGCTCGCCCTGTCCGTCTGCCTCGTCGCCCTCACAGCGCTTGCCTGCGGGGGCGTGACCGGCGAGGCCGAGGAGAACGCACCGGCCACAGACATCGGCCCCTGCTGTACCGTCCCCGATGTCGTCCGCATGACGCGGATCGGCATCACGGACGAGGTGATCATCGAGGCGATCGGGTCGGGCACGGAGAAGCGCACGCTGACGCCGGAGGAGGAGGCTACGCTCCGCGAGGCCAACGTGCACGAGCCGGTGATCGTCGCGATGGGCGGGACTGCTCCGACCGAGGCGGCCGTGCCCCAACGCGAGCGGGCGACCCCCGCGGCAGCGGCCGAGCCCCCAGCCGAGCCCCCAGCCGAGCCCCCACCGCTCAACCTGTCCACCGACTACAAGTCCGGCGCTCGGAGCTTTGAGCTGTTCAATCGCTCCTCGGTCACCTACACCAACGTACGCATCACAGTGAACGGCAAGTACAGCTACACGTTGAAGCGCCTGCCTGCCCAAGCGGGCGACAACATCCGCATCGGAACGTTCGTGACCAGCGCCGGCGAAGAGTTGTCTGCGAAGGAGGGCATTCAGCGCTTGAGTGTCACGGCGGCAGAGGGGTCTTGGAGCCAGAGTTATTGAGTAGTGGCGCCTTGCCCCCTACGCTGCGCGCGCAAGCCACGTCCGCCGCGTGCGCCTTCGCCATCGCGCTGCTGTACTTTGGGTCCCTCCACGCCGCTGAGCCCCGACTCGCCGACTACGACGGCTATTTTCACATCCGCTTCGCCAGCCTCGGCCCCCTGGCCTGGACCTCGCGCGAGTTCCCTTGGATGCCCCTTGGCATCTTCGCCGCCGACCGGTGGGTGGACCACCAGCTCCTCTTCCACGCGTTGCAATGGCCGTTCACCTGGTTCCTGCCGCTGCTCGACGCCGCCCACGCCTCCGCCGCGGTGTTCGCCGCCGCTGCCGTCGCCGCGTTCGCCTGGGCGCTCTCCCGTGCGCGGGTCCCCGCCCCGTGGATTTGGGCAATTGTCCTTCTTTGCGGCTCCAGGTTTTTCATCGACCGGATGATGATGCCGCGGACCCAGTCCGTCTCGCTCGCCTTCCTGTTCGCGGGGATCGCGCTCGCCACGCCGACCGACCGCGGCCCGGTGCGCTGGAAGCCCCTCGCGGCGTTGGGGTTTGCGTTCGCGTGGACGTACCACCTGTCCGTGGCGCTGGTCCCGGTGCTGCTGATCTTCGCGGGGTTTCAACGACACCTTCGCCCGGCCCTGGCCGCGGCGGCGGGGATCGGGGCCGGCTTTGTGCTGCACCCCCAGTCCCCCCAGACGCTCCGGTTTTTCTACACACACGGGATTCAAAAGGTCGCCAATGCAAGCGGGCAGGCGGTGGGCGCCGAGTGGATGCCCGTGGACACGACGACCTGGCTCGTCCACACAGCGCCGATCCTGCTGCTGTTCGGCTTGGTCGCGATGAAGTCCACGACGCCCGGGCCCGACACCCGCGCGATGGCGCTGCTCGCCGGTGGCTGGGCAGTGGCCTCCGCGTTCGCCGTCAAGTGGCTCGAGTATGCCGTCCCCTTCGGGGTGTTCACGGTGGCCCTGGGTTTTCGAGACCGCCGATGGTCGGCGACGCCGCTCCTGGCGCTCGCCCCGCTGCTCTGGTTCAACGGCGCGCAGGCGCTCTCCCACATCCGGGGCACGCTCCCGCCTTCGGGCCGACTGGCCGGGATCGCGGCCCATCTTCCGCCGTCGGACTGCCACGTGTTCCACGCGGACTGGACGGACTTCTCCGAGCTGTTCTACCACGCGCCCCAATGCACGCTCACGGTCGGGCTCGATCCGCACTTCTTGTCGGAGGCGGAGCCCAAGCGGGCGGCGCTCCTGGAAGCCGCGCTGGCCGGGAATGTCGGGCGGCTCGGGGCGATGGCCAAGAACGCCTTCGGAGCGGACTGGGTCGTGGTGACGAGGGCGCCGATGGCGAGGATGGCCGCCGAGGACAGTCGGCTTGAACTGGTCTACGAAGACGACGCGGGCAGTCTGTGGCGTGTGCTCCCTTCCGCTGAGTGAGCCGCACGCCCTCGCAGATCGCCCTTGACACCGCAAAACATGAACCTATATTCACATCACGAATGACGTCCTCGCCCCCGGAGTGTCCGTGACCCTGCTGTCGATCTGCGCGCTCGCGTCTGCCTCGCCGCTGTCCTTGGAGGACGCATGGTCCTCGGCGGAGCAGAACTCGCGTGAGGTGAAGCTTATGCAGGAAGTACGCCTGCAGAACGACACGCTGAAGACGCAGGCCCTGGCGCTGCTCGGGCCGAAGCTGGTGCTGGGCGGCAACTTCACGTTGAACCAGCGGGAGACGACGCTCGACTTCGCATCGTCGTTCCCGCCCGACATGATCGCGCTGATCGAGTCGTTCACGGGGGAGCCCGTCGACTTCGGCGAGCCGCTCGTCATCAACAAGAAGTCGTACTTCGACTGGAACGTGAGCGTGGTGCAGCCGGTGTTCTCGGGCCAGGCGTTGCCGCTCTACAAGGGCGCGGTCGCCACGGTCAAGGCCGGGCGCGCGACGGAGCGGACCCAGCTCGCCCAGGTGCGGGCGGGCGTGGCGCAGGCGTTCTGGGCGGTCGTTGTCGCGCGCGAGGCGGAGCGGTTGAGCGGAGATGCGGTGGTCAACGCCCAGAAGCACCTGGCGCAGTCCGAGCTGCGCGTGAGCGTGGGGACAGCGGCGCCGCAGCTCAGCTTGCAGGCTGAGATCGCCGTCGCGCGGTCGGAGCGAGAGCTTGCCGGGGCGCACGCGAACCGCGTGGCCGCGGAGATCGCGTTCTCGAACCTGACAGGTTTGGCGAAGGACGCGGAGCTTTCTCCGCCGGAGCCTCGCGCGTTGCCGTACGACTCTGTCGAGGTAGCCTCCGCGAAGGCGCTCCAGCAGCGTGGGGACGTCGAGGCCGCGGGCTACCAGGCGGTGGCGGCCCATGCGCAGCAAGTGGGCACTTCGCTGTCGTGGTTCCCGAGCGTGGATGCGAGGTTCACAGAGGCGTACACGCAAAACGCGGGCTTCTCGGGGGAGCCGTACACCTGGCAGTTCGTGCTCAAGGCCGACTGGGTGCTGTGGGACGGCGGCGCCCGCGTCGCCGCGCAAAACAAGGCCGCCAGCATGGTGCGGATGGCGGAGACGGCCAAGGAGAAGACCGAGCTGGACGCGCAAGCGGAGGTCAGCCGGCTCTGGGAACAACACACGCGGGCCAAGCGAGCGGTCGCGGCCGTGCAGCGCGAGCTGGAGCTGGCGACCGAGAACGCCAGGCTCGCAGATGTGGCGTTTGAGGCTGGTAGCCTCTCCTTCTTGGAGCTGGAGGACGCGCGCCTGGGGCTCGCAGCGGCCACGCTCACGAAGATGGTGGAGACGATGAACCTGGACGTGAGCGCGGTCCAGCTCCTTGCCGCGACGGGCGACCTGAATTAGGCCGCGGGGCCCGCAAGGGTAGTCCCACACCGGACCTACGATTCCTCCCACGGTGCCATCGCGAGATGGTCGGGAAGCGTCGCCGGTGGTCGCTCAACCAAGAACCGCAGCTCTGCTGCAAAATCGCGTGGTTCATCCACGCAAGTAAGGTCAAGACCATGTCCATCTCCCTCCGCGAAATGCTTGAATCCGGCGTTCACTTCGGCCACCAGACCCGTCGCTGGAACCCCCGGATGAAGCCCTACATCTACGGCCAGAAGAACGGCGTCCACATCATCGACATCCAGCAGACGGCGCGCGCGCTTGTCAGCGCCACGGTGTTCGTGAGCAACCTCGTCGCCCGCGGCCAGACGCTGCTGTTCGTCGGCACCAAGCGCGCAGCCCGCGAGATCATCCAAGAAGAGGCGAACCGCTCGGGCCAGTTCTTCGTGAACGAGCGTTGGCTGGGCGGCACGCTCACCAACTTCCAGACGGTCAAGAAGTCCATCGAGCGCCTGAACTTCCTCACGAAGTCCCGCGAAGACGGCAAGTTTGAGGCGCTCACGAAGAAGGAGCAGCTCACGCTGGCCCGGGAGATCGAGAAGATGGACAAGTCCCTCGGCGGGATCAAGAACCTCAAGGCCCTGCCCGGCGCCTTGTTCGTGATCGACCCCAAGAAGGAGCACATCGCCGTGGACGAAGCCAACAAGCTCGGCATCCCCGTGGTCGCGCTGTGCGACACGAACTGCGATCCCGATGGCATCACGCATGTGATCCCCGGCAACGACGACGCGATCAAGTCGATCCGCCTCTTCGTCGCCGCGATCGCCGAAGCCGCGCACAAGGGCGTGAACCAGGGCCGCACGGACGCGACCCCGGCGAACACCAGCGAGGACATCGGCTACGAGGTCATCCGCCGCGCCGCGCCGGAAGCCCCGCCTGTCGTCGAAAACTAGAGCAACCCCCTACTTTCCGAGGTTTCCCATGGGTGCAACCCAGGTAAAAGAGCTGCGCGAGCGCACAGGCGCTGGCATCAAAGATTGCGTCTCGGCCCTCGCGGCGACGAGCGACGACATCGACAAGGCCATCGACTGGCTGCGCACCAAGGGCATCACCAACGCCGCGAAGAAGTCGGGCCGTGCCGCGGCTGAGGGCCTCGTCGAGGCCTACATCCACGCGGGCGGCAAGATCGGGGTGATCCTCGAAGTGAACTGCGAGACGGACTTCGTCGCCCTGAACCAGGGCTTCAAGGACCTGATCAAGGGCATCGCCATGCACATCGCGGCGTCCGCGCCCGAGTATGTGCGGCGCGAGGAAGTGCCGGCCGAGGCCATTGAGCGCGAGCGCCGCGTGCAGTTGGACCGCGTGATGGCCGAGGGCAAGCCGGAGCACATCGCCGCGAAGATCGTGGACGGCCGCATGAGCAAGTTCTACGAAGAGGTCTGCCTGCTCGACCAGAAGTACATCCGCGACGACTCCAAGACCGTGGACCAGGTCGTCAAAGAGGCAGTGGCCACCATCGGCGAGAACATCCAAGTTCGCCGGTTCACCCGCTATGTGATGGGCGAGGGCTTGCAGAAGCGCGCCGATGACTTCGCGGCGGAAGTCGCGGCGCAGGCAGGGCTGAAGTAGGGCGCCCTCAACTACTCGCCGACGTATAGCTCCTGAGCGCGCGCTTCCACGCCAGGCGCGAGAGCACCAGCCCGAGTCCGGCGACCGCGCCGGCTTGGAGCACCAACGCCAGGTTCAACCTGCCAAGCAGGGCCATCGCCGGCCAGCTTGTAGCAAGGGCGACGGGCACGACCACGGTCAAAAACACGCGTGCAACGCCCCGGTAGATGTCCACCGGCCAGCGGCCCGCATCCGCGACGGCGCCCAACAGGTACCGGAGGTTGTCCACGCGGACGAACCAGAACGAGAGGCAGATGACGAGCATCCAGAGGCTGTACATCGCGAGGATCCCCGCGATCAGTAGCCCCGCGGAGGCAATCACCGGCCCCGCCCCCGGCCAGCCCGTGCCGCTCATGCCCCAGCCGATGACGCCGACCGCGGCCACGGCGTCCCAGACCTTCGCGGGCGCGACCCGCTGCATGCTGGCGACCAGCTGGGCGTCCACCGGCTTGAGCAGCACGTAGTCCATCTGCCCCGCGCGAATGCCGTCCACCACCGCACCCAGGTTTGGCTCCACAAGCCCGGCGATCACCGCGCTGTTGAGCAGGAAGAACCCCGTGACGAGCAGGCTCTGGTGCCAGGACCAGCCAGCCACGAGGTCCGTCTGCTCGAACACCACGCCCAGCGGCAACAGGATCGCCACGACGTTGCCCGCGCCCACGAAGAACTCGACGAGGAAGCCCTCGCGGTACTGCACGGCGTTCATGAGCGAGACGCGGACGAGCGCGGCGAGGATCTCAAGCGAGCGGGTCATGGCGCCACTCCTCTCACGCGCCCACCGCCCCGTACCGCCGGATCCCGCGGGTCCAGACGACCGAGAGGCCCGTCCCGAGCACCACCACCCAGGCGAACTGTGCGGCTACATCGATGCCATTCGCCCGGCCGAGCAGGATGTCCACCGGCGCGCCCAGGCTCCCGTAGAACGGTAACCAGCGCGCCACGGCCGCGATCCAGTCGGGGAGCAGCGCCATCGGCACGATGTACCCGGAGAAGAACGACCAGACGGCGAAGTAGACCGAGAAGATGCCCATCGCCTGGTCGAACCAGAACGCGAGCATGCCGAACAACGCCTGGATCAACCAGGCGATGCCGAACGCGGCGACCACGCTGGGCAGGAACAGGGCGAACCGCCACAGCTCCGGCACGAACAGGATGTCCGGCCGCCAAAGCACCAATCCCGCGAGCATCGGGATCAGCACCAGCATGCGCCAGGGGATCGCGGCGAGGGTCTCGAACAGGTTGAACATCAGCGGGTTCACCGGCCGCAGCAGCTGGGGCGACAACGATCCGCTCCGCACCGCATAGTTCAGCTCCCAGACGACCCATGCCCCGGTCAACTGCCGGACGATCATGGTGACGGTGAAGTAGCGGGCGAACTCGGCTTGTCCAAAGCCGGCGAGCGGCCCGGCGATCGAGGCGGCGTCCCACAGCGCCAGCATGACCAGCGGCAGGGTGGCCGACAGGATCCAGATCACCATTTCGGCGCGGTAGGCCACGATGCCGGCCAACGCGACCCGCCAGAGCGTGGGGAGGGCGCCCCAGAGGATCCCCAGGCGCGTCACGTCGCGGCCGCTTTGGGCGCTGCGCCCTCGCGAAAGTAGCGGGCCATCACCTCTTCGAGCGGCGGGCTCTCCACCGAAACCTCGACCATCGGCCAGCGCTCCAGCACCGCGGAGAGCTTCCGGTTGGTCTCCTCGGGCCGGACGGTCGCGATCTGGTCGCCTTCTACCGTCACAAAGCCCAGCTCGGCCAGCTCCACAGGCCCGCCCTTCACGACGATGCGACGCTCCGGGGCCACACGCTCGGCCAGCGCTGTGAGCCCGCCGTCGTAGCGCAGGCTGCCCTGGTCGATCACCAGCAAGCGGGGCGTCAACGCCGCGATGTCCTGCATGTAGTGACTCGTGAGGATGACCGTCGCGCCGGTCTCGTGGTTGTAGTCAGCGATGAACTTGCGGACTTGAACCTGCATCTCTACGTCCAGACCGATGGTCGGCTCATCCAGGAAGAGCACCGACGGCCGATGCAGCAGTGCTGCGACCAGCTCACACTTCATGCGCTCGCCGAGCGAGAGGTTTCGGACCGGCTTTTCGAGGATCGCCTCGATCCGCAGCATAGCGACGAGCTGATCGAGGGTCTCGCGGTAGGCCTTCGGGTCGACACCGTACATCGCGCGGTTGAGCGCAAACGACTCGCGGGGCGGCAGATCCCAGAGGAGCTGCTGCTTCTGGCCCATCACCAACGTGATGCTCCGCAAGAAGGCGACGGCGCGATCCTGCGGTTGAAAGCCGGCAACGCGCACGCTCCCCGCGCTCGGGTAGAGCAGCCCGGCGAGCATCTTGAGCGTGGTGGTCTTGCCAGCCCCGTTGGGGCCCAAGAACCCGACGCGCTCCCCCGCGGAGATGGTGAAGGACACGCTCTTGACTGCCTCGACGTCCTTGTACTTGCGGTCCCAGAGCGAGCGCAGCGAGGCGGCCAGACCCTCCGCCTTGACGGGGACACGGTAGGTCTTGGAGAGCGCGGCGACGGTGATGAGGGGGGTCACGTGGGGGTCAGTCCCCGCCGAAGATGAGGTAGATCGAGCCGAGCGGCCAAGTGTTGGCAACGGGGCTCCCGGAGCCGTTGGCGCAGTCGATCTGCACGACGTCGTCGTAGCCATCGGCGTTGGTGTCGCGGGCGATGGCGGCGTACCAGAACGAGTTCGTCCCAGAGTCGGTGATGGTGGTGTCCGCATCAAGTTGGGTCGCTGCGGCGCCGAGCCCTGTCCCGATGTTGGCCCCGTCGCGATCGCAGTCATCATCGGACCAGCCATCGCAGTCCTGGTCGAGGCTGTCGTAGCAGGGGTCGGCGGCCTCGGGGTTCACGTCGCTGCGGGTGTCGTCGCAGTCGTCGGCGAGCCAGGAATAGCCCTCCGCGAGCTCACAGGCGGGGTCGATGGGCAGGGTCACGTCGCCGTGTCCATCGGCGTCGGCGTCCAGATAGGCGGTGCGGGTGCCGGTGGCGGTGGGGTCGTCGTCGTCGGTCAGCCCGTCGCAGTCCTCGTCCAGGTTCACTTCGTCGCAGGCTTCGGGCGCACCGGGGTTCACATCGGGGCGGGCGTCGTTGCAATCGGTGTTGTCGGTGACGAAGCCGTCCGGCTGGGAGCACGCGATGATCGCGCTGGCCGCTGCGCCGTACCCATCACTGTCGGCGTCCTGGTACCAGTACGGGTCGTCCGCCACCCCGCTGCAGTCCTCATCGCGCCCGTCGCAGACCTCGCGTTGGCCGGGGTGGATGGTCGCGTCGGCGTCGTTGCAGTCGCCCGGCGTCGCGGTGTAGCCCTCGGGCTGCTCGCAGGCGGTCGTGGTCGTCGTGGTCTCGCCGTAGGTGTCGGCGTCCGCGTCGAGGTACCAGGTGAGAGCCGCGTCGTCGCCGTCGATGCTGCCGTCGCAGTCGTTGTCCGCGCCGTCGCAAACCTCCACACCCCCGGGGAACGCGGCGGGATCGGTGTCATCGCAGTCGCCGCCTACGGCGGAGAAGCCGACCAAGACGTAACAAGAATGCTCCCCTTTGGAGCCCCCGAACCCGTCGCCGTCGGCGTCACTGTATAGGCGGATGGGCGGCCCGACGCCGCTGTCGTCATCGTCGCAGTCCTCCGGCCGAGGCATACCATCCCCGTCCAGGTCCATGCGCGCCGCGAAGTCGGCGTCGGAGATCAGCGCGCACCCGGCGAGGAGCAGGAACATCGTGCGCGGGTATCACATCGGAAATTGGGGTGGCCCGGATGGCGGCCTTGCGCCCACCCCGCGGGCGTCGTCACCGCCGTGACACGGCCGTGGGCATCGGGCGGCCACACCACCGGCGTCGTCTTCGGCCCTGGTGGCGGTCACCACCCCCGAAGTGTTCG
>CANKNP010000074.1 GCA_947483545.1 Deltaproteobacteria bacterium | reverse complement strand
TCGAGGCGCTGCATGGCGACGCCGGCGCGCTTCGGGCCGGGGACGCGCTGGTCGTCATCTCGGCGAGCGGGCGCACCGCCGAGCTGACCCGCTTCCTCGTGGGCGCGCGCTACCCCCTGGTCGCGATCACCACGCCCGACAGCCCCCTCGGAGATGCCGCCACCGCCGTGCTCGACGCCTCCGTGGACGAGGAGATCGGCGGGCTCGCCCCCGTCACTGCGCACATCGTCGCCGTGGCGTTGGCCGACGCCCTCGCGCTCCAGCTCCGGTCCGGCGGCGCGCTCGTCCACCCCGGCGGGTTCATCGGTCTGGCCAGCCGCACCGTGGGGTCGTTGATGCTGCCGGCCCCCCTGGTGGACGGCACCACCACCGTCGCCGCGTGCATCCCCAGCCTCAAAGCCGGGGCCGTGCTGGTGAGCGGCGGCGGGATCTTCACCGATGGGGACCTTCGGCGCGCCGTCGGCTCAGACCCGTCCAGCCTGAGCCGCCGGGTCGGGGAGCTCTGCACTCCGAACCCCGTCACCGTGCGCGAGGACGACCTCGCCAGCCTCGCCCTGGATAAAATGGAGCGCCGAACCTCGCAGTTGACCGTGCTCCCTGTCGTGGACGAGGTGGGCGACTACGTCGGCATCGTGCGGTTGCATGATCTGGTGCGGGCGGGGCTGGGGGCGTGAAAACCGACGCGACCCCTCACGTCCCGTAAGGCGAGCTTCGCCGCTGGTTCTCATCCACCAGCAAGGGCACGCGAATGCTGGGAAGCGCCCGCTGCGCACAATCGGGCCGCTCGCACAGCCGACAGGTCACGCCGATGGGCACGACGTTGTGCGCGTCGGTGAGCGAGATCCCGTCCGCGTAAACAATCCGCTTGGCGTGTGCGACGTCGGTGCCGAGCCCCACGGCGTGCAATCGTCCCTCCTGCCCCCAACCCCGCGAATCCTCCTGGACCGTACGCGCAATGCAGAAGAACGTGCTGCCATCGGGCATTCGGGAGAGCTGGGTTCGAATCCGCCCGGGCATCGCAAATGCCGAGAAAACATTCCAACGCGGGCACACGCCCGAGAACCGCGCGAAGTGGATGCCCGAGCCGGCAAACCGCTTGCTGATGTTGCCAGCGACGTCGATGCGGACGAGGTGGAAGGGCACGCCCTCGTGTTTTGGGCGGGACAGCGTAGTCATGCGGTGGCAGGCCTGCTCGAACCCGACACGGAACCGGCGACCGACCAGCTCCACGTCGTAGCGGAGCGTCTCCGCGGCATCCAGGAACGCGGCGTAGGGCATGAGCACCGCCGCTGCGAAGTAGGAGCCGAGCGCTGAGCGGGCCAGTGCGCGGGAGGTCGGCGTGGTGAGGATGCGATCCTCCGCGAGGGTGGCGATGGCCTGGTGCGCGACGAGCCGGCCGCATGTCCGCGCCATCTCAAAGTTGCGGCTCCGGGTCGGCAGCCACTCGGAGATCGCCAACTGCCGGCGATCCGGGTCATATCTTGCGTGGATGCCTGGGGCGGGGGGAGCGCCGATCTGGATCTCGACGCCATGCGCCTTCAGCCAGGCCACCAGCCCCGGGTAGAGGTCCTGAGCGTCGAGCCGGGCGTCTCGTCCCAGCTGCTCGGCGGCCTCCTCCAGCGCGGGGAAGTAGTTGTGGTGCGTCTCGACCAGGTCCGTGACCTCCTCCGGGGGAATGCGCGACGCCGACTCCCCTTCCCGCTGGTACACCTGCGAGGCGAGCGCGCCCTCCAGCTCCCGTGAGTTGCGGAGCGCCTGATGCAACTTGACCAGGGCCGTCGCGAACTGAGGCTCGCGGTGCGCCAACTCCCTGGCTTCCGCCACGGGAATCGCAAGATCCTCCAGGACCGGGTCGGCCAGCGCCTCCAGCAGGTCGCGCACCACGCGGGCGTTGCCCTCGCTGCCGAGGGCACGAAGGTCCATGTCGAGCGCGCGGGCGGCGGCGAGCAGGACCTCTGCGGGCAGCGGGCGCTTGCCAGACTCGATCAAGTTCAGGTAGCTGGCGGAGATGCCGAGGGTCGTCGCGAGCGCAGCCTGGGTCACGCCCCGCTCGCGGCGCAGGACACGGAGGCGGGGGCCGAGGTGGGCGGACATGCACCGGGCGTAACCGACTTGACAGGGGTTGACGGGTTTACTGTAAAGGGCCGGGTTACCCGCCCCTATGCTCCTCCTCGCCCTCACCGCGCTCTCCGCCGACCCCCCGCCCCCGCCCATCGTCAACGGCACCGCGACCGACGACTACCCGCAGGCCGTCATGCTCCGCCACGCCACGTCCGATTGGCGTACGGTGTACATCTGTACCGGAACGCTCATCGCGCCGGATTGGGTGCTGACCGCCGCGCACTGTCTGACCGACCCGTACGACGAAGGGCTGACCGAATTGAACGTGTACATGGGCACCGTCTGGGCCCGAGACGCACCGGAACAATCCGCCGACGATTGGTTCACCCATCCCGATTATTTTGTCTCCGACGACGGCGGAACCATCATCGCAGACTTGGGCCTCGTGCATGTGCCGCGCCCCTACGATGTCGATGGCAACGTGCTCAACGCGCTCCCCTTGACCGACTCCGACATCGGCACGGACTACCGCTACGTCGGTTGGGGATCCAGCGACGATGACGCGAATGACGCCGGCTATACCAAACGCTACGTCGATATCCCGCTCGTCGGCTTCGAGGACGAATTCCTGCTTGGGTATGACCCCGGCGGGGGCGCGACCTGCGGGGGCGACAGCGGGGGCCCCGTGTTCGCCCTCGATGGCGACGATGTCGGCGCGCTCGTCGCCGTTCACTCGTTCGGCCGCGATGACGACGGGACCTTGTGCGCCGGCAGCACCTCCGGCGACACCCGCGTCGATTTGTACGTGGATTGGATCGCATCCGAGGTGGACGTGCGCACAAACGCCGAGGGCTCCGAAGACCCGGAACCCGAGGATTCGGGCGGCGACGACACCAGCGACACCGATGAGGACACCGAGCCAACCCGCACGCCGGAGGACGAGGAGGAAGGCGGGTGCTCGACGAGCGGGGGGCGAGCCGGGATCGTCGGGTTGCTCGCGGGGATGTTGACGCGGCGGCGCCGCCCGGTGGGATGAACGCCGAGCTCACGGGGAGGAACGGAGGCCGTGCGGACAGACCCGGCTGCAACCGTTCTCGGGGGGGAACGCCACGCCACGTCCACCGAGAACGGTTGCGATTTGAACCGTTCTCGGGGATCCTGCGGCGGGATCCCCGGGAGTCAGGCCCGGTGTGAAGCGGCGTTTTGCGGCCTGCCCGAGAGGCACCGGGGACGGCCGAGCCGCCCGAGCGGCCTCCTTCCCGCGACGGCGCTCGTTGGCCCCCACCCCCGGTGCTATGATCCGCCGCCCATGAGCGTCCGCCCCATCTCGTTACTTGTCGGCGCCTTGGGGTGCGCCACCACCGCCGTAACGGCTGGACTCCTGTTCGCGGGGGAGCTCTCGGGCGTGGAGGTGCTCGCCGGCGACGTGCGCGTGGAGGGCGAGGGCGTCGCTGTCCTCGGCCCTGGCGCGGTCATCGGCGTGGGTACCGGAACGGCGCTCACCATCACCGGGACCTACGCCGGCGGGGATGTAGACCTGGGGCGGGGCCCGGTGGACGGCTCCCACGTGTTCGCACACTTCGGGCCGGTGGCCGGGCTCTATCGCTCCGACGGCACCCCCTTCGGCGACGATCCGCGGTTCGCCTGGATCCCCAAGGGCGGGACCCTCGGGGTGACGTGCGACCGCATGGTGCAGGCCAGCGAGAACCAGAGGATCGTCGGCCGCGCGAGCCCAGAAGGGGCTTGTGCGCCTGCGCCGCTGTGGGTTCGCACGGGCGGCGGCGTCCGGCTCCACGAGATTCGCCGGGATGGCGTGCCTGTCGTGTGGCAGGCGTCGGCCTACGACGGCAAGGCCGCGATCATCGTGGCGATCGTGGTCGCGGCGCTGTCCAACCTCCTGCGATTTGAGGGCCTCTACCCGCTGCTGGCCATGCCCCTGGCGCTCCTCGCCCCGCGCGTGGGGCTCCCCGCAGAGGCCGGCGCCTGGCTGATCCTGGCGACGGCAGGCGCGTCCGCGGCCATCGAGCACGGCGCCTGGCGGAGATGGTTCGGCGCCGCTCTGGCGCTGGCCGGGATCGCGCTGGCCGGGCTCTCCGTGGTCCGCGAGCGGGCCCAGAGCACGGGTGCCGCCGGTGCGGTCTCCAACTTCGCCGCGGCGGTGGACATCGCGTTCGTTCAGCGAAAGGTGGACACCGTCGTCGCGCGCAGCCGGGGGCCGATCGCGGCAGCGAGCGCACCGCTGATCGTCGCGCTGGGGTCGTCATCGTCGGGGGGGGGGACCCAGGGAAAGTTCTGGCCCGACGTGCTGCGCGAGGAGCTGGCAGGGCCGACGGTGATCTCGCTCGCCGAGGGCGGCGCCACCAGTTGGCACATGCGGCGGATCCTCGAAGGCCTGGACGTGCGGCCCGCGGCCTGCGTGCTCTACTTGGGACAGAACGACACGACCAAGGCCCTGCCAGGGCTCACGATCGCCGAGCTGGAGCGCGGCGCGCCCGCCGTGCCAGGGGTGTGGCTGGAGCCGGTCACGTTGGTGGACGCCAAGGAGCACATCACCGCGATCGCGGCGCGCTGCGGCGTGACCGTGGCGATGCCCGAATACGTGCTGGGGCGCGAGGACACGCTGGCTGCCTACGCGGAGATGCTGAAGTCTGTGGGGGGGGTACGGTTCGCGGACCCAGGCGTGATGTTGCGCGCCCAACCCCGCGCGTTGGTGATGCTGGACGATGTGCATCCTTCGCCGGCAGGGCAGGATCTCCTTGGCAAGTTCGTGGCTGCGGAGCTCAAGGCGGCGTGGGGGGAGTGAGGGCGGCTTGGAACCCTGGGCCGCGCCGCTCACTCGGGCCGTGGAACGCCGCTGATCCCTATGCGTCGGCGAAGACAGGCGCAAAACCCCGCCCGCCGCGCTGATTTTCAGCGGCCTCATCCGGCCCGGACGGACGGCCCCGGGTGGTCCGGAGCCGCCCACATCCGTCAGGTTACCAGCCGACCATGCCCCTCCGCCTCCCCGAGCCGCTCTGGCCGTCCTCCCGGCGCTGGCGGGCGTCGCGCTGTGCGCCCACGACGGCATTCTAGCACGGATCGTGGAGGCGTACTCCCGGTCACGGCCGTAGCCCTCATGAACGTGGAGGCGGAGGATGGGGGGGATCTCTGCCCTCGGCGTTCATCGGGCCCGCCCGGGCGTTGGTTCCGGGCGGCGCCAAGGCGTTGATCGAGGGAACGGCCGCGCCGCCAGCAGGTACCCCCGCCGAAGCCGGCCACGCGCTCGCTCTCAAGCGCATGTCGGCTGGCGGCGGGGAAACCCGTACGAGCGCTACCCCAACCCCGCCAACTCCCGCCCCTCCACCCCTGCCGCCACCAACGCCGGCCACGGCCCGACGGGCATCACTCCTCGCTCCGCGGCTTCCAAAGCGGCGAGCGCCGCGACCGCCTCCGGATGGGATTGGGTCGCGAGCCAGGCGGCGGCCTTCTGCACGTTCCGCTTCCGCAAGCCGGCCGACCGGGTGTTGCCGAGCAGGATCAGCGCCAGCAGCGCCGCCGCGGTGCGCAGGACATCCCCGCCGAAGCTGCCGTCGGCACCTTGGGTACCCGCCAGGAAAGCGTCGGGCCGCTGCTGCGGGGCGCCCTCCGAGCGTGAGGACGGCGGTCCGAGCCGCTGCGGCGCGGGCCGGGCGGGAGACGACGGCGGTGGCGGCATCGGCGCGGATCGATCCGCAGGCGCTGCACCCGCAGGAGGACCAGCGAAGAACGCCGTGTCCTCCTCCGGAGCAGCCACCTCAGCCTCCGGCGGCGCGGACCCGGTGAACGCGTCCATCACCCGCTGGAACACGCCGCGAGAGCGCACGACCGACGAGCGCTTCATGCTCGGCGCGGACATCGCCGGGGCATCGTCGCCAGCGTCATCGTCGAGGCCGAGCGTGACCGACCGGGCCGCAGGCGCTGCGGGCATGATCGAGGCGCTGGGGACAGGAATGGAGCCGCCCATGACAGCTCCCGGGGGCAGGCTCCCATACCCACCCCCCCTCGGCGCCGACGACATCGGCGCGTGCGAGCCCGTGTCCTCCCACGCTGCCGGCAACGCGTGCGGCTGCACCACGGTGATCGTCTGGCCCGGCACCACCCGGCTCTCCTCGACCGCCACGAACGCCGTGAACCGCGAGGCGATGTTCGCCGCCAGCGCCACGCGCACGATCTCCGGCCGGAGCGCCTCCTCCTCGAAGGGCTTCAGCACCAGGCGGTCCTCCAACATCGCCACACGCTCCCGACCCCACAGGGCTGCCAGCGGACTGGCCCCTTTCATCGGGCGGTTCTCCAGCATCACCAGCTCGTTCCCCGCCGCCGTCCGCATGCTCAACGCCAACTGGGCCGGCGCGCCCTTGACCAGCAGCCCGACCGCGACCCCCGAGAACACCGCCACCGCCGCGCTGTTCGCGGCCTCCACGCCCTCGCCGGACACCCGCACGTCGAGCGCCACCGGGCTCCCCATCCGCGCCTCCAAGCGCGCGACCACCGCCTCGATGTCATCCGACGGCGTGGCGAACGTGCCCGTCCCGCCCCCGACCCGGGCGAGCCGCTTGAGCAGCGCCTCGTTGACCGCCGTGTCGATGCCCAGCGTGAAAAACCTTGCCTCCCCGCGGCGATTTGCGACCGCAGCCACCAACTCCTGCTCGTTCTCGGCCTGTCCGTCGGTGATGAACAACACCGTCCGAAGCCGCCCTTCCGGGGTCTGGCCGCGCAGCGCGTGCTGGATCGCGGGCAACATCTCGGTGCCGCCGCGGGGCTGGAGCTTGCCGATCCAACGGTCCGCCTTGTCCAAGCTCGCCGCGTCATACGCCACAAAGTCGGGCGTGAAGTGCTCCAGGCGGTCGTCGAAGGCGAGCAGCGCGAAGCGGTCGCCGGTGCAGAGCCCGTGGAGCGCGGCGGTGAGCGCCCGCTTGGCGGCGGTCATCTTGGAGCCCTGCATCGAGCCCGAGATGTCCACGACGAACATCGCGTCGCGCGGCATCACCTTCGCGCCGATGGCGGGGGGCTCGACGTGAACGAGGGTGTAGGCGCCATCGGTGCCGGCCCAGGTGGTGCAGCTCGCAGCGCGGCTCTGGGGATCGGCCCAGGTCACCGCGAGGATGAAGTCGCGGTCGCAGCGGGCGTCGCCGGACGGGGCGATGCGGATGCCGTTCTCGAAGCCGACGGACAGCGCGTGCAGGGAGCTCTCGACGCGGCCGGGCTGGCCGTCCAGCGCAACCTCCAGGTCGAGCTGAGCCCCGCCGGCGAGGCTGAGCGGGGGAGAGATGCGGGAGGCGTCGGGGACGAGGTCGGTGTCATGGCGCACGCCCGGGCCGGAGTCGTCGCGGCTCACGGCGTTTCCGGGCAGGTAACGGGGCGCGATGACGGTCGGAAACCGCCAAAGCACGCGTCCATCCTCACAATGCAGCCGCTCCACGATCTCGATGCGGACGCGCACCTCTTCGCCCGGGGGCAGGTTCGTGACGCGCAGCGTGTGGATGTCGGCGCGCTCGGAGGTCAACAGCGCCGCGCGGTGGCCGCTGGTCCGGGCCTTCTGAAACGTCGCCTCGGCCTCCTCCCGCTCCTTGCAAGAAGCGCGGACGACAAGATCGCCACAGTGCAGCTCACACGCCACGATCGCGCCTTCCGAGGGCACCGGGAACATGTGGACCGCCTCCATCGGGGCCGACAGCGTGTTGCGGAACCGCTGCTCGACGGTCGTGTGCGCGAGGATCCCCGTGATGCGTGTGCGGACGCGCACACCGACCAGCGGCATTGGCGACTCGCGGCCTTGAACGAGCGCAAGCAGGCCACCGAGGCCGCAATCGTTCGTCGGGAGGTGGACATGCAGGTTCAGGTTGAGGGCGCAGAGGGTCATGGCTTGGCTCCGGGGAGGTGGGTGAGGAGGTGACGAAGGGTGAGGTCGATGTCGTAGAGGCTGGGATCGATGGTGACCAGCAAGCCGGGAGCGAGCTGGATAGTTGCCCATCGGGGCCGCGTCGGCGCCGGGGCGGAAGGCTGACCCAGGGCGGGTCGGATGGCGGCTTCAAGCTCCTCGACCGTGCGACCGACGAGACCCAGTTGGACCTGAGCGAGGGGGAGCCCGGTGGCCTGGAGCGCCTTGGTGGCGACCACCTGGAGCAGGTGCCGGTAGCCGTAGCCCTGAGCGCGGGGAAAATCACGGTCGGAACGGTCGAGTAGGCCAACGGACTGGTAGTATCGGAGGGTGCGGAGGTCCGGACGAGGGTTCACGCGGCCGTCGGTCTGCCCCAGCGCGGGCATGGCCGCGAGCACGCTGCCCGCAGCGTCTGCGAGGGCCTCCAAGGTCCAGCGGGTGGTGGGGTCGGGGAGCATGGAGATACTGTAAACATGACAGTGATTAGTGTCAAGTACAAATCCCGAGAGCGCCCGAACCTTCGTAAACGAACGTGTAACAAAACTGACCCCCTCAGTTTTGTTCGATGATGATCCCGAAGGGAGTCCACCATTTCGGGATCATCCCGGGGAGGTGGGCGGGCTCCGCCCCACCGCCGTCCGGTCCGCCTCCGCTGTGAACCGCCCGTGGGATCCCCTGTGTTCCCCCGCGTGTTCTCCGCGCCTCCGTGGTTCGCTCGCCCCCGCCGCTACGCCCGGCGCCGGCCCTTGGCCCCTGGCGCCGTTCAGCACCCCGAAGTGTTGGCCTCCCTCCCGGACCGTCATGTACCAAAACTGACCCCCTCAGTTATGTTCGATGATGATCCCAAAGGGAGTCCACCACTTCGGGATCATCCCCCCCCTCGCCGGCGACGGCGACCACACCTCGAAGGGCCCCTCGGTCATTCTCAGGGCGGGGCGCGATCCTCACACACCGCCCCGGCCAGCCCAGAGTCCTCCGCCCCACCCAGGCACCCAGCGAGTGTCAGCAACGCCAGGATCACGGCGCCGCCCCCTCCTTCGCCGCCGCCCCCTCCTCCGCCTCCTCCTCCTCCTTCGCCGCCGCCTCCTGCGCCTTCTTCATCATCTCTTCCATCGTCATGACCTTCGGCTCCGCAGGCACCTCCTGCGCGGCCGCCGCCTCCTGCGCCTTCTTCATCATCTCCTCCATCGTCATGACCTTCGGCTCCCCCTCCGGCGCGGCGGCCGCCTCCTGGGCCTTCTTCATCATCTCCTCCATCGTCATCGGCTTGGGGTCGCCCTCGACCGGCTCGTCAACGATAGGCGCGGCCTCTTCGGCCTTCTCCCAGGGGAACTCCACCCAGAGGGCCCCACCATCCCGTAGGTGCAGCGGTGCGAGCGAGATGCTGGGGACGTAGATGATGACAAACAGCGCCGCACAGATGATGCCGAGGGTGGGCAGGACGGCCTTGGCGACATCCACGAAGGGCTGGCGGAAAACCGCGGCCGCGACGAACAAGTTGGTGGCGACGGGGGGCGCGAGGTAGCCGATCTCCATGTTGACGACAAACACGATCCCAAAATGGATAGGGTCGATGCCGTAGTGTTGAATCGCCACAGGGGCCAGGATCGGCGCGAACACCAACGTCGCCGAGATGCTGTCCATCAAGGCGCCCAAAACGATGAGGATCACGTTGACGAGCAACATGAACTGCCACGCGGACAGGTCCGCCGTCTCCACAAGCCGACGGATCACGCCGGGGGCGTCCACCTCGGCGAGAAAATCGTTGAGCCCGAACGCGAGCACGATGATGAGGATCAACGAGCCGATCAGGGTCGTGGCCTCCACGAGCAGGCTCGGGAGCTGAGACCACTTGACGTCGCCGTGGACGCCACACGCGATCACGACACTCGCAGCGAAGGCCATGGCGCCTGCTTCGGTGGGGGTGAACACCCCGCCGTAGATGCCGCCCAGCACGATGAACGGCAGCGTGAGCGCCCACGCCGCGCCCTTGAACGTGGACCAGAGCCGGCCGATGTCAAAGGGCTCCTTGCTCCCCGGCACCGACCACCCGACCCAGATGGCGTAGAGAGCCAGCAATCCGGCGATGAACAAGGCGGGGACAAGGCCCGCAAAGAACAGGTCGGCCGGGTCCACCGCCGCGGAGCCCTGCACGCTGATCGCGTAGATCAGCATCGAGATCGCAGGCGGGATCATGCAGCCCAGACTGCCGGCGGAGGTGATGAGCCCGATGGAGAACTTCTTCGGGTAACCAGACTCGACCAACGCCGGGAACATGACCGAACCCACGGCCACCAGCGTGACGGGCGAGCTGCCGGAGATCGCGGCGAACACGATGCACGCGACGATGCTTGCGACCGCCAAGCCGCCCGGCATCCAGCCGACCAACGCACGCGCCAGGTCTGTCAGCCGCTTGGCGATGCCCCCCTTCGTCATGATCGCGCCCGCGGCGATGAAGAACGGGATCGACAAGAACACGTTCTTCGTCGTCAACCCCTCCATCTTGGTGACGATGCGGTCGAGCTGCAACAGGGTGTCGGTGTGCTCGGTGAACAACGCGAAGCACAGGGCGGTCGCCACGCCGACAATCACGAACAGCCGGGATCCAAGCAGGATCAACACCACGATGGCGACGCACAGGATGAGCCCGTTCATTCGGTCTCCTGGATGCCAAGCTGCTTCAGGGTGTCATCCCCGCCGATCTCGATTTCGCCTCGCCAGGTTCGGACCGCCTCCAGCGTGAAGCGAAAGGCCAGGGCGAGCATGCCGTAGGGGATCGCCATGGCCGCGAACCACTTGGGGATCGAGGTGCCCGACAGGGTGCCGCCCGCGTGCTCCGTCTGTTGCCAGAGGTCGATGTGTTGGATCGTGGATCGATAGCCGAGCACGAGCACGAGCACGCAGAATCCGGCCGTGACGAGGTGGCCGAGGGCGACGACCTTGGGCGCGAGCGCGGGGGGCCAGAGTTTGGCCGCGACGTCCAGGGCGAGGTGCCGACCGTCGTGCGCGGCCAGCGATGCGCCGATGAGGCCGAGCCACAGGGTGAGGGCGAGCGCGAACGTCTGCGACCAGACGAGCCCGTTCGGCACGAGCCGCACAAAGCCGAACTGGCACACTGCAAAGCCGACACCTACCGCTACGCCTTTGCCGACCCCCGCGCCGGACGTGTCCCCGCGGGTCCGCATCGCGAACACCCCGAGAACGGCGGCGACCGCACCGGTGAACAAGGGGTTGGCCAGGAGCGACTCCGTCCGCGTGCTCACGCGGTGGAAGACGTCGAGGAATACAAAGCTGCCCATGCCGGCGAGCATCACGGCGACAACGCCACGTTCTGCGCGGAAGAGCAGCGCATCGAAGCGCAGGAGGAGAGGGATCATCGCCGGCGGTTGTACCATACTCTCCGCGAGCCGAGATGCGCTCGACTGCGAGCGCGTGGCCGGATTCGGCCGGGCTCCGTGGTACCCTGCCCTCGGCCAGAGGTCCCCATGCGCGCCATCGTCCGTCTGTCCGTCCTCCTCCTCGCCGCCTCCCTCGCCGGCGGCGATGCCCACGCCCGCAAGCTCCACCCGGCCGGTGACTTCGATGGCGACGGGCTCATCAACGGCATCGAGCTGCACATCGGCACCAGCCCCCGCCATGCGGACACGGACCGCGACCACTGGAGCGACTGGGAGGAGTACCTGTACCAGTCCGACCCGCTGGACCGCGCCGACGGCTGCGACGACGACGGCGACGGCCTCTACCAGTACTACGAAGACACGCAGGGCACCGACGACGAGCTCCGGGACACCGACGGCGACGGTTGGAACGACTGGGACGAGTGGGCCTACTGGAGCGATCCCCTCGACCCCGCCGATGGTTGTGACGACGACGGCGACGGCCTCTACGAGTACTACGAGCAATACCAGGGTTCGAGCGACACAGTCTCCGACACCGACGGCGACGGTTGGAACGACTGGGACGAGTGGGCCTACTGGAGCGATCCCCTCGACCCCGCCGATGGCTGTGACGACGACAGCGACGGCCTCTACGAGTACTACGAGCAGTACCAGGGTTCGAGCGACACACACGCCGACACCGACGGCGACGGTTGGAACGACTGGGACGAGTGGGCAGCCGGCACCGACGCGGCGGACGCGAGCGTGCACCCGTGACCTGTGTTTGAGCTCGTCGCGATGATCCACGACACCGGGCCATGGGGCTGGGGTCTTTTGGCGCTGCTGCTCCTCGCGCTGCTCACCTCCCTGGTGACAGGCGGGCTGCTGCTGGCGGGCTGGCGCGTGCCGGCGCCGCTCCCCATCGCGGTGCTTGCGCTCCCTTCGATGATGGCGCTCGTCCAAGACGCCATGGTTGCGGACCTGAGCGGCATCCTGAGCGTCGCGGCGCCCGATCAGAAGGCGGTGCTCGTCGTCCAGGCGATCGCCCAGGTGCTCAACCTGCGGCTGTTGGGCGGCGCGATGATCGTGCCGGCGGGGCTTCTGCTCGCCGCCGCCGCGATCGCGGGGGTCGTTCGCGGGCCGCGGTCCGTCGCGCTCGCCGTGGTGGCGGGGGGAGTCGGCCTCGTCGAGGTGCTCCTGGCGTTCATGGGCGCGGGCGCCAGCGAGTCGCCGATGGCCGCGGGGATGGCGATGATGTTGATGCCTGCGGCCCTGGGGCTCGCGATGGCCTGCGTGGGCGTGCGCGCCGAGAAGAACGGTCCGGAGGCGGCGGTGATCGCCTGCCTGAGCCTGAGCGTGCTCGTCGCCGCGGCGTGGGGATCCATCCACGCGTCGTCCCAGACCCGGATCTTCTCGGCGATCGCGATGGCGGCGCCGGATCAGAAGGCTGAGCTGCTGGAGGCGGGCCTGTCCCAGATGGCGTTTGAGCCCTGGCTCGGCACGGTGGCAGTGGCGCTGCCCGCCGTGCTGGTGGCCATCGCGATCTTCATCCGGCGCGAGGACGGTTCACGCGCCGTGGGCTTTTTCGCCGCGGGGCTGCTCGCTTTGCCCGTGCTGATCTACGCGTTCACAGATCCGTTCGCGCGGCAGGCGGTGCAGATGGTGGGGATCTGGGCGGGGGCGTAGAGAGCCTGAGCCGGCCTGCGCGCGTCAAATCCCGCGCCCCGGGGGAGTCGGATCTTCGTCAAGTTCGCCGAGCAGGAGGCCACCGCCGTTGGGTGACCACTCGCGGACAACGTTCAGGCCGTTCAGGGAGAACCCCTGATGATCGATGACGTGCTCGGGGGAATAGGGCAGGGTGTGGTTCTCCGCCGCGTCGAAGTCCGGTCGTAGGCCGTCCACCAGGCCCGAAAGGCAGTCTTGCCTCGCGGACGCCAGCCAGCGCCGAATCTTGCAGAGGTCCCCAGGAACGATGGCGGCAATGACCGCCGCGTTGACGTCTGCCGGCGTGCTGCTGCCCTGCACTGCGGCGCTGGCTGCTGCGAGCGCTCGCAGAAGTGCGCCGTTCGGCAGCGTCCGGACGTAAAAGGGGGGGGCTCCCTCCGGGAATCCCAGGTCGCGGAGCGTTCCGACCTCCCCGAAGACCTCGGCGATCTCGGTCCGTTTGGTCTCGCTGTTCATCCAACAGAAGATCTCGTACAGGCAGGAGTCTTTCTCCGCCCAACCCTCCGCGAGCGCATGATCGATGAACAGGTCCGTCAGAAGTTGCCGCACGGCGTACCGCGCGATCTGACCGGGGCTGGCGCCGCCGAGCACGTCGGTGGCGTAGTCCAGCCCAGCCTCCTGCAGCATGGTGCGGATCAGGTTGCCAACGACACCCTCAGAGAAAGCCATGTCCGCCATCGCGAGCAGGGCATCATCGAGATAAATCAGCTGCTCCACAATCATCCCGATCGAATCGAATAAAGCCGCAAGTTGCCGAGTAGGGCCGCTGATGCTGACCCAGTCGTTCCAGAGTCGCTGGGCCTCCGTCTGGGACGTCGGCACTTGCCATGAGTAGTCGCTTTCGTCCCCAAGCGACCATACTGTACCCGTGGAGCGAGCGCCCGGGGCAAAGCCATTCGTGGTCGCGGAGAAAGCATCGGCGTACGCGAGGAAGGTGGGACCGAGCAGGACCATGGGCTCCAGGCCCTCCCCGTCGGCGTCTGCGGTGTCGCCCGAAAGGCCGAGCGCCAGCCCGTAGTAGGCGCTCCCCTCCAGCCCCGTGAGTTTGTTTACGACCTTGGGGAAGTGGTGCACGTCGGCAAGGGCCTGAATCGCGATCGCGAGCGAATCGTTGATGTACACAGCGACAGCCGCGGAGTGAAATGCGTTGAGGAGCTCCGACGCATCGGTGACGAGCTTGCTGCCGAACCCAAGCCCGATCGCCACGTCGGCAGGTACTGCGAAGCACAGCTCGACCAGGCCGCTCATTGCCGATGCCACCGGGCCGAAAGATGCCCAACCGAAGGAATCGAAGCGACTGCTCTGCCACTGGAGGAGCGTGAGCTGGGCGGTCTCGAGCGCCTGGGTCATGTCGGCCCGCACGGCTGGCGGGAGGGAGGCCATCACGTTCGGCGCAACGCCGGAGTAAACGGCCTCTGGCCAGTACAAGGGGAGGCTCATGCAATCCGGCACCGAGCCCGCGCCAACGATGGTGGCCAGCAGGCTCTTCTTGACCCCGGTCTCCATGCGTTCGCGAACGAGGAGCGCAGGGTTCTGAGCGTCTCTGCCTGCAAATCGCGTGATGAGCGGGGTGTGAAGCGTGTGGTCGGATCCCCACCAGGCGCCCAACCGGTACGTCTCGGTGGTGCCGGAAAAGTCGGTGATCTGGTAGACGTTGATGTGGAGCCGATCCCACAGGCGCTCGGGGAGATAACGCCAGGTCGGGAAATAGCCCAGGTCAGGCGAATAGATTGGCTGCTCCACCCCGGCTTCATCGGGCCGGGTCATGGTCTTGAGCTGGCTGACGAGGAACCTCGCGAGTCTCCCGCCCAGCACCTCGCAGCACTCACCTACCCAGGCAGCTCGAACCTCGTTCAGATCCTTCTTCCAATTGGCGAAGGGCTCGATGCCCTCGGGGCTCGTCGCGAACGGCAGCTCGCCGTTCTCCACTGGGAGCCCCCACCACTGGTCGAGTTCGTCCGCATCGGTAACGGTCACGGACGCGTCGGACGCCAGGATCTCCGCGGGTAGCAGCGAGTCAGGCACGTCCAAGCCTTTGAGCACGCGATCGACGAAGGTGCCGATCTGGCTCGGGGTTGGCAAGGCGTACACATGAACAGCACCATCCACAGCCGAGACATCCGAACAGGGAATCTCATCCAGAAGCTCGGGGTCGGGCTGATCGGGGTTGAGCTCATGCTTGCTAAGTTTCATGGTTCAGATCCCGCCGTGGCCGTTTTGTGTGGGGTCTTCCTCGAGTTCGCCCAGCAGGAGCCCCCCGGCGTTGGGCGCCCACTCGTCGATCACGTTCAATCCGGCGCTCGGGAGCCCATCGAAAGAGACATCGAGATCCGCGTCGTCACCGGGGATCTCGGAGATATCGCCCCTGGGCGAGAACTCCGGCCGCAGATCGTCGACCAGGGTCGGGAGGCAGTCCTCCCGTGCCAGTTGCATCCAACGGCGGACGGCGCACAAATCGCCCGGGTCGATGGCGGCGGAGATGGCCGATCCGACCTCCGCCGGGTCCAGCCCCTTGGCCGCCGCAGCGGCCGCGTTGACGGCCCGGACCAGCGCCCCGTTGAACAAGTCGCGGAAATAGATGGGGTCGGTCCCGTCCGGCGCGCCGAGCGATTCGTTGAGCAGAATCACTTCGCCGAACACCTCCGTGATGGACGCCCGCTTCGCTTCCGTGTTCATCCAACAGAAGATCGAGTACAGGCACTCGTGGCTCGTCGCCCAGCCGAGGTCCACGGCGGCGTCGATGAACATGTCGGTCAGCAGTTGGCGGAACAGGTAACGTAGGATCTGCCCGGGGGATGCCCCACCCAGCACGTCCGAGATGTAGTCAAGGCCCTGCTCGGCGAGCGCGTTGCGGACCAGATTCCCAACCAGGCCTTCGCTGAACGCGAGGTCCGCCAGCGCAAGCAGCGCGTCGTCCAGGTAAACGAGCTGTTCGACGATCATGCCCATCGAGTCGAACAAGGCGGCGAGCTGCCGTGTCGGGGCGCTGTCGCGTACCCATTCATTCCAGAGCTGCTTGGCCTGCGACTGTTGGGGGTGGACCGGGCCATCGAAGTCGTCGCCTTCGCCTGCGGCCCATTGACCGCTCTCGTCTGTTGCAAACGCATCGGCGTAGCTGAGAAACTGGGGGCCGAGGAGGACCATGGGGTCCGGGGTGATGATTCCGGTGATTCCCGGGACGATGTCGCCGGACAGGGCCAGCGAGAGCGCGACGTATTGCTCACCCTCCAGACCGGTGACAGAGGTGAGGAGCTCCGGAAAGTACTCGAAGTCCGAGAAGCTCTGGACAAGCAGGGAGAGCGAGTCGTTCACGTGCTCGGCGACCGCGGCGGATTGCAGATCGTACAAGAGGGCCGAGACCCCGAGGATGAGGTCGTCCACCAGACCGAACCCCAAATCGACAGCGACCGGGAGGACGAGGAAAATCGAGCTGATCACACCCCCGAGTCTGTCGCCGACAAGGGTGCTGACCCTGTTCGCGTCCCGTAGCCCCATCTGGGCCTCGAACAGCGCAAAGGTGATCTCCGCCCCAACCGCCGCGGGTATGGAGGCCGTGACATCGGCGGCGACCCCAGAATACACGGCTTCCGGCCAATACAGAGGCAGGCTCATGCAGTCGGGAACGGGTGCGGCGCCTACCACGGTGGCCAACGGCGTACCGAATCCCCTGGCCATCTGCTGTCGCATGAGCAGCGCCGGGTTCTGCTCATTGCGGGCAGCGAACCAGGTCGTCAGCGGGGCATGGAACTGTTGGTCGGTCCCCCACCACGCGCCGAGCCGCTGG
>CANKNP010000073.1 GCA_947483545.1 Deltaproteobacteria bacterium | reverse complement strand
GCCCAGCTCCCGGACACGCGCGGCGATGACAGCTTCGGAGAAGAGGGGAACGACGGTCGGCATGGCTACACCCAGGCGTTGTTGAGGACTTCTCCGAGGCCACCGGCCCCGGGGACGACATATTGGTGGGCGTCGAGCCCGCTCTCTTCGGCGGGGATCTGGCCCGGCAAGGAGGCGAGCGCGCGCTCGGAGGAATTGCCGCGATCCAAGCGGATCGCGTGGATGCGGACGTCCGGCTGGATGGCGTGGACGCGGCGCACATACTCGGGCGTGACGATCAGGTGAGCGAAAACCACCCGCGCCGCGCGGCCGGCACCGCTGGTAGCGTAGTGCTCCAGCACCTGCAGGAGCGAGCCGCCCGTGGCGCCCATCGGATCGGGGATGACCAGCGTGGCGTCTTCGAGCGGGCCGCCGATCTTGGCGCCTACGATGTCGGCACCCACAACGCGGCCGTGCCCATCGACCCGGCGAGAGACGAACAGGTGGTCCTGCCGCACGCCCACGGGATCGAGGATCTCGTTGAACCGCTCGTAGAAGAGCTGGCTGCCCAAGATCCCGGCGCGCGCGACGTCCGCGACCACGACGCGCTGCTCGTGCTGGATCACGTGGCCTTCGAAGAGCTGCCCGGGGTGCGCGGCCGTCATGCGGGTCGGCACCGCGACCGGCCCTATCGCCAACTCGGAAGAGGCGATCTGCGTGAACAGGTACTCGTAGAGGCGCTTGGCGAGCACCCCGACCTCGGGCTGCATCGACTCGGGGTGGCCGAGGCGCGCGAGCAGGCCGAGGGGATACGGCTCGCTGTGGAGGATGAGGTTCGGGCCGAAGGCGTGGGGCAAGCCCCGGTTCGGCAGGAACGGAAGGTCGTAGGCGCTGTCTCTCATTCAGACTCCGGGAGCATAGAAGCCAACAGTTGCACGGTGCGGATCAGCGTGTCCAAGCTGCCGTCCAGGGTCCAGACCGCGACCGTGGGGACCGGGCCGACGGCGGGCTCGACCACGGCAGCGCGCAGGTCGTCCGTCTCTGCGAGGACCAGGAGCCGGCGGCGGGGGGTGGGATCCTCGACGGCGTCCGCGAGGTCGGCGAGCCAGACGAGATCGGGATCTTCAAACAGCAGGGGTTGAAGCTCCGCAAGCAGGTCGCGCGTCGCGGATTCGCCGTTCCCGACGATGGCTGCAGCGTTTCCGAGGAGAACCCACGTGGCGGGCGCCTGCACGAAGTACACGAGCGGCCGACGGAGGTCTTCGAGGGCCGCGGGCGAGGTCGATAGCTCGCCAAACAAGGCCCACAGCATGTCGAAGTCTACAGGTGGCGCGTCGATGGGAAAGTCGTCGGCGTCGTAGTGGTGGTCGGGGTCCACAAGCACGGCGAGGCTCTCGGTGAGCAGCGAGGCGAGCGAGGTGTCGCCGAGGTCCATGACCAGCCCCTCGACCGGCGGCATCAGGTCGGCGTCCCAGACGGTGTGAATGGTGGTGACGAGCGTGTCGATGTGGCCTTCGCTGGCGTCCAGCGCGGCGAGGAGCACATGCAGGAGCTCATCGGCCTGGGGATCGGCGAGGCGGTCGATGGCGCCGAGATCGCTGACCATCTGGTCGTCGATGACCGGACAGACCCCGGAGTCGGCGACCGAGTCGAGGATGGCGCCGGTGAGCGAGACGCCAAGCAGATCGCCGAGGAGATCGACGCCGGAGTCGATGGTGTCGGGGTCCTGGTCGGCGAGCAGCTCGAGGATGGAGACCGAGAGGTTGCCGAAGGAGAAGTCGATGTCGAAGAGCACGAGATCGATGGAGCAATCGACGGACTGATCGCCGTTCGCGAGCAGTCGGATGAGCGAGGTGAGGGCGGAGTCTTCGCCGCCGTCGAGCGTGCCGCCATCCACGTCCACCGACGCGAGCCACTTGACCTGGGCAGGGAGCGCGTCGAGGCGGCCATACGCGGCCTGCTCTTCGAGCATCGCAGCCATGCGGTCGCCGGTTGCGCTGTCTTGGAGGAGCGGCCCTGCCGCGAGCAGCACGGTGTCGAGGACCATGTTGCCGTCGTCCCCGTCCGCAACGAGGGCGGCGAGCAGATCGGAGAGGGAGTCGCCGGTGGCGGTGGCGGAGCGGTCGTTGCTGGCGTCGCGTGTGTAGGTCACCGCGTCGGCGAACAGGTCGGGCCAGTCTTCGCCGAGGGTGCGCAGGGTCGCGTCGGTGGCGGTGGGCAGCGAAGCGAGGGTGAAGAGCAGCGAGCGGGTGCGGTCGGAGCGCAACGCCTCGGCGGTCGGGGAGACCCAGGCGTCATCGTCGAGGAGGGTGGTGGCGAGAGGGCCGAGCAGGTCGAAGGTGGGGACGAGCAAGCCGGACTGCAGATCGTCGGTGGTGGGGCTCACGGTGGTGCCGAGCCAGGCGTAGGGGACGCCGTACGCGACCTCGAACAGCAACGGGAGGCGGTCGGTCACGAGGGTGGGATCGTCGAGGAGGTCGCCGACGACCCCGAGGAGCTCGCTCAGCGTGTCGCCATCGACCTGGGCGGTGGCCTCCTCCAGCCAGAGGGCCAGGACGATGCCGACGGCGCCATCACGGGTCTCGGCGTCCAGGCTCTGGTCGAGCCCGCTGAAACCCGTCAGCGCGCCGTGACTGTTGAGACAGTCGAAGACCGCGTGCGCCTCCGCCGTGCTGGTCGTGTCGAGCCCATCGAGCAGGTTGGCGTCGTAGCAAGGCCCGGCGGGCTCCAGTTGGTCCGTCCAATCGAGCCCCGTGGGCGTAAAGCCGCAGGCAGAAAGGGACAAAACGCACGCACAGCGCACGGCGGAAGCCAGCCGTTGCCGCGCCATGCCGAAGAGCCCGCTCAGTCGAACAGGTAGCGGACGCCGAGCGTGGCGTTGGCGGTCGGGTACACGCGCTTGCGGTAGCGGATCCCGCCGGTGGCCTCGGCGAAGATCTGCACCTTCCGCGCGGGGTTGAAGGTCCCGCCGACGCCGGCCTCGGCCAAGCCGAACTCGGTGAAGTCGTTCGTGAGGAAGCCGGACCCCAGGTAGGTGACGACGTTGAACTGGATGCGGTTGGGGTCGCCAATCACTCCCCACTGCAGCCCGCCGCTGAACATGCCAATGTCGCGGGTCTCGGTGCGGACCGCGGACACATCGCCGGCCGGGGCCGACTGCGGCGCGTCCTGCAACCACCAGAAGCGGAACACGCCCGTGATCCGGTTGTCGCGATCCCCGAGGATCAGCTCCAGACCGGTGCCGTAGTTGGCGTTGAGCTGGTCTTCGGGCTTGTTCTGCTTGAACTCCCCCTCGACGTCGGTCTCGTTGTACCCGTAGACGCGGTCGCCGTGCATCCCGCCCGTGCCGAGCAGACCAATGCCGCCGGCGTATGCAGGTGAGGCCAGGGAGAGGCCGAGGAGAGAGAGGGAGAGGCAGGCGAGAGAGGGGCGCATCGGGCGGGGCTCCGAGAGGACTGCTCCCATTACCTCAGAGAGGGGGGCTCTGGCAAGGTGGCCGCGTGAGGAAGGCGTGAAAAGGCGGAGACGATGGGGTTGCGCCGGGGTGGGGAGGAGGCGGACCGCGGGCGCGATGTGAAGTCGGATACCGAATGTGAAATGCCTATAGCGGGTCGGGGACTCGCAAGGGGGTGCGCAGAAGCGGGGCACGGAGGCCAGGAACGCGACCGGCAGGGCCGAATGTGAAGCCAACTACATGAAATGATTACGTGTTGCGAATAATGAAAAAAACGAAAAAAGGGCGAGCCGTCGCTCTTGAAGCGTACATGCGGATCATCGGCCCCCACGAGGGGCGTGCGCGTCACACACAATTCCGATACTGTTGACGCGTCGATGCGGCTCCGAAGGGTGCCGAGCGACGTCATTCCCCCGCATCCCTCCCTCGGAGATCTCTATGAACAAGAAAGAACTCGTCGCAAAGCTCGCCAAGAACACCGGCCTGTCCCAGGCCAAGGCCGCTGAGGTCGTGAACGCCCTCTTCGACGCTGACCCGGGCAAGGGCATCATCGCGGTCGAGCTGGACGCGGGCCGCAAGGTCACGGTGCCCGGCTTCGGCACCTTCGGCACCAAGAGCCGCGCAGCCCGCACCGGCACCAACCCCGCGAACGGCAAGAAGATCCAGATCTCGGCCAAGTCCTACGCGTTCTTCAAGCCGGGCAAGACCCTGCGCGAGCGCGTCGCGAAGTAGCAGTTTTCCCTGGGGGGGACGGGCTGATGCCCAGACCCCCTAGCTCGCTACCGCTCGGGCAGACTTCCTGGGGGGGCCGGCCCGATGGCCGGCCCCCCCAGATCCCCCAGCTCGGCCTGCGGACCGGCACGGGTTCGAGCCGAGGGAACGGACCCATGAGGCCGCCGGCACCGCCGTCGTGCCGCCGCTGCAATTCGGGCGTGTGGGATCCCCAGGGGCGTTCACCCGGCGATCTCCCCCCGCTCCAACATGAAATAGCTCGGCGTCGGCACCCGCCAGCTCCCCACCGCGACGGTCGTGAACCCCAGCAAGCGGTCCCCCTCCGCGTCGAGCGCGACCAGCGGATCGCGCACCAACTGTCCAGGATCATACCAGGGGTTTCGCCCCAGGCCGTAGTCGAGGACCACGCCACCCTCGACCTCTACGACGACGTAGTGCCCGAAGATGATCGGCTCTCCCCCCCGCAGCATCGGCCGGACCGGGGCCTCCAAGCCGTCCTGGTGAATCCGCATGTTCCACCCGCGGATTTCACCGCCCGCCGGGTCGCGGTGAAAACACTTCACGAAGGTCTTCCACGCGAGCGACTCGACCCAGCCCCACAGCCCGAGGCTCACCCCCCGAAACTGGCCTTCCAACCTTGATATTGGCACGTGGCTCCCGGCGTTGAAAACCCCCCGCAACGATCCCGGGGACATGGCCAACAGCTCCGCTTTCGACGTCACGCCAGCACCCCCTGCTCGAACGTAAATCGCCCCGCACGCCAGGCGTTCCAGGCCTCGGTGGGGGTGCCCGGCTGGCGCGAACACCACCTCAGGTACGCCCGCAACGAGATGTCGGGGTTGTACGCGTCGTTGGGGTCGATCTCTTCGGCGCCGGCCAGGACCGCCTCGGCGGCGGTGAGCAGGCGCTCGTGGTAGCCGTCGAAGACCACGAGGTCCCGCAGCCAAGCCGCGCGGGGATCGGAGCCGTTCACGATGGCACGCGCGCGGTCGCGTAAATCCTGTAAACCACCGGGGTGTAACGCCAGGAGTTGAAGATCGTAGACACATTGGGTGCCGTCGTGGTGCGCGCCGATCAAATGCCGAAGGATCTGGGCCCGGGAGGACAAAAACCCGGACAGATCCCAAGGCGTGATGGCGCGCTCCCACACGAGGAACGGGAACCGGGCGGGGCGCCAGTACAAGACGCGCGCGGGCCAGGTCTGGCGCGGGGGATCGATCGTGCAGGTGCCAATCGTCTCCGGGCGGAAGATCATCCGGTGCCACATGCGGAGCACGCCGAGCTCAATCTGCCAGAGCGTAGGCACTGAATCCCAGCCCAAGGCCCGGGCCGCGGCGAGGCCGGCCGCGATGCGGCGAGGCGCGAGCAACACGAGCCAGGCGTGCCAGGGGATGGCGGGATCCTCGACGGTCATGGCGCACCACGCAACATCTCGAGGGTCGCTTCGTCGCGCGCCGCGTGGAGGGCGGTGAGCATGGGGATGGCGACCGCGACGGGATCTTCGAGCCAAGCGACGAGGGCGCGCCAGCCGAGGAGATTGGCCGCCGGATCCCGGTAGATCGCCGCGCGGAGGGCCCGATCTTCGCGCAGAGCGAACGCGATGGGGTTCAAGCACATGGCGTAGACCGGGCTCCCGGTCGCGTTCACCAGCGCGGTCACCACCGCAAGGTCCGCAGCCGCCAAGGCGTCCAGATCCCCGGCCGCCCCAAAGAGGTCAACGGCCTCGCGGATCGGGCCGATCGGCGGGCGAACCTCTGCGAGCCGGCCCAACATCGCGGCGCCGATCGCGCGGCGGACGGCGAGCAGATCCCGGAGCGCCTCCAGGCGCGTGGGCCCCGTGGCCAACGACATCCACTCGCCCAACAGCAGCGGGCCCGAAGCGCTCCGGAAGTCGGTCACCCGCGTGCCGCTACCCTGCCGCGCGACCACGAGCCCCTCCGCAGTGAGGACGCTGATCGCGGTCCTCAACGTCACGCGGTTCACGCCCAGCTCGATGGCCAACGTGCGCTCGGGGGGGAGTCGGTCGCCGGCAGGGACTTCACCGGAGAGGATGCTGCGCCGGAGCTGATCGGCGCAGGCCTCGGCGGTGGTGGTCCGAGGGACGGTGGTGAACATGGTCGAATGGTATGACCATTTTGGAGGGGACGCAAGGGGCGGCCTTGGAGCCTCAGGTCTGGGCGCCGGCATCGGGCGGAACGGCTGTGGAGGCGGGCCGCCGATGTGCAGCGACGTCCCACGGCGGATCGGCGCAGGCGGCCCGAGGTTCCAAGTCGCCCCGCAGCGAGGTGCCGGTTACCCTCCCCCGGCACTCTCGTAGCTCAGATGGATAGAGCACAGGTTTCCTAAACCTGGGGTCACCGGTTCGAATCCGGTCGGGGGTACCACTTTGGACCTGTACCCGCCGGACAAACGCTCAACGTACGCGCCCATGTGCGCGGCCGATCAAGTGGCACAGCGCTGACGCGAAGCCCGCCCTAGGCCTTCCGGTTGAGCAGCGACCCGGCAGCCGCGTCTGCCGCGTAGATGACAGCTGCGTTGGCCGCGTACATGAACGCGGTGAGCTGCGCCCCGATGATCTCGTCCTCCAGGTTCACCTGGGCAGATTCCCCGACGATCGCGCGCACTCCCCCGCCGTCCATGGTCACGCCGCTCACCGTCTTGGCCTGGTAGCCTTCGGACAAGAGATTGGCGGTGTTGGACCCGTGCGCGGCGAGCCGAGCGGAGGCGAACCGCATGCCCGAAACGGCGATGGCTTCGATGGAGCTCATGTGTGATAGAATAGCACATTCGAGAGCCTGATCAGCCCGACTCCCCCCGCAGCCTCCTGAGCTGCTCTTGCTGCAGGGTCATCCAGAACTGGCGAAGCACCGTGTCGAAGTCCGAGGGCGTCTCCACGAACACCAAACCCGCCATCCACCGCTGATCGTCGACGCGCTGCCGGCTGTAGGCGACGGAGGCCCGAACCGAGAAGACCCGACCGTTCTGAGTGAGGTCGACCCGGAGCAGCAGGTCGGCCGGCAGCTGATGCTGCGTCCGGATGGAACATCCGCCCAGCGACACTTCGACCAGCTTGCAACTGAGCGATCGGAACTCGCCGTCTACCGCGGTCCAGATGGCGATCCCCGGCTGGGCCTGATCCGAAACCTGCACCCGATAGCTGTCTCTTCGATTCTGCCCGTCCGGAATGACGCCGGTTCCCGAAGACGCCCAGGCCAACGCGATTCGCTGGCTGATTCGCTCCACACGCTCGAAGAGCGCGAGGCGAAACGGCTTCCCCGACCGGGTGAGCCACCGGAAGATCGCCCCATCCCGGTCCACCCGCACCTCATCCCGCTCGTTCGACCAGACCCAGCGCTCGCGCCCCAGCTGCAGGGAGACGCGAGGAGTCGCGGGGCTTGGAGCACGCCCGGGGAGCCACACCATGGTGTCGTCCCCAACGAGAAGAAACCCCGGCGTAGCAGGGCTGTTCAGGCTCAGGCCGACCGCCGGGGTGAACAAATGGGGCCCCGCGGGCAACGCCTCCGACCGCCGGAAGGGGGCGAGGCAATTCTCGACCTCTGGGGGAACCGGATCCGCACCAGCACCCAGCCAGATCGGCCCCGAGACCCGTGCGGCGAGCCAGGCCACGAGGTGTTCGTAGCGGTCGTGAACATCGCCGCAGGCGTAGGTCGTACGGCCGCCCCCCGCGGCGATCTCGATTCGAGGTTCGATCCTTCCAACGAGCCCAATGCTGGTGATCGCGGCTACGGGCGTTTCGGTCAGACTGTGCACGCCCACGAGTGAGTCCAACAGCCCGATTGCGACGAACGCCAGCCTTGTGCCCGTCTCGACCAGGGCGCCCGGGTGCGTGACGGGGCCCCGACACAGCGACGCGGGAAGTACGCTGTACTTGATCGCGTCGGCAGCGAGATCGCCCGACTTGACCTCGGCGCAGCACTGCAGCGCCCCGTACAGCCCCGGAATGACCTCTCCGATGAACCGGGTGGTGCGGCTCGCCGTGCGGACCTCCAATCTGTGCCGGATGCCGGTGAACCCAAAGCCGGTGATGCTGGCAATTGGGTCGTCAAACGCAACCGCCAGCCCAACCAGGTTCTCCATCAAGCTCGGCTCGAATCGGATCCTCAGGTTCGTGACGGTGAGCTCCCCATTCGCAGAGAGCAGGTCATTCACCTCCACCATCGCGGTGGCCCGGAGGAGCAGGCGCTCATCCGTGATGGGATCCGAGGGATCGGTCGCCGAGATCAAGAGAATCAGACGATCGTGAACAAGGCGGGCGCCAAGCCCGCTCAGGCGCCGCTGGCTGTCGGCTCCCTCGAGGAGCAGCGTGGAACCCCTGCTCAGCATACGAGCGCTGCGGATCGACCGGATGTCCAGGGACCACGCCTCCCCAGCCGGCGGCCGGAGCGCCCCCGTCGGTTCGAAACACACGCGTCGGCTTGTGAGATAGAGGTGCCCTGGAACGCTGTTTGGCCCTTGAACGGACACACAGGGGCCATCGGCCTGAATCGGTTCATCTGGGCTGAAAAGCGTCGGACTCACCCGTGTCTCACAAAGGTTTAGCGTAACCCGGCAGGGGGCCGGGGGAAAGGGCGCCCCGTGAACCGCGCCCGCAGGCTGGCTCGGTCAGTCGGCCGCGACAGCAACGGCCCGACGCAAGCGGTCGATGGCCTGCCCTCGGAGCTGGCACACCCGTGATTCGCAGACCCCCAGCAGTCCGCCGATCTCCCGATACTTGAGCCCGTCGGCGTAGTAGAGTTGGAGGACCTGGCGCTCCATCTGAGGCAACTGCTGGATGGAGCGGCCGAGGGCCCGCTGGGCCTCGGCCTGCACCCAGTGGTCGATCGGGTCAGGGCTCCCGTTCGCGACGCGGTCCGCGATGGGCCCGCCATGATCGGAGCCGTCATGATCGTCGAGGGAGACGAGCTTCTGGACCGTGGTGCTGGCCAGGAGCCGGTCGTAGGCTTCGGGCGAGATACCCAGCGCCGCGGCCATCTCCTGGCGCCCCGGCTCGCACCGATTCGCCTCCCGAAGCGCCTCCCGGGTGCGCTCGATCCGCGCGCGCTTCCGTCGAACGACGAGCGGCACCCAGTCTGACTGGCGGAGCGAGTCGATGATGGCGCCCCGGACGCGGATTTCGGCGTAGGCCTTGAACGGGGTGCCGCGCGCGGCGTCGAACCGATCGACGGCGTCGATGAGGCCGAGAATGCCGACGCTCGTCAACTCCTCGCTGTCCACATGCGAGGGGAGGCGACGGCAGATCCGCGAGGCGATCATGCGTACCAGGGGGATGTGGGCGAGGATCATTGCGTCGCGTTCGGCTGCTTTGCCGCGCCCGCGCCCCTTCGTCGCCCGAGCCTCACCGCCCTTGGACAAGTCGGTGACCGACGGGAGGGGCGCAAATGCTCGCGTCTGTGGCCCTCCGCGAGCGTGCACCACCCGGTTTTGAGGGAACCGCGAGTCCGAGGAATGGAGGGTCATGTGAACTCCGGAGGAGGGGGCGAAGTTGGGGGGGGGGAAGTTCATCGCGGGCACTGGGTGACATTACCAGCCACGTTCGCGCCGTGGGGCGACCGGCGCATATGTGCAAGGGATTGTCCGGTCTGGGCAAGGACGCCGCGGCCGCGAGGACGCCGCTGTGGAATGCAGCGGCGCGATTCCCGAGCCCTCCTGGCGGCATCCGTCGGGCCGGATCCTACCCCGTTAATGAAGGTATATCGCCGTCTTTGTCTGTGTCGGGATCCTCCAGCTCGACGCTCTCCGACACCGGCAGATCCCGGAGAAAGATGAGCCCAAGCCAGTGCAACGCGGCCAAATCCGCACCGAGCACGTCAAGGGCTGCTTGTTCGCGCGCGGCAAGCCGGTCGACCGCCACGCCGCCCAGTCGATCGATGCACCGCTCCGTCTCGCGAGCCAAGGGCAACCCGGGAATCACCCTGCTGAGCTCGTTCCTCTCGGGAACCCGGGCACCGATGCTCGAGGCCCGCGTCGCACCCCGCGCCTCGCCCCACAGCAGAGTGGCGAGCCACGTGCGGTCGCCTGCCCCGTCCACCCCGCAGGGACTGAGCGACACGTCTCCTCCCTGGAGCGCGCTCCTGATCAACGCCCTCCCGTCGGGACCGACGGGCCCTCCATCGCTGATGAGACCGCAACCCACCTTGTTTCCACCGAGCTGAAGAACCCCCGTGGCCCGACAGGCCCACCATCGGGCAACCCTACGGGCGCCGGCCATACGGTCATCGACGTGGGTCACGGGCCCGGCTTGCGGGAGGGGAAGCTGAACTCGCTGCCAAGGTCGTCGGCGATCTCTGGGGCAATGGAGCCGTGTGGCGTCTGGGCTCGGGTGCCGGAAGGACGGTCCTGCGCGATTCGGAGCTTGGCCAGATAGACCGTCAAGGCCTGAAAGATGGTCCCGCTCACGCTGGTATGCCCGCCACGCTGCCGGGCTTCGCGGAGGAGTTGATCGAACACCGTCGGATCGGTCATGGCGTCTGAATCGTTCAACAATCCCCGAACTTCAACTCTTGATTCCAGTTTCGGAGGCGGCGGCAGCTCGGGCGGCTCCTCTCAACGGCCGCGCCTTTCGCAAGGCGCCGGGCGGAAACGGCCGTGCTACTTTCGCCTCTCCCCGAAAGGTTCACATTGTCTGACAGCCAAGCCCGCGTCGGGAGCGGGCAGTCCGGATTCACCAGCTATCTCGCCCGCCTTGCCTGCCTGAGGTCGCCGGCGGTGCTGCCGGTCCCCTTGATGGACGTCGGGGAGCGGGACATCCCGAGGCCCGTTGACCTCGGTCGTCTTCAGGACCGCCTCCAATCCGCGGCCGAAGCGGGCGCGTCGCGGGCCTGGTGGCTCACCGGGGCGTCTGGCAGCGGCAAGAGCATCGCTGTGGCCGAGCTGATGTGGGGGCTGGCGGGCCAAGGAGTTGGCTGCGCACTCCTGGACGAGTCGGACGTGAGCGCCCTGTCTACGCTTCCCCCGGATCCTCGCGATCTGGCGCTGGCCCTCCGGCCGCCCGAAGTGGATGATGCGCTCTGGAGGGCTCGGGTCAAGCGGGGCGCAGTGGTGCTGATCCTGGATGGGTTGACGGATGCGCCGGGCGGGCGGACAGGGCCGTCCACGGACATGGTCGGTCGCCTGGTTTCTGGCCGCCAACCCTTCCCCGTGCTGGTGACGTCCCGCCGAGAACCCGCTGCGGAGCATGGCGAACGGGTTGCGCGGTACAGCCTGCCCCCGTGGGGGCGCCGGAGCATTCGAGACTATCTCGCTGCCCGGGGCCTGCCTGGGGAGGCCCCCTTGGCGCGGCTCGCGGCTGCGGGCATCGACGGACTCGTCGCCAACCCCTTCTGCCTCTCCCTGGTGGTTCGCCTCCTCCACGCCGACGCTGTCCTGCCGCGAACACGCGCTGGCCTGCTTCTCAGTGCGGCGGGGGCAGCCCCGGCCGCGGGATCCGGAGAGCGGACGGCCCACTTCCTCGCGCTGTCGCTGGCGAATTTCGACATCGCCCTGGCCGCCCGAGGGCGCGCGCTTCCGGCCCTCGCCTGGGCGTTGGACGGCCCACCGCACCTCTGCGGAGACTGGGTCGGCCTTCACCCCAGTCCGGACATGGCCGTCGGAGCCGTGATCGAGGGCTCGCTGGCTCACGAACGTCCGGATCTCCTGTTCGACGTCGTCGTGGCGAACCACGGCGTGCTGTCGAAACGGCGGCAGAAGGACTGTTGGAGTGCGGCGGGGGGCAGCCTGCTCGGTGTGCGCCGTGTCCGCAATCTGGCCCTCGCTGCGATTCTGGGGTTGCCTGACCTGGCGCTCCGGCAGGCGCTCTCCGGTGGAGTGCTCGACGCGGTCGAGAAGGAAGACATCGCCATCTATCGGGCCGTCCGGTCTGCGTTGCTCGCCCGCACCCTCACCGAGCACGGTCTCGACGAACTTCACGCCGACTCGGCCGAGTCCGACGTCGAACTTGCGACGCCGACGGACATCGACCCACTTGCTGGCGCGATCCTGCAGCTGCGGCAGGCGACTGGCTCCTACCGCCGAGCCGCGGCGAACGCGCTTGGGCATGTCGGCGATCGGGGCGCGGTAGAGGCGCTGATGAAGACCCTGGAGCCGGGTATCGAGAGGGATCCCAAGGTTCGTGGCTCGGCGACCAACGCGTTGGGGCAGATCGGCGACCGTCGTTCGGCGCCGATGCTCATTCGCGTGCTTGGCGGGACGGACGAGCGCGAGGCCAGGGTTCGCGCTTCGGCGGCGACCGCCCTCGGCCGCATCGGGGATCGTGGGGCTGTGGCCGCCCTGGCGTCTGCACTCGACCTCGGCAGGGAAGGTGAGGCTCGCGTCCGCGGGTCCGCCGCCAACGCCCTGGGGTTCCTTGGGGACACGCGGGCGACGGAGGCACTGTGCGGCCTCTTGGCTGCGGGAGCCGAGCCAGATCCGCGGGTGCGGGCGTCGGCGGCCACGGCGCTCGGGCGGATCGGGGACCCGGCGGCCGTGCCGGCCCTTGCTTTCGTACTCGACCCCGGTGGCGACGACGACGCGAACGTACGTGCCTCTGCGGTCCAGGCGCTTGGAGAGCTCCGGGATCCGGAGGGGATGGTGGCGCTCGCTCGGGTCCTCGACTGCGGCCTGGAGCGAGAGGCTTTCGTCCGGGTGTCCGCGGCAAATGCGCTGGGGCTGATCGCGGATCGCCGCGCGGTTCTGGCGCTCACCAGAGTGCTGGAGCCCGGTGTGGAGCCGGACGCGGCCGTACGAGGGGCGGCCGCGAGCACGTTGGGGCAGCTGGGGGACGCCGCGGCGGTGCTCGCGCTGGTCACGCTGCTCCAGCCAACAGTGGAGCGCGACGCCGTTGTCCGGGCACGCGTCGTCAAGGCGCTGGGGCTGATCGGGGAGCGGGCAACGGTGCCCACCCTCCTCGGCGTGCTGGCCGGGTCTGGCTCCCAGGGCGGGCCTCCAACGGACAGCGGTGCCGGCCCCGAAACGGATGCGTTCGTGCGCGGAGCGGCTGCGGACGCCCTGGGGAGGATCGGCGACCCCCGCGCGGTTCCCGCGTTGGTCCAGGCGCTCGATCCCGCGGCGAACCCCGACCCGGACCTTCGCGTCTGCGCTGTGGTAGCGCTGGCGAACATTGGTGACCGCACCGCGATTCCCGCGCTGTCCAAGGTGCTCGAACGCGGGACCGAGCCGGATCCGGGCGTGCGACGCGCCGTTACCGACGCGCTGCGTTCGTTATCGGTCAGCTCGGCGGGAAAGCCTGGCCGGACGGAGAACAGGGCGTAGCCGACTCAGGATCCTGTCCGGTCTCCAGCGCCTCTGCCACGCGCGCCGCGCCGCGCCCATCGATCAGCGAACGACCCTTGGACGTCAACGCCGCGCGAAGTATGGCGTCGCCCGCGAATTCCGCCAGTCGGGGGATGGGGGGGGCCAGGCGGAAGTCGTCCGCACATCCGAGGCCTATTGCGGCGCCCGCAGCCACCGCCGCGGCGAGCGTGGGCTCCTGGTTCGCGGCGGTGGACACCAGCGCCATCGGCAGCCCGAGCCAGGCGAACTCCCAGACCGTGCTGCCTGCCGCTACAACTGCGAGGTCCATGGACGCCGCGAGCCCGAAAAAATCGGGCGGGTCAACATGCAACTCGATGCCCCCGAAGCCCGATCGAGGCTGGCCCAGACTCGGTAGGGGGGCAGCGGGCCCCATCACCACGACAACGCGCTCCAGCCCCGCGTCGAGAAGCGCGAGCGCGGCAGTCCCGGTCAGGCGGGCCGGGTCCGCGCCGCCGAAGGTGACCAGCGCGCTTCGAGCGCGTGCGGGGGTCTGGCGGGGTGACCGTGGCATCCGGAGCAGCTCACGTCGAAGCATCGAGTAGCGGGTTCCGACGAGCACCAGGTCCGTGGCGAGTGGGTAGAGCGACCGCACCCCGTGCAGGTTCTGGTTGAGGACCATGGCGCGGATCGGCGTACCGCTGCCCATGTCATCCATCAGCAGGGTGCGAAGCCCCGCATCGGCCAGTGCGTTCGCGAAGGGTACCCCGAGGTGGTAGCCGTCCACCACGACGCACGCGGTTCGCTCAACCGCGATGCCTCGCGTCCACGCCAGATCAAGAGCGCCACCCGGCACACAATGACCGCTCATCACCTCGATTCCCTCGAGCTCGAGGCGACGCCGCGCCCGGTCCGGCGGGTCGATGGTGGCGCATGCCACCGTCCCTCCGCGATCCTGCCAAGCCTGTGCGAGCGCCAGGGTTCGGAGCAGGTGACCCATACCCATCGTCGGGCTCGCATCTGCCCGCACCAGGAGCGTGCCGGTCACGGCAAGAGGATCCGCTCGAGGGTCTCCACGACGCGGTCGACATCCTCGTCCCCAAGGGTCGGGAACAAGGGAAGGCTCAGACAACGCGCGTAGTGGTCTTCGGCGCCTTCCAGCTCGGATGCACGGAGCGCGGAGTGGTGGACCGGGTGGTGGTGGACGGGCACATAGTGCACCTGGGCGTGGATTCCCGCGGCTTTCAGCGCGGCGTACAGGTCCAGTCGCCGAATCGCGACCGCCGCGGTTGACTCACCGCTCTGCCGCCTCAGGCGCACAACATAGAGGTGGTGAGCCGAATCGACGTCGACGGGGACAGCGAGAGGTTCGAGCACCTTCGAAAGGCCCCCGCCGGAGATGGCGGCGGTGTACCGGGCCACGATGGCCCGACGGCGCTCCAGGAACTGCTCCAGGCGGCTCAACTGGGAGAGCCCGAGGGCACAGGGCACGTCGCCGATCCGGTAGTGGTAGCCGAGCGCGACCTGCTCGTAGTACCACGGGCCGTCGTTCTTCGACATCCGCGTCGGATCTCGCGTGATGCCGTGGGAGCGCAGCTCGAGCAGCTCCCGATAAGCCCCCTCGTCGCGGGTGAGCACGGCTCCGCCTTCGATGGTCGTGATGTGCTTCACTGGGTGAAAGGACAGGATCGCGAAGTCGGAGTGTTCGCAGGACCCAGCCCGGTAGACGCGGCCGTCGTGGGTGTAGGTCGAGCCGAGGGAATGGGCAGCATCCTCGATCACCCGAGCACCGAGCTCACGACCCAGCGCAGCGATTCCCGGCAGGTCCGCGACGGACCCCGTGTAGTCTACCGGCACGAGGGCTCGAACCGGCAGGCCCGATTCCTCGAGAACGCGGGCTGCGGCGCGCATCGTGCCTGGGGTGGCGAGCGCGGTGCTCCCGTCCACGTCCGCCAGGGCCACCGCTCCACCGCAGTAGAGCAAGCCGTTGGCCGACGCCGCGAAGGTCATGTCGGAGGTGACGCCGCCCGTTCCTGGCCGTACGCCCGCGACCATCGACGCGAGGTGAAGCGCTGCGGTCCCGCTCGACACGGCGACGCAGTACGGCGCGCCGCAACGGTCGGCGAGCGCCTCCTCGAACCGGGCCACGGTGGGCCCTTGGGTGAGCCAGTCGCCCCGAAGCGCGGCAACTACCGCGGCCACGTCCTCGTCGTCGATCGTCTGCCGGCCGTAGGGCAGCGTGCCAACCGATGTCGGTTTCACGGCCGCGCAAGAGGCGCGGAGACCCGCACCAGATGGGCGTCGACGAGGGCTCGGAGCGCATCGACGTCGAGCCACTCCGTGTTGGTGTCGCTCGCGTAATGGAACCCGGGGGTGACCATCTCGCCCTGCCGCTCACCCAGATACTGGGCCTCGTCCCACACGGGAGAAGTCGGCAAGATCACGAAGTGCTCGGCGAAGCGCGCGGTACGAAGCGAATCCGAAGGGGTGATCATCTCCTCATGGAGCTTTTCCCCTGGCCGGACCCCGATCATCTCCAGGCGGCAGTCCGGGGCGACAGCCCGCGCAAGGTCGGTGACCCGGAAGCTGGGAAGGCGAGGAACGAGGATTTCACCGCCCGCCATCGCGCCTAGCATGCGGAGCACGTGCTCCACCCCCTGGTCGAGGGTGATGTTGAACCGTGTCATCCGCTCGTCCGTGATCTGGAGCACGCCCGAGGCCTTCCGGGCGAGGAAGGCGTGGACCACGCTCCCTCTGCTCGCCAACACGTTCCCGTATCGGATGACCGAATACCGCACCGATCGTGAGCCCCTGGACGCATTCGCAGCCACAAACAGTTTGTCCGAGCAGAGCTTGGTCGCCCCGTAGAGGTTGATCGGGGCCGCCGCCTTGTCCGTTGAAAGCGCGAGCACCCGCTGGACGCCGGTATCCATCGCGCAGTCGATCACGTTCTGTGCGCCGAGCACGTTGGTCTTGATGAATTCGAATGGATTGTACTCCGCCGCCGGTACCTGCTTGAGGGCCGCGGCGTGGACGACGACATCGACCCCCTCGAAGGCGCGACGCAGGCGATCCCTGTCGCGCACATCGCCGAGGAAGAAACGCATACGCCGGTCATCGAACTCCGGACGGCGACTCATCTCGAACTGCTTCAGCTCATCCCGCGAAAACACGACGACGCGCGCTGGGCCGCGGGGAAGTCGGAGCAGCGCCTCCACGAACCGCTGGCCAAAGGAGCCTGTTCCACCGGTGACGAGTACGGCGGCTCCTTCGAGGTTGAAGTCGGGAGGGCGTTCGGTCATCGGACAACCCCCGACTTCCGGAAGAGCCACCAGGTGGCGTCGTCCCAGCCCGTCGTCCGCTTCCACATGAAGCCGGCATCGAGCGGGATCAGGTCGGGGAACAGGTCCAGATAGAGCCCGCCGAAGTCCCGCTTCCACATCAACGCGTCTTCCCCACGGTAGGGAG
>CANKNP010000072.1 GCA_947483545.1 Deltaproteobacteria bacterium | reverse complement strand
TGGGCAGCGGCGCGGGCGAACGTGTCGCACCGGTTCACCGTGCGGGACTTCCTGGCCACGGGGATCGACCGGGTGGCGTCGCCGGCGAGCGGGCTGGTGCATGGCGGGCTGATCGCGGCGATGGCAGGGCAGCCGGGTGCTTTGGTCCCCGACGCCGAGCGCGACCTGCTCCGAAGGACGGGGACCTGGCACTTGATCGCGGTGTCGGGGCTGCAAGTCGGGCTCGTCGCCGGCGTGGCCTGGTGGGCGGTCGGGATGCTGTGCCGGCCCCTGGCTCTGTTTTGGCCGTACGGCGGCCTGCGATGGCCCGCGGCGTTCGGTGCCGCTGTTGCGGCGTTCGCGTTCACCCACGCGGCAGGCTCGCCGCCATCGGCCGTTCGCGCGGCGATCCTGGCTTCCGCCGCGGGCATTTGCCGTGCCGCAGGGGTGTCGCTCGGGGCCTGGGAGGGGCTGGCCCTCGCGCTCTGCGGCACGCTCGTCCTGGATCCCAGCGCCGTCGATCACCTCGGCTTTCAGCTCTCTTTCTCCGCCATCGCAGGCATCCTCTTGTGGTCCCACCGCGTCACCCGCTGGGTCCCTCCCGACGCGCCCTGGCTCGTCCGCACGCTGGCGAGCAGCATCGGCGCGACGCTCGGCGCCACCTTCGGCACCCTGCCCGTGATCGCCTGGACCTTCCAGACCCTCTCGCCGCTCTCCCCGTTGACGAACCTGCTGGCCGGCCCGCTCCTCGGCGCCCTGGCGACCCCCGCCGCGGTCGCCGGCTTCGCGCTCTCCGACACCTCCTCGGCACTGTCCGCCGTGGCCTTCACCCTCGCCGACAACGCGACCGACCTCGCGCTCCAGGTGCTCGCCCCGCTCGACGTGGACCCCTGGCACCCGGCCGTCGGCCCAGGCGGCGCCCTGCTCCTCGTCTTCGCCGCGCTCGTGCCGCGTCGCCCCTGGCTCGTGATGATCCTCCTGATTGTCGCGCTCGGCATGCGTTGGCCGGTCCCGCCGATCGACGGGCGACTGGTCGTTCAATTCCTCGCCATCGGGCAGGGGGACGGCGCGATCGTGACGTTCCCGGATGGCAAGGTGTGGGTCGTGGACGCGGGCCCCTCCGCCGAGGGGATGCTCGAGACCCTGCGACGCCAGGGAGTTCGCCACCTGGACCGGGTGATCGTGAGCCACCCCCACCCCGATCACTACGGTGGGATCGAGGCCCTGTTGGCGAACCTTCAGGTGGATGCGCTCGTCGTGCCGCGGGCGCCTCGCTCGGGGGAGGCCGAGTTTGCGGCGCTGCTGGGTCTCGCGGACCGGGTGAGCTTCGCGGAGCTGCCCAAACCCGCCACACTGTTGCACCCGATGCTCGGTTGGACTGGCACCTCCCGGGATCCCGTGAACGACGAGAGCCTGGTTTTTCGCCTGACGTTTGGAGGTCGGCGGTTCCTTTTCACGGGCGATATCGAGCGGGAGGGCGAAGCGGAGTTGCTGACCGAGCGGCCCCGGGAGTTGGCTGCGGATGTGCTCAAGGTTGCGCATCACGGGAGTCGGACGTCGTCGTCGTGGCCGTTCGTCACGGCGGTCAATCCTTCCGTGGCGGTCATTTCCTGCGGCGAGGACAATCGATTTCGACACCCAAACCCCGAAGCGCTCGCGCACTTGCGGGGGCGGAAGGTCTACCGCACGGATCGGGATGGCACGGTGGTGGTGACGACAGATGGGCGGGATCTACGGGTGGATTTGCCGGATCGGCCGGAGTGAGCGTTGAGGGGAAATCGGGGCCCATCGGCGCGGGTTTCGTTGCCGCTGGGGGGCCAGCCCGGGCGCTGAACAAACAACACCGTCCTAAGCCCCTGGAAGTGCGTGACTTGGAGCCGGGCTGGCCCCTGACCGCACCGTTACAGGTGGAAGGCGGCGGGCACGGCCCAAGCCCAGCGGCGCGCGCGCCGCGTTGACCACCCCGGCCCGGCCCAAGCCCAGCGGCGCGCGCGCCGCGTTGACCACCCCGGCCCGGCCCAAGCCCAGCGGCGCGCGCGCCGCCTTTCGTTTAGTCGTGGTAGCCCAGGGCCCTCAGGCCCTCCTTCGTCGCTTCTGTCGCTGAATCCTGCTGGAACGGTGGGGCGACGGCGTCCCATGCGGTCAACATCGCGCTCAGCGTCGCCTGCATGGCCTCGTCGGCAGCGGCCGGGTTGGCCCCGGGTGCCCATTCCACGAAGCTCGGGGGAGTGCCGCGGGTCGGGTTGGTGATGAGCATCCACCGCCCCCGCACCACGCCTCGCTCGGTACCGAGGTTGTTCCAGCCATGTTGCGGCACGCTCGCGCGCGGCTGCGTGGCCTCCAGGTCCAGCGCGCTCGGCGAGACCCCGCGCCCGATGATCTGCACGCCCAGCACAGTGCGCCGCTGCTCGCCCTGCACCACCGGGAGCGGGTTTCGCACCTTGAGCGGCGCCACAGGCGTTGCGACCTGCTCAGGCTGCCGGGCCTGTTCGGTGGTCGGACCGGTCGCTGGCGCATCCAGGCTCAGCGCCTCGCGCCCAGGTTCGTTGGCGAGCTGCGTCGCCAGGAATCCATTGCCGTACCGCGACTGCCGGTCCGGCGGGGTCGCTTGTTGCTCGGCCGTTGGGGTGGAGACCGGCGAGGTCTGCGCGACGCGTTGTTGGACGGGCATCGGCGAAGGCTATCCGAGGGGGAGGCCGAGTGTGCGCCGCGGCGCTCTGTGTTGGTGGAACGAAATACGCGGCGGTCATGCGCGCTGCCGTCGTCCCTCTCTGCGTCGTCTTACTCCCAGCGTTGGCCTGTGCGCCGGCAGAGCCGCCTGTGGCGTGTGCCGACGACTCGCTTTCGACTTGCCTCTCGCCGACGCAGTCAGACGACTACTACGAGGACCAAGGGCAGGCCTACTTCGACACCCTGGACGCGAGCGCCGATCCCGACAGCGAACCGACCTACTCAGACCTGGTCGCGCGGTGGGAGTGGCCGCCCTGGCTTCTGCTCACCGGCTACGGGCGTGACCTGACGCTTGCGGTGGACGAGGTCGTGCTCGCCGTCTTTCCGGGCACCACCGTGCCGGACCGCGACTGCCGCTCGTTCGACGTCCAGCCGTTCGGTCGCTGCCGCGTGACGATGGACTTCGAGGGCCAGCCCTGCCCGATCTACGAGGAGTTCACGTTCAACGACCTGGGCGAGGTCACGTTCGTCGAGGCCTGGTCGAACCTGCCTGGCATGTTTCCCAGCACGGAATCCGACCCGTGGGCGGAGGCCGACGGGGTCCCCAGGCTCTCGACCCGCATCCCCGGCCTTGGGAACGCGGCGGGGCTCATCGACCCCGGCGGCGACGCGATGGCCGAGGTCGCCGCCACGGACGCCGACGTGGCCGAGTTTGTTCGGCACACCGAGGACTTCTGGGGCACTTGGTCCGAGGCCTACGAGGCGGCGGGCGACGACCTCTACGCGCGGGGTTGCGGGTGGACGACCACGGAGTGAGCCGCTGGACGGATCGCACGGAGATCGGCGACCCTCAACGCCCCGCGGCGCCAAGCGCCTCGGCGAGCGTCAACCCCCAGGTGCTTGCCGCCTCAGCGTCAAACTGACTTGGATCGCGGCCAAGAACATCCAGCCCCCACAGCCGTGCCGTGCCGTCCCAGCTCCCGGTGACGAGCGCCCGCCCGTCCGGGCGAAAGTCCACGCTGGCCACCCGCTCGCCATGAGCGGCCAGGACGGCGCGCAGGTTTCCCGCGCCGTCCCAGAGCCTCGCCCGTGGTCGGTGCCCCCTGCGGCGACCCATCGACCATCCGCAGAGACCGCGACGTCCAGGACGCGTCCACCCGGATACTCCGCGGTCCACAAGGGGGTTCCCGCGGCGTCGAGCTTCGCGACGGTGGTGTCCACGCCAACCACGAGGCCGCCGTCGGCCTGGACGTCCGCCGCGGTCGCGCCATCCAGCCTCACGGCCGCGCGGCACGCGAGGTGCTCCCCATCCGCGATGCTCACCACCTGCCCGCCGTCGCCCACGAGCACCGCGTACTCCCCGCCAGGGGACTGCGCGCCGTCGAACCACTCCACATCCGGGCAGCCGTCCAGCGCCACGGGCTCGAGGGTCACAGTGTCCACCGCGAGCAGCTGGCCCGGGCCGCGCCCGTAGCCCACCGCGATCAGCACCCCGGACCTCAAGATCACTGCTCGGCGCGCCTGGAAGCCGGCGTCCCCGCCGGGTCTCCGGACCAAAAGCGGCTCGGGGATTCGAGGGGCTGGCCCGCCATCGAGCCTGACTGCCCGCGGTTGCCACGCCTCGGTGTTCGCGCCGGTGAGGCCGAACCAGACCGTGGAGCCATCCGGCGTAAACGCAGCCGCCTTCGCCGTTGCAGCGCCGAGGGGGAAGGTCACTCGCCGCGCACCCGAGGACGTGTCCCACACGCTCGCCTCGTAGCGCCCGAGGGCCAGCGCGAGGTGGGCGCCGTCCGGCGAGAACACGGCTTGGGTCACGCCGTCGGGGCCTCGGAGCAGGTCGACCGTTCGCCGGGTTGGAAGCCGCCAGCGGCTCGCGGAGGCCGTGGTCGCGAGCATCAGGGTGCCGTCCGATACGAACCGGGCCGCACGGGCTGGCACGGGGACGCGCACCACGGGCTCGAGATCGGGCAAGGTCCGCACCTCCACGTCACCCCTGTCGCCGCCGATCACCAGGCGGGTACCATCCTCCGAGAGCTCGACCAGCCAGGCGGCGTCGTCTGCGGCTGTGGCGACCATGCTCGTGGCGCCAGAGTCGAGCGCGATCACCGCGATCTTTCCCTTGGTGCCCCCGAGCACCAGGTAGCGGTCATCCGGCGTCAGCTCAGCGGCGACGACGCCCGAGAGCGCGACGCGTGTGGCCGTTGACTGGAAGTACTGCTCGGGCAGCGCGCCGATCCTGTCGGCGCCTACCCGGCCGTCTTCGCACAGAACCGCGTAGCGCCCGCGGTCGACCGAAAAGGCGGCGGCAGCAGCGGCGTCCCCCGGGCAGAACCGCGAGGCAAGCTCGTTCAGCGCGCGATCAGAGCGGCCGAGGTCCCAGTCCGCGGCACGAACAGGCCAGAGCGGGCCGCCGTTGATTCGAAACGAGACCAGACCTTCCGTCGCAGCGCCTGTCTCAAGGTCCACGACGGTCACCGTGCCCGCCGGTCGCTCCACGTACAGCGCCGCTCCCTGCACGCGCGCCGACAGGCTCACGCCTCTCCACGTCCACTTCGCCCGATCGCCCGTCCACCGCTGGATGTCGTGCGCCGTCACACAGACCAGGTCGTCGGGGCCAAGCGGCAGGTGGCGGGCGCAGGCCGGCAACCCCTGTTGGTCCATCCGCTCGGCCCGGGTGCTGACCGAAGTGGCGGCCAGCACACCCCAGGCTTCGGGGGCATCCGCGAGCGTGACGGCGTGGCTCGCCAGCACCGCGGCGACAGCGGTTGACCCGTGGACGAGCGCGCCGCGTGCCTCTGCGATCAGCGCCTCCGCGAGGTTTGCGTCCGAGGTGGCGAGCGCCGCACGGGTCTCCTTCTCGGCAGCCGTGACCCGATCGCGCTCCTCGGCGATCTGCCAGGTGCCGAAGGCTGAGAGGCCGATCACCAGCACGAGGGCCATCCCCGCCACGGCCAGCGGCCCGCGCCAGGCCCGGACCAGCCGGGTGAGCAGCTCCCAGGGGGTGTACCGGTGCGCGTGGACCGGGCGCCCGTCGATCCACGCCGCAACGTCCAGCGCCAGGGCACCTGCGTCCGGGTACCGCCCTGCGGCATCGGCGGCGAGGGCGCGCTCCGCGATGGCGACCAGCTCCGGCGGGGCATCCGCGATGGCGGGCGCCGGCACCCTTCCGCCGACTCGGGCCCGGCCCGTGAGCTCCTCGGCGCTGCCAACCCCGAGCGGCGACTGCCGGGTCAACAGCTCATAGAGCATCGCGCCGAGGCTCCAGACGTCGGCGCGCGGATCTGCTGGCTCCCCGCGCGCCTGCTCGGGGCTCATGTACGCGGGGGTTCCGGACGGCACGCCCTCGGCTTCCCCGAAGCGTGTGGCCAACCCCCAATCCACCACCTGGGTCTCGCCAAAGCCACCCACCATCACGTTCGCAGGCTTGAGATCGCGGTGCACGATGCCGTGGGCGTGGGCGTAGGCGACGGCGTTGCAGGTGTCCAGGTAGTGCCGGACCAACCCCAGCCGCTCGGGCAGCGAACGGCGCTCCGCGAGCAGGCTGGAGAGGGGCCGGCCTCTCACCAGCCGCATGGTGTAGAACGGGCGGCCATCTTCGGTCACGCCGGAGTCGTGAACGGTGACGATGCCGGGGTGGTCGAGGCCAGCGGTGACCGTGGCCTCCCGCACGAGGCGGGAGGCCATCGCCCCGGCGTGGGCTGCTTCCTTGAGGGCTACCGCACGCTCAAGGCGGTGATCCCGGGCGAGGTAGACCACGCCCATGCCGCCCTTGCCCAGCAGACCCTCGCGGGTGTAGCGCTCGGCCTCGGGCACAACGCCTTGCACAGGAAGCTCCGCCCCGTCAGGCACCTGGCTGCCCGCCGGACCACTGACGTCGGGGTCGTCAGGGTCCGTGGGCATCCGACCCCGCTATCAACGCTGGAGCTTGACCGTAGGCGCGGTGGAGCTGGCCGTCGAGAGGGAAAGAGGCTCGGTCGAATCCGCCTTCGGGGCGGCGGCGCTCTCTGCGGTCCAGTCCTTGGCCGTGATGTCGCCGGTGGGCGTGAGTCCGACGTCGTCGAGGTTGAACGAGGCGACGACACCGGTGGCGTCCGTGGCGGTCGCCACGCCGTCCTTCACCGTCCAGGTCACCGCGGTCGGCGTGTAGATGTCGATGGCAACGCTGCCATCCAGGCCGTCGGAGACCTCTGTGAAGGAGAAGGGCAGGTCGAAGGCGGTCTCGTTGACGGCCAAGGTATGGGTCCAGAGCGGCGAGCCGTCGAGGGACACCTCGATCTTGCCGCCGAGGGCCGTGGCACCTTCCGTGCAGACCCCGGCCTTGTCGCAGGTCTTCTCCGCCGCACCCTCGGCGAAGAGCGGGCTCGCCACGTCGACCGTGAAGTGCATGTGCTTCTCACCGAGCTTGAGCTGCAGGCGGCGAACCTCGGTCCCGCTGGGGTCGTCGGTGCACTGGCCAACCATGGTCTGCTGGTTCGCGGTGCCCGCGACCGTCTTTGGCGTGGCGTCCAGCGTGCAGGAGTGCTCGGCGCGCACACGTCCGCTGCTGTCGAGCAGGGTCACCTTGTAGGTGTCGTTCACGAAGTACGCCCAGGTGGGCGAGCCGGGAGGCACGGGCGGACCCATGTTGTCGATGTCGCCAAGTCCGTCGGTGTCGCCGTCGAGGAAGACGTCGATGATGATGCCGGTGTCGTCCTTGTCACCATCCTTGTTCTTGGCCTGCACCCCAAAGCCGCTCGGGTCGAGCGTCACCACATCGCTCGCTGCCAGCAGCTTGCCGGTCCCCGCCGCGACGTTGCCGGTGCCGCTCGAATCGAAGGACATGGTCACGATGTCCGGATCGCTGAGCACCTCTCCGTCGGCGGCGATGTAGTAGATGGCCCAGGAGCGCACCGAGTCGGCCGGGCTGCCCTCGAACGAGAGGCCGCCGCTGCCCGAGGCTTCGCGCTTGTTTGCCGTGAGCTCGTCATCGCTGACGGTGAACCGGGCGCCCGAGGTCGTGCTGTAGGCAGCCGCCACGGCCGTGATCGTGCCCGACGCGAGCGCCTGCTCGCCGGGCTCGACGGTCTCCTTGAAGGTGGCGCGGAGGGGGACGGTGAGAGCGAAAGCCGGGAGAACCAGGGAGAGAAGCATGATGACCTCGGGGTCACCCCTTGTACCTGTGGGCCTCGGGGTTGGGATCCCTCGCAGATCCAACAGGCCGGCGATCCGTGCGCTCGGCGAACCTCGCGCCCGGATCGACGGTTCTTTTGCACCGTTCCAACCGGTGGAAGACGGTCGGCCCGTCGAAGACGCCGGTCCGCCGCCTTCCACCTGGAACGGTGCGGGTGGGGGGCAGCCCGGCGCCGGGTCAAGTCCCTCCAGTGACTTAGGACGTTGCTGGTTGCGCAGAGCTCGGCCGCCGGCAGCGACCCGGGGTCCGGTTAATCGCACCGCGATCCAGGACTGCCCGTTTCCACGTTCCTGCCCCCCGCCCGCATCGACACGCTACGGGCGGTCGCCTTGCTCGGGGTGCACGCCGTCCTGATCGGTATGGCCCTGCCAGGCCCGGCGTTCGGACGCCCCGGAGCCGACGATGACGAACGTGCCTACCGGGATGGGGGCGAGAGCATGCTCGAGAGCCTGGCGTCCGCGACCGACCGCTATGTCCGCCAGCCCATGTTCATGGTGTTCGCGCCCGTGCTGCGCACCTTCCGGGTGAGCCAGCTCTGGTACCTGTACGCCGACGGTCCCGACGAGATCCGGCGGCTCGAGGTCTTTGCGGACGGCGTGCTGCTCTTCCGCAGCGTCGACCCTGCCCACGCCTGGCTCGCCGGCCAATTTCAGAATCGTCGGGTTCGACCGGTGGTCGAATCCACGTGCAGCAGGCGGTCGTCGCCGAACTGGAAGGGCCTTGGCCGGTATGTGGCCGGTCGGGTGCGCGCCGAGTGGCCGGATACCCGCACCGTCGAACTGCGGTGCACCATCGCGAACTTTCCAGGAGACGACGCCACGACCCACCACGCGTTCATGCTCGCCGCCCCGGACTGGGAGCCGGCGCCCTTGTGACCCGCGCTTGGCAATGGTGGGTCCTGCGCTGCGCCCGCCTGGAGGACGCCCGAGCGCTCGCCCTCGTTCGCATCGGGGTCTCCGTGGCGATCCTGCTGGATCTTGTGCGGGTGGGCCAGCTCGGGCTGGTCGACGTGCTCTTCCGACCCTACGCTCTTGGCGGGCTCTCCAGCCTGCAGACCCAGCACGTGTGGATCGACGCGCTCCCCGAAGGAGGGCGCATCGCCTGGATCGTTGCGATCGGGGCCTTCACCCTGGCGGCCCTTGGGGTCGGGACCCGTCCCGCGATCCTCATGGGGACCCTGGCCTACGCTCAGCTCGGGCACATGTACTCGCCGGGCGACCGGGCGATCGATCGTCTGCTGCGCACGGCGCTGCTCGTGTTGCTCTTCTCTGGCTCACACCTTCGTTTTTCGCTACTTGGCAAACGCGCCGACGCCGTCCGCGCCTGGCCGTCGGACACGCTCCGCTTGCTGCTGGTGATCGTCTACATGACGTCGGGGTTCGCCAAGCTCAGCTCGCAGCCTGCCTGGCTGGCCACCAACGGCACGCCTGTGCTCTACCGGCTCATGGCCGACCCCCTCGCCGGTCACCTCGACCCGCACGCTGCGCTTGCATGGTTCGCGCCGTTGCGTGTCTTGGGCTGGGGGACCGTCGCCCTGGAGCTCGCCTCCCCGCTGATCTTCACCCGCTGGGCCCGCTTCTGGGCTGTCGGCGGCATCTGCATGCACCTCGGGATCGCGCTGACCATGCACCTCGGCATGTTCTCCTGGGGCATGCTGGCGCTCTACCCGGTCGTCGTCGGACCCTGGCGTCGGGGTCAGGTCCTGTCGTCGACCACGTCCCCATCGTGAATCACCAGCTCGACCTGCCCGGTGCCGGCGGCCCGCACGAGATCGGCCCGCACCCTGCCGTCCCGCAACCGTGCCCGCAGCCGGCCGAGCGCCACGTCCCACTTCTTTCTCAGCATGTACTCATCGGGCTCATCGGGCCAGAGCTCACGGGCAACCACCGCCCACCCCGCCGGGCCCCCGAAGGCGACCAGCTCCGACAGGATCCTCGCGGGCTGTCCGGAGAACAAGATCGGTGCGTCGCCGCCCCGTTGGACTTGGGCGGTGTCAAAGGCAACGGTGATGCGGAGCGGCGGGTCCACGCCGCCCGTCTGCCTCGTGGCGCCACTGCTCCCGAGGGCGAGCTCCAACGCCGTGAACGTCACCCCTTCCACCAGCCATGTATCGCCCGAACGGAGCGCGGTCGTCACCCCTGCTGAGAGCCGGCTCCACCCTTCGCCCGTGGTCCAGATGACGCACGGCGCTGTCGGGTCGTGACGACCGACCAGCGTGGGGAGTGGCCTGCCGCGAAGCGCTGCAACCGCCGGCAGGGCGACCGGCGGAAGGCCCTCCGCAGCGATCGCGAGCACCACGTCCGGCACGTCCACCGTCTCCACGCGAAGGACCAGGCGGTCGGCAAGCTCGATCGCCTGGCCAGCGCGAAGACGGACCTCGCCGACGCTCCTGCCATCCACCGCGATGCGTCGCCGAAGCGCGAGCATCCACAGCTCCCCGCCGCGCAGGCTGACCATCGCGTGCCCTTCGGAGACCCTCGGGTCGTCGAGCACCAGCGCGGCGGTCCACACCCGCCCGATGAAGTCTCCGTGCCCGAGCGCCACCAGGGAGTCGTCAGGCAGCCGGATCCAGACGAGCGCGCGGGTCATCGGGGCGTCTATTCCCGTGGGCGCCCGCCGCCCCCTCGCCCATCCCCCTCGCCCATCCCCCTCGCCCGGGCTAAACGCCGGCCGTTCCCCCTTTCCCGAGGTTTTCATGCGCCCCTTGTACAACAGCATCCTCGATTGCGTTGGTGATACGCCCAACGTTCGCGTCAACCGGATCATGGCCGGCCTGCCTGGCGATCTGTACGCGAAGATCGAGTACCTGAACCCGGCGAACTCGGTCAAGGACCGCATCGCGATGGAGATCATCGACGATCTGGAGAAGACCGGCAAGCTCAAGCCAGGCGGCACGATCATCGAGGCGACGAGCGGCAATACAGGCGCTGGCCTCGCGATGGTCGCCGCGGTGCGCGGGTACAAGACCATCTTCGTGATGGCGGACAAGCAGTCGGAGGAGAAGCGCGCCGCGCTCCGGGCGTATGGCGCTCGCGTGGTCGTGTGCCCGACGGACGTGGAGCCGGAGGACCCGAACTCGTACTACTCGACCGCCAAGCGGCTGGTCGCGGAGACGCCGAATTCGGCGTATTCAAACCAGTACCACAACCCCGCAAACCCCCGTGCCCACTACAAGAGCACCGGTCCGGAGCTGTGGGAGCAGTTCGATGGGAAGCTCGACGTGTTCATCTGCGCGCTTGGCACCGGTGGCACGGTCTCCGGGACCGCGAAGTTCTTGAAGGAGAAGAACCCGAAGATCCGCGTGGTGGGCGTCGATCCGGTGGGGTCGTTGTACTTCGACTACTTCCACACCGGGCAGCTCACGACCCCCTACAACTACAAGGTCGAGGGCATCGGCGAAGACTTCCTGCCGTCCACCATGGACTTCTCGTACGTGGATGACGTTGTGCGCGTGAACGACAAGGAGTGTTTTGTGATGACGCGCCGGCTCGTCCGCGAAGAAGGGATCTTCGGGGGATCTTCCTGCGGTGCCGCGATGGCGGGGGCGTTGAAATGGTGGAAGAACAACGGGGTGGCGGGGATGCGCGGCGTCGTGATCATGCCGGACTCGGGTGCGCGGTACCTGTCGAAGGTGTTCAATGACAACTGGATGCGGGAGAACGGCTATTTGGAGCCGGAGATGGGGCTCGGCAGCGTGAACGACCTGATCGACCACAAGGGCTCGCGGCCCATCGTCTCCGTGGGTCCCGACCAGCGCGTGAGCGAGGTCATCGGGGTGCTGAAGCTGAACGGGATCTCGCAGGTCCCGGTGATGGAGGGCGACAAGGTGCTCGGGCTCCTGTCGGAGAGCCGGCTCCTGGAGCGCGCGCTCGCGGGGGCGCGGGCCGATTCGGCCGTGCGTGACATGGTGGAGTCGAACTACTGCACAGTGGACGGCGCGACGGACATCACGGTGCTGACCGAATTGTTCAAGCGTGCGAAGGCGGCAGTCGTGATCGAAGGCGGCAAGGCCATCGACATCATCACGCGCATCGACCTCATCGACTACATCTCGAAGGTCACCGGCGCGATGCAGCGGGGTGGGTCGTGAGCGCCACCAAGGCAGGCTTCGATACGCTGGCGATCCACGCGGGCCAGGCCCCCGACCCGACGACAGGTGCGGTGATGGTGCCGATCTACCAGGTCAGCACCTACGCGCAGGACGGCGTCGGAAACCACAAAGGCTACGACTATTCGCGCAGCGACAACCCCACGCGCACGCCCTTGCAGGTGTGTCTCGCCGCGTTGGAAGGGGCGAATCACGCGCTGGTCTATGCGTCGGGCCTGGCCGCCACCGACAATCTCGTCCGCACAGTCGTCCGCCCGGGCGATCATGTCGTGTGCGGCGACGATGTGTACGGCGGCAGCTATCGACTGTTCGACAAAGTGATCCGTCACTGGGGCGTGACCTTCAGCTACGCGGACTTCTCCACCTGTGACCTGGAGAAGGCAATCCCCGCGGGCACGAAGCTGGTGTGGTTGGAGACACCGACGAACCCGCTGCTCAAGGTGAGCGACATCGCGGCTGTGTGCGCACGCGCGAAGCAAGTAGGCGCGCTCGTCGCTGTGGACAACACGTTTGCGACGCCCTATTTCCAGCGCCCGCTGGCCCTCGGCGCCGATTTCGTCGTGCACAGCATGACCAAATACCTGAACGGCCACAGCGACGTGGTGATGGGCATGATCGCGCTCAACGACACCGCGACCTACGACAAACTGAAGTTCCTACAGAACGCGGCGGGCGCGGTGCCGGGGCCGATGGACTGCTGGCTGGTGCTGCGGGGGCTGAAGACCCTCGGCGTTCGGATGGATCGCCACCAACAGAGCGGAAAGCTCCTGGCAAGTTGGCTCGCCGGCCACCCCGAGGTCGCGCGGGTCTACACGCCCCTGTTGGCCACGCACCCGAATCATGACGTTGCCAGCCGCCAGATGTCCGGCTTCGGCGGGATGATCAGCTTCGAGCTGCGGGGCGATTTGGACCGTGCGCGCCGCTTCGTCGCAGCCACCAAGGTTTTCACGTTGGCCGAGAGCCTGGGCGGCGTGGAGTCCCTCATCGAGGTGCCCGCGCTCATGACACACGCCAGCATCGAGCCGGAGAAGCGCCGGGAGATCGGGATCGCAGACGGGCTGATCCGCTTGTCGGTCGGCATCGAGAACGTGGAGGACCTGATCGCGGATTTGGAAGCGGCGTTTGCGGTAGGCTGATCAGTCCAGCATCACCGGCATCGTCCCGACCGTTGCCCAGTCGGCGCCGTCCCAACTCACCTCGATCGGGAAGTCACCTTCGACCGTCGCGTCGGGCACGCGGATGGGCACGCTGTCGGCGACGGTCCAGCCGGGGATCCACTTCCAGGTAGGCCACACCCCGGCGAGGGGCCTCGAATGGCTGAGTTGGCCGGCAAACCGGACAGAGACGCGTAGAGACGCGACGATCTCGGCGGGCGGGCGCCAGGCGCACTCGAGCCAGAAGGTCTGCCCCGGAACCGCGAAATTCTGTGTGGTCGTGCAGCCCATCATGTCCATGGCGGGCCAGGAGTGTTGCGCGGGCCGATCGTTCGGGCGCTGCATGTGGGCGAGCCAGCGCTGAACCATCTCGTCGTACCGCCCGTTCACCATCGAGCGCCAGCCCCTCAACTCGGCGCGTCGGGCCTCCCGATCCGTCGTCTCCGAGATCAGGTTCGTGCGCTCAAACGGGTCGACGTGCAGGTCGAAGAGCTGCATGGGGCCATCGTTGTAATGGTCAATCACCTTTTTCCGATCCGCGGAGCGTTGGGCGAGGCAGCGGTGGGAGCGCCAACAGGAGTGGCGCAAGACCCGGTCGGGCACGGGGGCTCGCAGATCGGAGCCACGCACACTGCCGGAGAGCTGGCCCCCCGCGACTCCTACCAGCGTGGGTAGGACGTCGATCTGTTGGCGATTTCCCTCGATCTCCCCACGCTCAATGCCCGCGCCCCACATCAGGAAGGGCACATGCAGCCCCTCCTCGTAAATGACCATGTCGTGAACCCAACGGTTGTGCTCGCCGAAGGCCTCGCCGTGATCGCCCACCACCACGAAGACCGTGTTCTCGGCGAGGTTGGCGTTCTGGTAGCCCGTGACCACCCGGTTCACGAAATCGTCGATGTAGCGGACGTTGTTGAGGTACTTCGCCTGGCGCCCGGACTTGCCGGGGATCGTCTGGTACGTCCAGCCGGGGATGGTGCCATAGTCGTGGTGGGTCGCGAGCGTCAGATACGTCGCGAAGAACGGGGATTGCTGACGCGTCGCCCAAGCCACGCTGGGGGCGACCATGTGTCGATCTGGGATTCCGAAGTAGTTGATCGGCACGATCTTCGCGCCCCCTGGGCCTGTCATAAAACTGCCCCTGCCGCGGAAAAACTGAAAACCGAATTGATGGACGAGGGCGGTTCGGCTCTCAAAGTCCTCATTCGCGGTCTGGAAGAACGCGGTGGAGTATCCGAGATCCCGCAGGAGCTCGGGCAAGCACCGACCGGGCGTACCCCCCGGGCGAGCCTCAGCGATATCCGTTCGAAGCAACGGCCAATCTCCGCAGAGGGTGCTCACCAGGGCCTTCGAGGTGTGCGGGACGACCGCGTACATGTGCTCGGCGAGCAGCCCGTGCTCCGCGAAGCGGGCGAGGTTCGGCGTGGTCGCCACGTCGCCCCCGAGCGAGGTCGCGCTCCATCCAACGGATTCAAGCAGGATGAGCACGATGTTGGGGCGCGCGTCGGAGATGCGCTCGACTTTTCGGGCCTGTACGTCGGCAACCTCGGGTGGGGTGGTCGTGTCCCCGATCCGGTCAATGCCATCCCAGTACAGGTGCTCCGCCAGCGAAGGCTGCAGCTCCCGGAGCGGGCCGCGGAACATCGTTCGCCCCTGAGGGAGCCAGATCACCAGCGCCAGCGAGGGGAGCCCGACGACGAAGCCCCAGGCGGGATCGTAGGGGATGCGTAGCCGCAGCGGGAGGGAGCAGAGGACCGCCCCAAAGGCCGCGGCCAGCACCTGTCCGGCTTTCACCTCGCTCAGGGCGACGGGCAGCGCATTGTCGAGGTCGCCTACCAGAAAGCCCAGCGCGTCCCAATCCGTGCGGGTGCCGGTCACCTCGAAGAACGCGAGCTCCGCGGCCCCGAGCAAGAGCAACGCGAAACACACCCCTTGAAAGAGCATTGCGAGGGCGGGCCTACCCGGTTTCGGCATCCAGCGGAGCAAAACAGCGCCGATCAGGCCCACGGGCAGCCAGAACTGGAGCTCCCCGCCGCTCATCTCGAACAGGTCCACCTCGGGCTCGTAGATGTGGGCGAGGCGCCAGCGATACACGCAGAGGGGCGTCAAGGCGACGAGCAGGGTGAGGTGGGTCTGCGCAAGCTCGGGGAGGCCGGGGAGCCAGCGTTGAAGGCGCCACGAAGGGAGCGTCTTCAACGCTGGCTCCCGCGCGGATGCGGGCGTTCTTGGCCAACACAGGCCGATAATCCCGGCGCGCGCCCTCGCGCGGCGGGAGCCAGAATTGAAGGCGGCACGAAGTGCGCGCCTTCAACGCTGGCTCCCGTGTTTGCGTCTCGGGCGGGAACGGCGCGGTAGCGCCGGACCCGGCCGAATGGACGCGAACACAAGCCCGCGGATGCGGGCGTTCTTCGCCAACACTGGCCGATGCGCCCGGCCCGCGCCCTCGCGGGGCGGGAGAATCGGCGAGAATCGGCGGCGGGCCGGCCGCCCCGCTGCAGCAGGCCCAGGATCGTACGAGCGAAGGTCACCGCGGGCTCACCGACCGGGCGGGTAACGCAATCGCGATATGCCCGCCCGCATGCACCTCCTCGTCGGCAACCCCACCGCTCAATCCGGCAGAAACCAGGAGCGCATCTCGCGGGCCCGGGAGCTGCTCGACATGCTGGGGTTGCGGCACGAGCTGCTGGCGACCCAGCCCGCAGGCGCCACCGTCGGGCTCGTCGCCGCCGCCGCCCGGACCGGAAAGTACGACACCATCGTCGCCATGGGCGGGGACGGCACGTTTCGGGAAGTCGGAGCCGGCATCCTGGACAGCGGCTGCCCCGTGGTGATGGGGATGCTTCCCACGGGGACGGCGAACGACCAGGGCCGGAGTTTTGGCATGAGCGCCGCCGCGGAGGCGCTGGACCACAACGTGGCGACCCTCGCTGAGCGCCACATCGTCCCGCTCGATGGCGGGCGATTGCTGCCGCTCGGCGGAGGCCCAGCCACGTGGTTCTTCGACAGCGCGGGTTGGGGGATGTCCGCCCGGGTCTTGCGGTGGCGGAATGAGGACCGGGCGGTGGTCGGGCAGGTCCCCCTGCTTCGGGAGCTTTATCGGGATAAGTTCGTGTACGCGGGCGCAGTCCTGCAGGCGTTTCTGGCCAGCTACGTCCAGGAGCAGGACTTCGACTGCGAGGTGACCACGCCGGCGGGGACCGTGCAGCTCGGCGAGATCACCGACCTCATCGTGAAGAACACCCGGTACTACGCGGGCGCGTGGATCTTTGACGAGACCGCCTCCCCCGAGGATGGGCTGATGGAGCTGGTCCCCCTGCGCGGGCGCAACGAGCTGATCGCACGCGCGGTGCTGGCGCACGAAGAGGTGCCGATGTTCGCAGAGGAGCTCCCCGAAGGGCTGCAGCTCTCCGAGATCCTGCGCGCGCCGTGGTTTGAGCTCCGGTTCCGCGAGCGCGGGGTCCCGGTAGAGTCGCAGGTGGACGGCGAGGAGCACCCGCCTGGGACCGAATGGCGCGTCGAGGTGGTGAAGCACGCGATTCAGTTGATCGTGCCGGCGACGCCAACGGACGGCGGGCCGGAGACGCAGTAACGACGGGTGCCCGCGAGCCCCTACGTGGGGACGAGGCCTCGGTGTCTTCGGCCTCCAGCCTCCGGTCTATGGCCTCCAGGCTCATAGCAGCGTTCGGGGAAATGTGGTTGGCGGCATTTGACCTCCCTCCCCAGCGGCGGATTTCGGGGGTTCTCCCCTTCTCCCGCTTGCGGGAGAAGGTGCCCGTGTACTCGCGGGCGGATGAGGGCCGCTCAACATCCGCGGGGAGCCCTCATCCGGCGCCGAAGACGGCGCCACC
>CANKNP010000071.1 GCA_947483545.1 Deltaproteobacteria bacterium | reverse complement strand
GTCAGCTCATACCCGGCGGCCCCGGCCACGGTGATCAAAAACAGCTCCAGCATCCCGTGGGCGGGGATGAACGCGAACAGCCGGTCGAGCAGACCATACCGAGCGCAGACGGCGACGAGGCAGCCGACCATCACGCCGTTGTAGAGCAGCACGTAGGTCGTGCCGAGCCCGAGCAGCACACCGCCCGCCCAGGCGTACAACGCCACCTTGATGTTGTTGACGAAGATCTGGACCGCGAGGAACATGGGTGATTGATCGCCGAGATCGTCGGTCCAGATCTGCCCGCCGCGAAGCAGATCGAGGTGCTCCTGACCGATGACGAGCAAGGCGAACCCGTCTTTCCAGGTGCAGAGCACCAGCCCGAGCCAGAACCCCGCGAGGAAGACGCCGACGGAGAGCCGCACCGCCGGAGCGCTCGCGCGAAACGCTTCCGGGTATTCGTAGAGTAGAAAGTCGCGAAGTCTGGCGAGCGTGCCGGGCTGCGGGGGCGCGATCAGGCGGTGGCCCTTGAGCACGAGGTGTCGGAGCGTGGACTCGGCCTCCGTCCCCGGCCAGCGGGCCTGCACCACGCCAAGCTCCGCCGAGAGCTGGCGGTGCAGCGCGACGAGGCCCTCCACAGCGTCAAAATCCAGCCCGACGAGGGTCCGACGATCCAGTGTCTGGCGCGCTCCTCGCCAGGCTTCCCTTCGCGCGGCGATCATCTGCCCGTAGTCCATCAACCCTCCGGGGGGCAACGCCGCTGGAGCGTGCCGGTCGCGTCGCCTTCTTTGGTCCAGCCCAGGTGCGCGACGAGCTTCCGCGCCAGATCTTCCGCCCGCGCCGGGCTCAGTTGCGGGGCGCGGTCAAACCAGGCCTCCAGCAGCCGCACGTCTCCATCCGAGAGGCCCGCGGGCCATCGCCGGAGCTTTTTGGGCGGGGGCTCCACCGCGACGACGATGGTGCCCGCCGCCAGGTCCCCGAGCCGCTGGTGCTTTTCCGACAGCAACATGGCCACGAGCCCCACGAAGTACACGCCCGGCAGGATGTCCACGAGGCGCATCACGTTTCGAACCACGATCGCACCGTTGCCCGCCGCCGTTCCGTCCTCGGCGACCACGCGGATGCCGATCCAGCGCTTGCCGGGGGTCTGACCCTCCCAGCGCAGCTCGAGCCAGATGAACGCCAACGCCGTCACCAGCGTGCTCCCGAGGAGCACCAGCGCGAGCAGGAAGGTGAAGTCGATCGCCCCCCCCGAAGCACTGCTCACCACGACAGCGAGCACCATGCCGACCCCGAAGAGGATGACCTGGAGGAGCTGGAGAAGGACCAGGTCGATCGCCTGGGCCAGGCCGCGGCTGGCCGGGGTCGCCAGGTGAATCCCCACCCGCACGTCCATCGCTACGTCGATCGCGGGTTGCATCCCAGGGGACTAACGCCCACGTGCGGTACACTCCGCCGATGCTCCTCTTGCTGGCCCTGTTGTCGCTCCCCCTCGTCGCCCAGGCAGAGACCCCCGAGACCCCCTGGATGTGGACCCGCGTCGGGCTCGGCGCTGGCTTGTGGCCCTCCGGTCTGCAGCTTGACGCCCGCGCTCAGGCCCGCACCCCGCTCTACAAGACCGAGAGTTTTCTGCTCGCCGACAATTACGCCGGCGCCGGCCTCCGGGCCGCCGTCACCCCCGCGTATGTCAACGTCGGCCCGCGGCTCTCGATCGCCCCCGCCGCGTTCTTCGACATGGACGTACAAGGCAGCTTCATCCGATACTTTCACACCTCCTTCGGCCCGCTCCCTTTCGACCAACTGGAATCCGGCAAGCCCGACGCCGCCCGGGATCTCCGCGCCGACGAGAGCTTCGCCACCAACGCGTTCTACGTCTCTGCGGAGCCCACATTGAAGGCGCAGGTCGGGCCCATCGTCGCGTTTGACGCCTGGACCATCGAAGCCCGCCGCATGGAGAAGCCCGAAAGCATCACCGCCCCCTACGTCTACGAGCCCTACTGGGACCTCGTGCTCGCCTGGGACGACGTCATCATCGAGCAACAAGGTGCGGTCATGGCGATGATTTGGAAGGGCGATGGGGTCTCGCGCAAGTTCTGGATCGGCGCCACCGTGCGACACCACTGGGCCGTACGATCGACCGACAGCAGCCTTGTGTTGGGCGGGGTGTTGCTGCTGCGCGCCGATCGCAAATTCCTCGCCGGCCCCCAGCTCATCGTCCAGGTGTTGCCCTACGTCCTGGACGACGCGGACATGAAGGCGGGCCCGCCGAACATCCAGCTTCAGATCAGCTACGAGTTCGACACCCCGTTTCGCGCCTCGCCGTGACTGTCACAGTCGAACCCGTCGAGGATCTCGACGCCTTCATCGGCTTCGCCACCGAACTTCACAAGGACGACGACGCGTTCGTCCCGCCGCTACATGCCTGGCTTCGATACCGACTTGGCCCGAAGAACGCGTTCTTCAAAGAGGCGACGATTCGGCTCTACATCGCCCGGCGGGAGGGCCAGATCGTGGGCACCATCTCCGCGCTGCGAGACCCCCGCCACGAACAACTGAAGGGCGAGTCCGTTGGGTTCTTCGGGTTCTTCTACTGCATCGACGACATCGAGGTCGCGCGGGCCCTCATCGACCGGGCGGAGGCCGACATCCGCGGCTGGGGGCTCGCCGCCATGCGCGGGCCCCGCAACCTCACGCGTGTGGAGGAGGTCGGCGTGACCGTCACGGGCGCTACCTTTCGCCCGCCGCTCCTGGCACCCCACCACGCCGCCCACCATGCCCGCCTCCTCGAAGAATTGGGCTTTGAAAAACACCACGACCACCTCGCTTACCACGTCGAACTGTGTGATCCCGACGGCAAGAAGCGAGGTCTTCCGCCAAAGCTCGCCGCTCAGTCTGCCAGCGTCACGCTCCCAGGGCTCTCGATCCGTAGCATCCGCTGGCTCTCCCTCCGCAGCGACCTGTCGCTCGCGTTTACGGTTTTCGTCGAGGCCTTCCGCACGGTCCCAGACAATACGCCCATGCCCCGCGCACAGTTCATGGGCCTCGTCTCCGGGCTCCTGTTCCTGACCAACCCGCGCCTGATGCAGCTCGCGCTCGTGGACGGCAAGCCCGTGGGCTTCGCCATCTGCGTGCCGGAGTTGAACGAGGCGGTGATCGCGGCCAGCGGCAGGCTCTGGCCGCTCGGATGGTGGCGCCTGCTCTGGGCGATGCGATCCATCCGGACCGCGAGCTTCAAACTGCTGGGGATCCTCCCGGAGATGCGGGGGTCTGGCCTGCACGCCCGCCTGATCGCGCACGCCGTCGAGGGGGTTCAGGCCGCCGGGTACACGCGTTTGGAGGCCAGCCTGATCGACGAGCGGAACGCCCCGATGCGGGCAGTGGTCGAAGGCGCTGGGATGGAGATCTACAAAGCCGTCCGGGTCTTTGAACGCCCAATTGACCAGATCTGACAAACTCACTTCTGGTCACTCGGGGTCACTCGGAGGGTCCCGCGCCGGACCGAAACACCCACAAAAGCGCCACCAACGTCTTGCCATCCCGAATCTCCCCCGCATCGATCAGCGCCTCGACCTCGGCGCGCGACAACCGCACTGGCTCGATCACCTCGTCGGCCTCCAACGCCAGCGGCACCGGCCGCAGGGATCGCGCGAGGAACAGGTGAATCACCTCGTCGGTGAACGCCGGGGTCGTGAGCAGCGGCAGGATGGGGGTGAGGACGCCCGAAAGCCCTGCCTCCTCGGCCAACTCCCGCGCAGCACAAGCGGCTGGATCCTCGCCAGGCTCCAACTTCCCCGCCGGAACCTCCCAAATCGTGCCACCGCCCGCGTGGCGATATTGACGAATCAGGGTGAACGACCCATCGTCATGCATGGGGACCACGGCAGCAGCCCCCGGATGGCGCAGGATCTCGAGCTGCACGCGTTCCCCGTTGGGAAGATCGACCTCCTCGACCCCGAAGCGCCCTACGCGACCGACGTGAATTTCACGACGACTGCGTGTCGGTCGAACGTCGCTCACAGCTCGGGGAACGTGCCGTCGCCGTCCACCTGGAGCGCCACGCCGTACAAGTCAATCGCGATCTCGTAGTCGAAGGTGAAGCCGTCAAAGTCCCCGGCGAGGTCCTGCCCGTAGACGTCGTAGCCCTCGCTGTAGTTGGGGTACAGGATGCTGGTCTCCGCCACGCTGCCCACAAAGGTCAGCCCATGCACATAGTTGATGAGCTGGATCCAGCTGCACACCCAGTCGCTGGAATATCCGACGTCGTAAAATGCATCGCAATCCGGGCAAGCCGTCGCGGCGGCGGCCCACTCCGCGCTGGATTCGGAGAGCAACGTCGCCGTCACGGTCAACGACTCGTCGCAGGACCCGAACCACTCGTCGTAGGTGAATCGCTGGGTGCCCGTCCACGACGTCATGTCCGCGGAGGGGGCGGGCTCGGTGTCGGCGTCGGTGTCCGAATCTGTGTCGGTGTCCGTGTCCGTGTCGGTGTCCGAATCGGAATCGGTGTCGGAATCCGCGTCGGTATCCGTATCGGCGTCCGAATCCGCGTCGGAGTCCGAATCCGCGTCCGTGTCGCTATCGGCGTCGGCGTCCGCATCGGTGTCCGCGTCCGCGGAGTCCTGCGTCCCCGCTGTGTCCCCGTAGAGCACGATCGCCTTGGACCCGGGGCCGCAGCCGGAGAGCGCGAGGACACAAGGGAACAGGAGAGCGCGCATAGAGGACTCCGACAGAGCGCCAGCGTAGCCCCGAAGGGGGGAGTTCGGCAACTGCGGCGAGAACGCCAGGACACGAAGGGATTGGCGGGCTTCGTCCCAGCGACACAGTCCCAACCCGGCCCTGAACCGCCCGGTCGCATCGGCGGGATCCAGCAGGGATCATACCTGGTAGGTGATACATCACCTGGCGATGTGATACAGCGCGGGTGATACAGCGCGGGTGATACAGCGCGGGTGATGCAGCGGGGGTGATGCAGCGGGGGTGATGCAGCGCGGGTGATACAAGGGGTGTGATACATGACAGGTGATACGTGCAGGGTAAAGCTCCTGGCGAGCCAACCCGGTCCCGCCCTCGCGATACCTTCCCGCTTGTCCGCACGGACGCAGGCGCCGATCCCCCACTTCCCCGCCGGTAAGCCCTTCCAATGTCCGACCCCAACCTCTCCTCCTTCATCTGGTCGGTCGCGGATCTCAAGAAGTCCGGCCAGCTCTTCTTCAACACGTCGCCGCTCGACCTGAGGATCGCGGGGTTGCCGGGATGACGACCGAGGCTCTCGCCCTTCCGCTCGACTACGCCGGCTGGCTGGCCGACCTGAAGCAGCGCATCCACGGCGCTCGTCAACGGGCGTTGCTGGCCGCGAACGGCGAGCAGATCCGGCTCTACCACCACATCGGCCTGGACATCGTGGACCGGCAGAGCCGCCAGGGGTGGGGCGCGAAGGTCATCGATCGGCTGTCGGCGGACCTGCGTGCGGAGTTTCCGGAGATGAAGGGGCTGTCCGCCTCGAACCTGAAGTACATGCGCTTCTTCGCGCAGGAGTGCCCCGACGGGCGAATTGGTCAACGCACCGTTGACCAATTGCCCTGGGGCCACCTGATCACAATTCTGACGAAGTTAGAGGGGCCCGCCCTTCGGGGATGGTACGCCGAGCAGGCGCTGGCCCGCGCGTGGAGTCGCGACCTCCTGGCGGTTCAGATCCGGGACCAGCTCCATCGCCGAGAAGGCGCCGCGATCACCAACTTTGACACTACGTTGGCCCCGGATCTCGCCGGCGCCGCCGCGAACGTCCTCAAAGACCCCTACCACTTCGATTTTCTCGGCCTTGGCCCCGAGGCGCACGAGCGCGACATCGAAGGGGCAAGGGGCCCTCATCCGGCATGTGACCCGTTTCCTGTTGGAGCTTGGTGCGGGGTTCGCGTTCGTCGGTCGCCAGGTCCGAATCGAGGTCGCTGGGGAAGAGTTCTTCGTAGACCTCCTCCTGTATCACACGCGCCTGCACTGCTACGTCGTGGTTGAGCTGAAGGCGCAGGCGTTCAAGCCGGAGCATGCAGGGCAGCTGAACTTCTACCTCACGGCTGTGGACGCTCAGCTGAGGACGCCCGGGGACCAAGCGACTGTTGGGCTGCTCCTTTGCCGCTCCCGGAACCGGGTCGTCGCCGAATACGCCCTGTCCAGGGTGACCAGTCCGATCGGCGTTGCCGAGTATCAGCTTCTGCGTTCGCTGCCGCAGCCCCTCGACACGAGCCTGCCGAGCATCGAGGAGATCGAGGCCGGGTTGTCGGGTGATCTGGGCCCGGAAGAGGGTGACTCGTGAGCCGTTCCACATGCAACGCGCGGGACGGGCTCACGCAGAGTCGCAGTCGTAGGCGGCGGGAGAAATCCGAGACGGCATCTCGGATTTTGCTCCCCCAGATTTGCCACACAGCATCTGGGATTTTGCCTGCGTTCTACGCCGTCGAGAAATCGCAGATGGCGTCTACGATTTTGGCGGGTCGCCGGTCTGGCGGGCGCGTGCTTGCCGGGTCGCAATACGCGGTCGTCGTCGGCGTGCGTGGGGCGGGAGGAGAGGGGGGAGACGCACGGGGTGTGGGTGACGAGGGGGAGAAGAGGGCTCGCACAGAGGCACAGAGGCACAGAGAGGGGCAGGGACGGTGGGGTGATCGGCGCGTCGCAGGGGATTGCACCTTGGCGGGGGAGAGCTCACCGCAGCGGGGGGAGAGTTCACCGCAGAGGGCGCAGAGGACGCAGAGGGAAGAGGAGGGAGGCCTCGGCGAGCCGGACAAGCTCGACCCGCTGACCGAGGCGGGTACAGGCTTCGTGCGCGAGCCGGAGCGTGCGTACATGCGCGAGCTGATCGAGAGGGTGAACGCTCTCTTCGAGGGGGAGCTGACCGACCAGGACAAGCTCGTCTACGTGAACCGGGTGCTCCTCGGGAAGCTCCTGGAGTCGGAGACGCTGATCCAGCAGGCCGCGAGCAACTCCAAGGAGCAGTTCGCCAGCTCGCCGGACCTGAAGAGCGAGATTCTGAACGCCATCATGAGTGCCTTGGACGCCCACAACGTCATGAGCACCCAGGCGCTCAACTCCGAGGCCGTGCGGGCGGGGCTCACGGACATCCTGTTGAACCACTCGCGGCTCTGGGAGCACTTGCGGGCGCGGGTTGGGACCTGACCGGGCATCTACCCGAGCAGCGCGTCCACGGTCAGCTGGTCGGCACCGGGGAACGTGTAGAGGCCAAAATCCTCGGGGCGAACCCAGCGAAAGGCGTGAACCCTCGCGGCTCGGGGGACGCCGACGAGCGCGCACCGATACACGACCATGTCGAGCGCGTACGCCTCGTAGGTGTGGGTGACGTGCAGGACCCGATGCCCGATCTGCGCGCCGGCGTCCAGCCGATCGCGGACCGTGCGGCGCAGGGCGTCCGTGTCGCTCTCGCCCTCCTGCACGCGGCCGCCCGGGAACTCCCAGAGCAGCGGCAACGCGGCCTCTGGCCTGCGCTGCGTGATGAGGTACTCGCCAGCACGCTCGATCTCGGCGGCGACGACGCGGATGTGGGGTACGGAGGACATGACGCGGGATAACCTGGGCAGCGCGGGGTGGACTACCGACCGGGGCTGGCCATCGGCCCGGCTGCGGGTACAATGGGACGTCGTGCTGGAGGCATGGTGATTCGTTCTGCGTTGAAGCGTGGCATCAAGAAGGTCTTTGGCATGGAGCCCGCGGCCGAGGCGGCGCCGGTGCCAGCCCCTGTGTGGAAGGCCCCGGCGAGCGCGCCCGTGAGCCCCGCGGCGGCGGCGAAGGTCGAGGCCGTGGCCAAGGCGGAAGCGGCGGCGAAGCCCGTGACCGCGGAGCCTGCTGCGGAGAACCCGGCGAAGGTCGAGCCGGCCGTCGATGTCGCGGCGAAGGTCGAGGCACCCGCGGCCGTCGCTGCGCCCATGGCGCCGACCGACGACACGGCCGGCCCAGCCTTCACCTTCGAAGCCGTGCAGGAGATCATGGACGAGATGGTCCGGCCCGCGCTTCAGGGCGACGGCGGCGACATCACGCTCTTGCGCATCGAGAACAACGACATCTACGTGAAGCTCGTCGGCTCGTGCTCAACCTGCCCCTCTTCGATCCTGACCATGAAGATGGGCGTCGAGGCGCTGCTGAAGGAAGAATTCCCGGCGATGAACAGCCTCATTCAGGTGGACTGAAGGCGGTCCTTCGACGGCGCGGGCGTCGGCGAGGTCCGGCCGGGGTGACTGTCACGGCCCGCAGTACCGACCCGCGTCCGCTCCCCCGATCGTGACATCGCCACACTCGTGGAACCCACCGGTGAGGTCCCAGTGGATGGTCCCGTCCGCGCCGCCGAAGATCCTCGTGGTGTCGCTTGTGTACTCGTAGGCTTGTAGATCTCCGAGGAGCGTGCACTGCCAGCAGAAGTCGCCCGTCGCTGAAGACATGGACTGGGACTGCACCTGGACGTACCCATCCCAGTCGGCCGAATCGAGGTCCTCGGCCAGCGTGACGTCGTAGGTCGCCTCGACGTTGTAGTCGAGGTCGGACCCCGCGAGCGCCAGCGAGAGATCCCAGACCCAGTCTGTGGTGGTCTCCGTCGTCGCCTGGCTCCACGTACCGTCCGCGTCGTAGGCCATGCCGGTCTCGCCTGACAGATCGACGAAGTGAAACGTGGTGTAGGTGGCGGTGTAGAGGTCCTCGGCGCTGCCATCGAACACGGCAGTGCCAGAGATCTCGAAGTTCTCTGTCTCACAGGCGGCCGTCAGGGTCACCACACCGTCCAGGTCTGTACGATCGCTACAATCCGCCAGCTCTTCTAGGTTCAGCAATGCGTTGCTGACCCTAGGCTCGTACAGCAGCAGGTACCCCAAGCTGGGGGATCCGACCTCCGCCGCGAAGCCCACATCGTCCGCGTTCTGGATGGGCCAGGGCTCCGAGAGCTCACAGTGGCGCTCCGCCGCTGTGTCAGGCTCGGGGCCGGCCTCTCGGCAGGCGGCGAGGGCGAAGAGCGTCAGGAAGGTCACCCCCGCAAGGTACCCCAGCGGCGGGCCGGGACGCTCGGAAGGTGGGCGGCTCACGGCCCTCTACGCGCCGCCGGCCCGGGCCGTGACACGCCGCTGGGCACCGGGCGGGCGGACGCGCGAGGTTGAACGCGAACCTCCCGGGAGACGGCGCCGGTGCGAAGCGGCGTTCTCCGGCCGGCGTGAACCGCGCCCAGATCCCGGCGAGCCGCCCGCAGCCTGGCCTGCTTGCCTACCCCCACATCGCAGGCACCGGCGCCGGCACGATCAACCCCTCCTGCAGCCACTCGCGCACCGGATGGTGCAATCCGACCTTGCCCACGTACAAGTCGGACAGTGCGCCTCCTCGCTTCATCCAGGAGCGCACGGACAACCAGCCGAGCCCGTACACGGCGTCCTTGGCGTAAACGCCGGGCGCGCCGGGGTTCGCGAGCCCCCGCTTGAGGCGAAGCGCGACCGAAAAGGCGCCATTCCTTCCAAACTCGGGGCGAAGCTGCTCCCAAAGCTCGCGAAAGCCAAGGCTGCGGGCACTCACGATCGCGGCCCGGATGTCGGCCTGCCGCTCGCTCGCCGCCGTGCTCAGGGTCCCGACGCGCTCCTCCGCGTAGACCGCCAGCCCTTCCTCGGTCTGCAAGCTGCCGGGGAGCCCCGTGGAGAACATCCGCAGGGGCTGCCGCTTGCCGTTCTCCGAGCGGGTCACATGAACGTCGATCTCGTGCGCGATGAGGCGCCGGACGTCGCTCTCGCGAAACGTGGCGCGGGGGTTCACGCGAACCTCCAGCCGAGTGGACTCGATCAGGATGCGGGCGCTCATCACCTCTTCCCAACGTACGATCCAGCGGCTCAACCCCCTTGCGGCGAGCGCGGCCTCCAGGGCCTGACGCATCGCGGGGGCGGTCAGCGCGGGTTCGGGCGCGGTGACTGCGGAGGTTGGGACAGGCTCGTCCTGGGTCGCATCGCCCGACTCCCAACGCTCCAGCCGCGCCCAGGCCTCAAAATGCTCGGCGTCGCGGTACCAAAGCGCGTCGGCCATGGCCTCGAACGAGCGGAGCGCTTCGTCCAGGAGCCCGCTGAATGCATGGTGTCTGGGCAGAGGGAGGCCTCGCACCGCCCGCTTCCACGCGACGACGGCTTCGGCGTCGGCGTACCGGAAAGGCGGCTCGGCAGCCCCCCCGAAGAACGCCGCCTGAGCTTCGGCGACGTTCAGCGGGTTCAGCAAGTGCGCCGGGTCCACCGCGTGGTGGGCGTCGAACAACGCGAGGTCCAAGGCTTGGACCTCCGGGGGCACCTCCGACAAGGTGGCGTGGGGGCCACCACCCCGATCCGCCGCTCGGGTAGGCATCTACTTGTTCTTGCGCAGCTCCTCGAGCGAGGGCGACCGGGCGTTGTCGTTGTTGGTCGGCTGGTTGTTCCTGGGCTCGTGGTTCTCGGTCCCGTGGTTGTGACCGTCCCCGAGCGGAGGCTTCGACGAGGGCGTGGCCGCGGTGCCGCCGCAGGTCGGGGGCATGCTGGTCAGCGCAGCGGTGCAGCCCATCTTCAGGCCATCCTTGCCCGCGGGGGTGGCCGCGGCCTGGGTCCACGCGTCGCGGGTGGACTTGAAGGCCGCCTCGTACTGCGCCTTCGTGGTCGGGTCCATCGAGGAGATGCAGGCCTCCATCTTGGTGATGTACTCGTCGCATTCAGCCACACCGGTGGACCCGCCGGTGGTCGGCGGAGGCGGCGCGGCGGTCTCCCCGCCGCAGGCGAGGGCCAGGCCAAGGAGGAGCGCGATGGAGGAAGGGACCAGGACGTTTTTCATGAAGCCTCAAAGGATTAGGAACAGGAGAGCCAGAAGTGAGCGCGCCAAGATGACCGCGGGCGGAGCGTAGCGGAGGGGCGAGGCGAGGTCAAGAATCCGGACGGAGGTTACCCGGGCGCCATGAAGTCGATCCTGCCGCTCCGCATCAACGGATCCGACGTGGTGCTCGCGATCTCCGACACCTGGACATTGCTGGAGGCGCTCCGCTACGAGGCCCGCCTCACCGGCACCAAACAGGGCTGCGACAAGGGCGACTGTGGCGCCTGTACGGTGCTTGTAGACGGCAAGCCGGTGCTCTCCTGCCTCACGCTCGCGCACGCTTGCGAGGGCCGGGAGATCACCACCATCGAGGGCCTGGCCACCCCCGCCGGCCCTGACCCGATCCAACGTGCCTTCGACGTTTGCGGCGCCCTCCAATGCGGCTTCTGCCAACCCGGCATGATCCTCTCCGCCCGCGCCCTGTTGAACCGCGATCCCCACCCCGACGATGCCGCCATCCGCGACGCGCTCTCGGGCAACTTGTGTCGTTGCACCGGGTACACCAAGATCTTCGAGGCGGTTCGGCTCGCGTGCGGCGGCATCGCCGAGATGTCTACGGACGGGCAGGTGCCCATCCGCTACGGCCAGCCCGCCGAAGGCTTCCAGGTCGTCGGCGCCCGGATGCGTAAGGCCGACAGCATCCAAAAGGCCACCGGCGAAGCGATGTACACCGACGATCTGCAGCCTGCCCGGCTGCTGCACGGTCGGATCCTCCGCTCCCCGCACCCCCACGCGCACATCCTCTCCATCGACACCGCCGCCGCCACAGCGCTCCCCGGCGTGTTTGCGGTGATGACCGGCGCCGATCTCCCGACCGCGTACTGCGTGATCCCCTGGACGCCCGACGAGACCGCGCTGGCCACCGACAAGGTGCGCTACATCGGCGAAGGCGTGGCCGCGGTCGCTGCGTGTGACGAGGAGACCGCAATTCGCGCGCTGGCGATGATCGTCGTGAACTACGACGTGCTCCCCGCGGTGATCGAGCCCGACGCCGCGCTGGCCGAAGGCGCGCCGCTGGTTCACGAGAGGGACTGGAAGGGCCGGCCCTGGACCTCGAACGTGTGCAAAGAGGTGGACCTCGCGTTTGGAGACGTCGCCGCAGGCTTTGCGGCCAGCGCAGCCGTAAGCGACGCGACCTGGCACTACGAAGGCTCCAACCACGCCGCGATCGAGCCCCACTGCGCGATGGCGAGCTGGTCGCCCGATGGTCAGCTCACGGTCTGGTCCGCGAGCCAGGTCACACACTACCTTCACCGAGAGTTGGCGAAGGTCATCGGCATTCCCGAGGAGAAAGTGCGCGTGATCCAGCCCGCGATCGGCGGGGCGTTCGGAGGGAAGTCCGAGCCCTTCGACCTCGAGTTCTGCGTCGCGGTGCTCTCGCGCAAGGCGGGTCGGCCCGTGAAAATCCTCTACACCCGGGAGGAGGTTTTTTACAGCCATCGCGGGCGCCACCCGATGGCGATGCAATTCCGCGTGGGCTGCGCCGCAGACGGCACGATCCAGGCGGTCGAGAGCGACATCGTGATCGACGGCGGCGCCTACCACTCGTTTGGTTTGGTCACGGCCTATTATTCGGGCCAGCTGCTCACCGGCCCGGTTGCCTTTGGCAGCTACCATTTCCGCTCGCGCCGCGTCTACACGAACAAGCCCTGCTGCGGTCCCAAGCGTGGTCACGGATCCGTGCAGCCTCGATTTGCGTTTGAGTGCGCGCTCGACGAGGTGGCACACACCTTGGGCATCGACCCGATGGAGATCCGCCGTCGCAACGCGATGAAACCCGGGGATTCCACCGTCAACGGGCTGGTGTTGCCCTCCACCGCGCTGCTTCAGTGCTTGGATTCTGTGGAGCGTGCGTCGGGTTGGAAGGACCGACGCGGTCAGTTAGGTCGGGGACGCGGCCTGGGCGTGGCGTGCTCGATGTATATTTCGGGCACCGCCTACCCCATCTACCCAAACGAGATGCCCCAGTCCGGCGTGCTCCTGCGCGCGGACCGCAGCGGCAAGATCACGGTGTTCTGCGGGGCGAACGAGATCGGCCAGGGTTCGGACGGCATGCTGGCCACCATCGTCGCGGAGGAGACGGGAGTGCTGCCCGACGACATCACCGTGATCTCGGGCGACACCGAGCTCACCCCCGTGGATCTCGGCAGCTACAGCTCCCGCGTGACCTACATGTGTGGGCTCGCCGCCCAGGAGGCAGGCCGCGCGCTGCGCCAGAAAATGACGGAGGCGGTCGCCGCTTCCTGGGGAGTGTCGGAGGCCCAGGTCATCGTTGGCTATGGAGAACTCCTGGACGCGGGGGATGCCACCCGCCGGATCTCCGCGCGTAAAGCGCTGATCCTCGCAGAGGCCAAGGCGGGCACGCCCCTCTCCGCAGCGGGGGGCTACCGCACGCGAAAGGTGGGCGGGGATTATCGGGGCGGTACGATCGGCGCGTCCCCGGCGTATTCGACGACAGCGCACGTCGCCGAGGTCACCGTGGACGAGGAGACCGGGATCGTCCGGGTGGAGCGGGTGTGGGCGGCGCATGACTGTGGTCGCGCGCTCAACCCCCAGCTCGTCGAGGGTCAGATCGAGGGCAGCGTGTACATGGGCTACGCAGAGGCGCTCATGGAGGCCCACACGTTCGACGCCCGCGGGCTTCACACCGGCCCGAACCTGCTCGATTACCGCATCCCGACCAGCAAGGAATGTCCCGACTTTTTCGCGAGCGTGATCGAGAGCATCGACCCGGGCGGGCCCTACGGCGCGAAGGAGGCCGGCGAAGGGCCGTTGCATCCGATCATCCCGGCGATTGGGAATGCCATTTTCGATGCGGTGGGGGTTCGGATGCGGCGGATGCCTTTCACGCCCGAGCGGGTGTTGGCGGGGATTCGCGCGAGCGAGGGCGCCTACGCCGCCCATAGAACTGCCGTAAACGTCGAACCCCTGGCGTAGGGGCGCGATTCATCGCGCCGCCCACGATCTGGCCAGCCGCTCTCATTCGCGGACATCGCATTCGATTCGGTGGGGAATGCCGTCAAGCTTCTCAATCCGTCCGTGCCCGGCCCCCTCCTCGTCCCACCACTCCCAGAAATGATCAGGCCAAACGCAAACATAGCCGACCACGGTACACCAGTCAGAAGCGCACCCAAGATAGTAATAGTTGGAATTCCCGTAGGAATGATGCTCGCCATCGGTGCACAGATAATCGCCCTCCCTCCCGCCGTCGTCGTAAGGAACGGGATACAGGTTGATCAGGTCTGGAGTATACCCCCAAGCGCTCGGATCGAACCTGTCCTCCGGGTCTGGGCACGTCGGCGTGCAGCCTAGAGCGAGGAGCAAAGCTATCACATCACCGCCACACCGTCGACCAAGACCGTGGGATCGTCCGGATCGTCTGGGTCAAAGAACGGACCGAACGGGGAGGGGCGTGGCGGGAGTGGAATCCCGCCATCCCCCGGCTCCCCTCCGCCCCCCCCGCCATCGCCCGAATCGTCGCAGCAGCCTTCCTTCGCCGTGACCCCATCCTCCCAGCACGGGCTCGCGGGATCCTCACCGTCGAGGCAGTTCTCATCTCTGTGCACACAGCATTGACTCACATCGGAGCCCATCACGAGTGGGTGACGAATCACGAATTCCAGGTTTCGATAGACTACCTTCTCGCCCACGATACGTTGCATCTGCACGATGAAGCTGGCGATGCAAATCTGCAGTACGATGCCGGTCGGCCCCAGTGCGCCGAAAGGAATCATGAGCATCAGGGCGGTCGTCGCCCCGCCCAGCACCAGCGCTTCCTTCCAGTCGTCCGTCAGCGCATCCCCTTGGTTGCACTCGAGCACACGCTCCTTGACCCTCAGGGCGCCTGGGGAGTCTCCCTTGATTGCCCAGCCCAGCAGGTAATCGTCGACGTAGTCCGTCGAGTTCAGGATCGTCCAATAAGAGTTGGAACTCGCCGTCGTGACCGGGAACGCCACGCTGAAATGCTCGGTACGCGCGATCCCCAACTTCGCTTGCACGTACACCCACCAAGCATAGGCGGCGACATCCTGGTAGCAGTGTTGCGGCTTGCCTGAAAACGGGTCGTAGCAGTGGTACAGGTTGAGATTGTGGGCGGTTTCGTGAACCAACAAATTCGCGAACTCCGCGGCGGCCGAAGACGCGCGACGGAGACAGATGTTCGACGCCAGCGCATGGCGGTTTCGAATCCAAAGCTCGAGATCGGTGTCCAAGGAGGCAGCGAAGTGGCGAACCGCCAACTGGAAGAACCAATCGTACATGACCGCCCCGCGGTCGACATGGCTCGGGTTGGTCCACACGCGGGGGGTGAACACGCCGTGGTTCGCCCCATGGCCACCCGAGCTCTTCACGTTGAAGAACTGGAAGGTGAAGCTCGCGTCGCCTCGCAGGTCGACAACCCCGGCGTCCGGACACATCACACAGCCGAGTCCGGGACCCCGGGCGGTGCCGCTAAAGCGCCCGCTCCCCCTCGGGGCTGCTGCAACCGCCACCGCATTCAACGTCGTCGGGGTCCCCGTCACCTGCCACCCCGAAGCAACCAACCATTGGCTTTTGAACGCCGTGTGAACGATCACGTCCTCCATGTCGCGCAGAAATCCGTAGAGTGGCGTCGCAGCGACGACTGCCCATTTGTTCCCGATCCCAAACCGGAACAAGTCGGTCATCGCCGCGGCGTCGCTCATTGTCAACGAGAGGGCGGCGCGAAGGACGTCCAGGACAACCGTCCACCCGCCGCCCTCCGTGTAAAGGTGGTATTCCATCCAGCCATCGCGGATAGGGTCCACCACGTGCTTCCGAACTTCATGGCCCTCGATCGTCTCAGGGACGCCCTTCGGAAAACACACGATCAAGTCCAGCGCCGCCCGCAACAGGGCCAGGCGAGGGGTGTCGGATGCTGCCTGATAGTTCATGCCGTCCGGGGAGGGGTCCCACGAGGTGTTCCATTCCCCCGCGCCCTCCGGCCAAGAAGGTACGAGGCTCTCAAACTCCGCGTCGGTGAGACGAGCCCCCTCGAGGAGCCCATCGACGCTGGACCAGACCGCGGATTCCCAATCGGCGCCCTGAGCAAGCACAATGGCATTCACCGCGTCGTTGAACGTGAAGTCGTCCGCGAGGCACAGGCTGAAGTCGGCGCTCCTCTCGGTCCAGGCGGGATCGCAGGAATCGAAAATACCAGGAGTCTTGCTTGCACCCGGCTCGCGGGCTGCCCTGTCACTGTCTGCCTCGTACCAAGTGTACCAATAGCAGGTGCTCGAGGCCGCGGGGCGATGGACCTGCGAGTTGGACCCCGGCACCGTGGTGTCGGGCACCGGCACATCGACCTCGCCGGGCTGCTCCCCCGGGGGGGGCGCTCCGGCCGGCCCCGTCATCCTGGCGGCCTGCAGCAGCGCGAGACGCCCCTTGGCGGTGCTGAACTGGCGAGACCGCCCCAGCGTGAGAGCTCGGCAAGTCCGCTGCATCGTGCGTGTCTGGCCCTCCCAATCCTCCTTGCGCTCCTCGACCCCAAACCCCAATACCCGACACCGCTTCCCGTCCATCGTCGTCTCGGTCACCCGAAAGGCGCGGCCCCCGGAGCCCCGTCCAAGGCCTGACGAATCCCCAGGGGCGCGCATGATCACGACCCGTTGTACATGCGGATGGCAGCCGCGATCGTGAGGTTTCCACGCTGCACGGTGCCGCCCGAGGACTGGGTGCGGAGCACGAGGCGAATCTGCATACCCAACTTGGTACGGTCGGTGAACGCAGTGCCGATCACGTAGTCGCCGATGGTGCGCAGGCCGAGCAGCGAGACGTCGGACCAAGCACCATACTTGAACTTGTACTGGAGGCGGACGTCGTAGTTGAAGTTGGCGGTGAAGTTCGTACCCTCGGCGTGGATCACGATGTCCACGATGCCAGGGCCAAGGTTGGTGAAGTCGGCGCCGGTGAGCACATACTCGTCGAACAAGCCCCCCGCGACGAGCTGGTTGGCTGCGTAGACCTGGTCTTCGGCGAGTTCGAGGATGATCGTGGCGCCCTGAAGCGCCAGAGCGTGGACGGAATTCTTGGTGCCTGAGCAGGTGGACATGAGAATGAATCCCCTTTGCGGGTGAGAAGTTGCCGGTGAGCTTCCGATCCGCTCGGGATGAGCGATGCGGTACCGGAAGTCTACCCCCCCCCCCCCCCC
>CANKNP010000070.1 GCA_947483545.1 Deltaproteobacteria bacterium | reverse complement strand
TCGACGCCAAGGGCGAGCCGATCGGCACCCGCATCTTCGGGCCTGTCGCCCGCGAGCTGCGCGCCAAGGCGTACATGAAGATCGTGGCGCTCGCGCCTGAAGTCCTCTGAGGAAACCATGGCCAAGAACAAGTTGAAGATTCGCCGGGACGACATGGTTCTCGTCATCGCTGGCAAGCACAAGGGCCGCACTGGCAAGGTGCTCGAGGTTCTGCCTCAGGAAGGCCGTGTGGTGGTCGAAGGTGTCGCGCTCGTCAAGAAGCACATCAAGGCTCAGCAAGACCGCCCCGGCAGCATCATCCAGAAAGAGGCCGCCATTCATATTTCGAACGTCGCGCTCTGGGATGCGGCGTCCGGGACCCGTGTCAAGGTCGGCTACAAGGTTGAGGACGGGAAGAAGCTCCGCGTCAACCGCAAGACTGGCTCCGCAATCTAGCGCACCACCGTCCATTTGGACGATCCACCGGAAGAGTCGACGATGGCTGAAACCCGTCTACAGAAATACTACCGCGACACTGCAGTACCTTCGCTCCAAAAAGAGTTTGGTTACGGCAATGTGATGCAGGTCCCTCGTTTGCAGAAGATCGTGCTGAACACCTCCCTCAAGGAGGCTACCCAGAACGTGAAGCTGTTGGAGACCGCGGCGGAAGAGCTCGCGCTGATCACCGGTCAAAAGGCCGAGATTCGCCGGTCTCGCAAGTCCATCGCGAACTTTAAGTTGCGCGAGAATCAGCCCATCGGCGCGCGGGTCACCCTGCGCGGCCACCGCATGTGGGAGTTCTTGGATCGCCTTGTGAACGTCGCGCTCCCCCGGGTTCGCGATTTCCGTGGGGTGAACCCCAAGGCGTTCGACGGACGAGGAAATTATTCTCTCGGCATCACCGAGCAGATCATCTTCCCTGAGATCAACTACGAGCGGGTGACCAAGATCACGGGCATGAACATCGCGTTCGTGACCACCGCCGGTAACGACACCGAAGGCCGCGCCCTCTTGCGCGCCCTCGGTATTCCCTTTCGCCAGTAGCCCAGGAGACCACAGTGGCCAAGAAGTCGCAACTCGTCGCTGCTACGCGCCCGGCGAAGTTCTCCACACGCAAGAAGAGCCGCTGTCCATTGTGTGGCCGCTCCCGTGCGTTCCTTCGTAAGTTCAACATGTGCCGCATCTGCTTTCGGAACCTCTCCCTCAAGGGCGAGATTCCTGGCGTGATGAAGGCAAGCTGGTAGGGCGAGGAGTTCAACATGACCAACGACCCCATCGCGGACATGCTCACACGCATTCGGAACGCCATTCAGGCGCGCCATGCGGCAGTCGAGATGCCTCGCTCCCGAATCAAGCTCGAGATCGTCAAGATCCTGAAGGACGAAGGCTTTGTCGAGGGCTACCTCGACCGTGCCGACGCCCCGCGGGGTGGCGCGCTCAAGGTCTTCCTGAAGTACGACGATGCGCGCCAAGGCGTGATCCAGGGTCTCACCCGGATCAGTTCGCCCAGCCGCCGCGTTTACGTCGGGAAGGACGAGGTGCCGCGCGTTCGCAACGGCCTCGGTCTCGCCATTCTCACCACCCCCCGCGGTGTGCTGTCCGACAAGGCAGCTCGGAACGCCGGCGTGGGTGGTGAAGTCATCTGCCACATCTGGTAGGCGGAGAAACCATGTCACGCATTGGAAAGCTTCCTATTCCCGTTCCGGCGGGGGTCACCATCTCGGTCGCCGAGGGCACGCTCCGGGTCAAAGGCCCGAAGGGCGAACTGACGCAGCACATGGCGACAGGCGTTGCCGTCGTGCATGAATCGGGCATTGCCCGCGTCACCAGGGTCGATGAGAGCCGTCAGGTTCGGTCGAACCACGGCCTGACCCGCGCGCTGCTGAACAACATGGTGAAGGGCGTCACCACGGGTTTTGAGCGCAAGCTCGACATCCAGGGCGTCGGCTTCAAGAGCGAGGTCAAGGGCACCACCCTGGTCCTGCAGCTCGGCTACAGCCACCCGATTGAGTTTCCGTTCCCCGAAGGCATCAAGATCTCCGTCGAAAAGGGCACCAAGCTGACCGTAGTCGGCAGTGATCGCCAGGTCGTCGGGGAGACCGCCGCCAAGTTGAAGGCCCTGCGGCCGCCCGATGCCTACAAGGGCAAGGGCGTCCGGTACGAGGGCGAGCACATCAAGCTCAAAGCCGGCAAGACCGCGAAGAAGTAAGGAGTTTCCATGGCTCTCCGCGAAAAGATGGCCGCTGCTCGTCAGCGCCGCAAGTTCCGCATCCGCAAGTCGGTCACGGGCACGCCTGCGCGCCCGCGCCTCTCGGTGTACCGCACCAACGCGCACATCTACGCCCAGGTGATCGACGATCACTCGGGTCACACGCTGGTGGCGGCATCCACGCTGTCCGAGGGCCTCTCTCACGAAGGCCACAAGGGCAACGTTGACGCAGCCGCAGCGGTGGGCAAGTTGCTCGCCGAGCGTGCTCTGGCCGCGGATGTGAAGCACGTGGTCTTCGACCGCAACGGCTTCTTGTACCACGGTCGGATCAAGGCGCTCGCCGATGCGGCGCGTGAGGCCGGTCTTGACTTCTAATCTCTGCACCTGGAGACACCTGTGAACAGACAGCAGCCCCGCGGTCGTAAGCCCGCCGAAGACTCCCAGCTCATCGAGAAGACCATCCACATCAACCGGGTGGCCAAGGTGGTCAAGGGCGGTCGCCGCTTCTCCTATGCCGCGCTGGTCGTGGTCGGGAACGGCCAGGGCCGGATTGGGATTGGAAGCGGCAAGGCGAACGAGGTCCCGGAGGCGGTTCGCAAGGCAACCGAACGGGCGAAGAGCAGCATGACCGATGTGCCCGTGTTGGACGGCACAGTCCCGCATGACAGTCTGGGTCACTTCGGTGCCGGACGGGTGCTGTTGCGCCCGGCTAGCCCGGGAACCGGCGTCATCGCCGGCCCCGCAGTTCGTGCGATGCTCGACGCGGCGGGCTACCACAACGTCCTGACCAAGAGCCTGGGCTCTTCCAACCCGCACAACGTGGTGCGTGCGACTCTGCAGGCGCTCTCGCAGTTGGAGTCGCCCGAGCAGGTCGCCGTTCGCCGAGGGATCTCCCTCGAAGCGGTGAGCGACAACCACAACGTTGGCATGAAGGTCTGGGCGCAAGCTCAGTCGCACTCCTAAGGAACTCCGATGACGCACCTCAAGGTCACCCTCCGCAAGAGCTCGCTCGATGCGACCGCGCCGCACCTGGCCACCATCAAGGGGCTCGGGTTGCGTCGCATCGGTCGCAGCCGCGTGCTTGAGAATACGCCCTCCGTGCGCGGCATGGTCAAGGCGGTCCTTCACCTCATCGACGTCGAAGAAGTCAACGCAGACGGCCTGAACGGCTAGTCGCGGCCCGGGCGAACGCCCACGCGGCCTCTTGGAGAACCTCATGGCAAACGAACTCTCGAATTTGAAGCCCGTTCCTGGCGCTCAGCGCCCTCGCACCCGCGTTGGTCGCGGTCAGGGCTCTGGCCTTGGCAAGACCGCCGGCCGGGGCACCAAGGGCCAGCAAAGCCGGACCGGCGCCCCCATCGCGCGCGGTTTTGAAGGCGGCCAGGTGCCCCTCAAGCGCCGCATGCCGAAGCGTGGGTTCACCAACATCTTCGCGAAGGACTTTGTGCTCGTGAACGTGGGTGAGTTGGCGGTGTTTCCGGCCGGCTCCGTCGTCGATGCAGCGCTGCTGAAGTCCTCCGGTGTGGTCGCCCGCATTGGTCGGGATGGCGTCAAGGTGCTCGGCATCGGTGAGCTTACCAACGCCATCACGGTCAAGGCCGCGAAGTTCTCCGGCACCGCCCGCGGGAAGATCGTGGCAGTGGGCGGGACGGCTGAGGACGTTGCGTGACACGCTGGCTCTCCTCGATCTGGCAGATGCCGGATCTCCGGAGCCGCGTCCTCTTCACGTTGGCGATGCTCGCGGTCTTCCGCCTCGGAATCCACATTCCGGCTCCTGGCGTGGATCGTCTGGCGCTGGCGGAGTGGGTCAAGACCGGCGCGAACTCGATGTTCGGCCTGTACGACATGTTCAGCGGGGGGGCGCTGGAGCAGTTCAGCGTGTTCGTTCTCGGCGTGACGCCGTACATCACGGCGAGCATCCTGGTCCAGATCCTGACCGTAGTGGTTCCGTCGTTGGAGAGGCTGTCGAAGGAAGGCCAGCAGGGCCGTAACCAGATCACGCAGTACACACGGTATGGAACCATCGCGATCGCGCTGGTGCAAGCCACGTTGTTGGCGACCACGCTGGAGACCATGAAGACCGGCGCAGGCCATGACCTGGTGCTCAACCCGGGGTTCGAATTCCAGGTGATCACCGCGATCACAATGACCGCTGGCAGCTGCTTTGTGATGTGGCTCGGCGAACAGATCTCCGAGCGTGGCATTGGCAACGGCTCGAGCTTGATCATCACCGCGGGCATCTTGTCCCAGCTACCCAGCGGAATCCGCGCCTTGTACGACAAGGTGTCGTTGAACGAGCTGTCGCTGCTCCAGTGTGCGATCCTTGTGGTCGTCATGGTCATCGTGATCGCCCTCATCGTCTGGATTGAGCGGGCGCAGGTGCGCATCCCGATTCAGCATGCCAAGCGTGTCTCCGGGCGTCGTGTCTACGCTGGGAACAACCACCTCCCGCTCAAGATCAACACCACGGGCGTCATTCCCCCCATCTTCGCCTCTTCCGTGTTGGCCCTCCCGCCCACGCTGGCCCAAATCCCCGCGCTGGCGCAGTACCCGGCAGTGCAGGCCTTCGCCTCCCAGATGAGCCCCGGCGCGTGGCTTTACGACTACTTCTACGTCGTGATGATCGTGTTCTTCTCCTTCTTCTACACCGCGTTGATGTTCAACCCCGTGGACGTTGCGGACAACCTGAAGAAGAGCCAGGCCTACATTCCCGGCATTCGCCCGGGCAAGCGCACAGCTGAGTACATCGACAAGCTGCTGAACAAGCTCACCGGGGCCGGCGCCTTGTACCTCGCCGCCGTGTGCATCCTCCCGACGTTGCTCATCGCACAGTGGGGCATCCCATTCGCTTTCGGCGGCACGAGCTTGCTCATCGTCGTCGGCGTCAGCTTGGACACCGTCGCGCAGATCGAAGCCCAGCTCCTTACTCGCCACTACGACGGGCTCCAAGGCCCGGCCGGCGGCGTGCTCAAGGGCCGGCGGCAGATGTTGATCGGCGCGGCTGGACAGGCCACATAGAGGGCGCCATGAACGTGCTTCTCTTCGGTCCGCCCGGCTCGGGCAAGGGCACCCAGGCCAAGGACCTCGCGGTCCGCCTCGGGGTTCCGCATGTGGCGACCGGGGACATTTTCCGCAGGCACCTTCGGGAGGGCACGGATCTCGGAAAGCTCGCGCGGTCCTTCATGGACCAGGGCGGCCTCGTGCCCGACTCCGTTACCTGCAACCTCGTCGCCGACCGGCTGATGGAGGCGGATGCGCAGGGCGGCGTCCTCTTCGACGGGTTCCCGAGGTCGGTGGCTCAGACGGAGTGGCTGCTCGCTTGGCTTCGGGGGCACGGACGGGCCATCGACGCCGTCCTCTCGCTGGAGGTGCCGGAGACGGCCATCCTCGAGCGCATCACGGGGCGGCGCACCTGTTCGGTCTGCAGCGCGACCTACCATCTGACCTACAACCCGCCGGGTCCGACGTGTCGCAAGTGCGGCTCCTCGGAGGTCGTGCAGCGCAAGGACGACCGCGCCGACGTCGTGCAAAAGCGCCTTGACGAATACAACGCGCAGACGGCGGCGGTGCTGCCGGTGCTACGCGCCAACGCCAAGGTTCACGACCTTGACGGGACCGGCGATATCGACGTGGTCAAAGCGCGCATCTTCGCCGCCCTCTCCCTGTAGGCGCGATGATCGCGGTTCGAGAGGGCTGGGAGCTGGATGTGATGCGCTCCGCAGGGCGCAAGCTCGCCGAGGTGGTCGAGCGCGTACGTGGCGCCGTCGCGGTTGGGGTGACGACCAAGGAGATCGACCAGATCACCGAAGCGGCCATCCGTGCTGTCCAAGCCAAACCTGCGTTTCTTGGCTACAAGCCCGGCAAGGTCCCTTACCCGGCCTCGATCTGCATTTCCATTAACGAGCAGGTCGTTCACGGCATTCCCGGAAAACGGCGCGTCCGGGAGGGAGACCTCGTCAGCCTGGATTTCGGGCTCGTCTACGGCGGCTACTACGCGGACACCGCGTTCACGATGCTGATGCCGCCTGGGTCGCCGGAGGACCAGGCCCTCCTGGACGGTACCCGGGAGGCACTGTTCATCGGGATCGCAGAAGCCAGGCATGGCAAGCGCGTGGGCGACATCGGGTACGCGGTCGAGCAGCACGTCACGCCCAAAGGCTACGGGGTTGTCACCGACATGGTCGGCCACGGCATCGGGCGCCGGCTCCACGAAGAGCCGAGTGTGCCGAACTACGGCAAACGGGGTACCGGCGTGCCCCTGGTGACTGGTATGGTCATCGCCATCGAGCCCATGATCACCCGCGGTCGCGGCGCGATCAAAACCCTGTCCGACCAGTGGACAGTGGTGACGGAAGATGCTAGCCGCTCGGCTCACTTCGAACACACTGTAGCGATCACCCCCAAGGGCCCCGAGATCCTGACAACCCTCGATCCCGTGCCCTTCCCCCAGCCCACCATCCGTTGAACCAGGCGAACGCCTGGCGAGGAGTTCATCATGAAAGTCAAGGCCTCCGTAAAGGTCATCTGTGACAAGTGCAGCGTCGTTCGACGACGCGGCGTCGTGCGGATCATCTGCACCAATGTGAAACACAAGCAGCGTCAGGGCTAGGAGAAACACATGGCACGTATTGAAGGCGTTGACCTTCCCCGCAACAAGCGCATCGACATTGCGCTTGGCTACCTCTACGGAATCGGCCGCAAGAACGCCGTCGATGTCCTTGCCAAGGCCCAGGTCGACGGGAGCATCCGCACCCAGGACCTCGCCGACACGGACATCGCCCGCATCCGCGACGTGCTCCAGCGTGAATACCGCGTTGAGGGCGAGCTTCGGAAGGAGGTCGCGATGAACATCAAGCGACTCATCGACCTCGGCACCTACCGCGGTAGCCGCCACAAGCGCGGCCTGCCCGTGCGCGGCCAGCGCACCCACACCAACGCTCGGACCCGCAAGGGCCCTCGTCGCGCCGTCGCGAAGAAGAAGTAGGGAGACACCATGGCAACCGCAGCAGCCGCAAAGAAGAAAGGCCCGAAGCGCGTCAAGAAGAACGTGCCCCACGGCGTCGTGCACATCCAGAGCACGTTCAACAACACCATCGTCACCGTCACGGACGCCGCCGGGAACACCGTTTCCTGGTCGTCGGCCGGCGTGAAGGGCTTCAAGGGCTCGCGCAAGAGCACGCCCTTCGCTGCCCAGCTCGTCGCCGAGGACGCCGCCCGCAAGGCTGTGGAGAACGGCATGAAGACCGCCGGCGTGGTCATCAAGGGCCCTGGGTCCGGTCGGGAGAGCGCCCTCCGCGCAATCCAGAACGCCGGCCTCCGCGTCACCATGATCACGGACGTGACCCCGATCCCTCACAACGGTTGCCGCCCCCCCAAGCGCCGCCGCGTCTGATCGATCCGCCGGTTCCTCGGGACCGGCCTTTCCCTTTTTTCCTCCCGGGCCTCTCGGCCCACCCCTTCGGTTTCGCCGACCTCTGCGGTTCTCCGCAGAAGGGGATTTTTCGACCGGGCGATGAGCTTGCGTTGGCTACGCAGCACGAAGCCCGTTTCGGAGCTTTCACATGAACGAGACCTACTACAGCAACTGGCGCTCTCTCCACAAGCCCCGCGGCCTTGAAGTCGATGGGCACCCGACCAACACCTACGGCAAGTTCGTCGTCAAGCCGCTTGAGCGCGGCTTCGGCACGACCCTGGGCAACTCGCTTCGTCGCGTGCTGCTCTCGAGCCTGCAGGGCGCGGCCGTCACCAACGTGAAGATCGAGGGTGTACTCCACGAGTTCACGTCCATCCCCGGCATCATCGAGGACGTCACAGAGATCGTCCTGAACATCAAGGGCTTGCTCATCCAGACCGAGCGGACCGAGGCTTTCACCGGCACGGTGGATGTCGAGGGCGCGCAGGGTCAGACCCGCATCGTCCGCGCGTCGGACATCCGGTTCAGCGGGGCGGCCAAGCTGCTCAACCCCGACCACGTGATCTGCACCATCACGGGCGTCGGCCGCTTCATGGCCGAGCTCTCGGTCGGCATGGGCAAGGGCTACGTCGCGGCGGACAAGAGCAAGAACGCCGAGCGCCCCATCGGAACCATCCCGGTGGACGCCAGCCACTCGCCGATCCGGCGCGTGCGCTTCACGGTGACCAACGCCCGCGTCGGCAACCGCACGGACTATGACAAGCTCGCCGTGGAGATCTGGACCAACGGGAGCGTCAACCCCCGGGATGCGCTCGCCTTCGCGGCGAAGATCCTCAAGGAGCAGCTGCAGGTCTTCATCAACTTCCAGGAAGTGGATGAGCCGAGCATGGGCAGCGAGTCCAGCGCAGAGGCCAGCTACTCCGAGGCGCTCTACAAGCGCGTAGACGAGCTGAACCTGTCCGTTCGCGCGGCGAACTGCCTGCAGAACGCTGGCATCGAGTACATCTGGCAGCTCGTGGAGAAGTCCGAGGCCGAGATGCTCAAGACCAAGAACTTCGGTCGCAAGTCCTTGAACGAGATCAAGGATCTGCTGACCGAGTACAACCTCTCCCTGGGCATGAAGCTCACCAACTTCCCCAAGAACCGGGGCTAAGGCACTCCAATGCGTCATAAACACGGCGGCAACAAGCTCAGCCTCGTCTCCTCGCACCGCAACGCGATGTTGATGAACATGGTCACGTCCCTCATGGAGCATGGCCGGATTCGCACCACCGAGGCCCGGGCCAAAGAGGCACGTCGCATCGCGGACAAGGTGATCACCCTCAGTAAGCGCGTCCCCAACGCGTCGTTGGCGAGCCTCGCGGATGAAGCGCTGAAGAGCGCGCTCGCCCGCCGGGTGCACGCCATCCGGCTTGCGGGCCGCTGGGTGAACTCCAAGGACGTGCTGCACACGATTTTCACCGAGTACAGCGACCGGTACGCGACCCGTCCGGGCGGCTACACCCGGATCTACAAGCTCCAAAAGCGCCCTGGCGATCAGGCCGACATGGTGCTCTTGGAGCTGGTGACCGAGGACTGTGTGCCCAAGGCCGAGCGGGCTGAGGCGTAAGCTCCGCTCGGCAGCAACGGCCCCGCTCGGAGCGATCCGGGCGGGGCCTTCGCGCGCTTGGGCGGCTTGGAGCCTCGCCCTGCGCGGTCCGCCTTCGCCGTGAACGCCGCTGCACACCGGCGGGATATCCGCCGCCGATGTACCTCCTCCTCTCGTTGGCCTGCACGCCCGAACCCTCCACGCGGGAGTCGCCCCCTGGCGCGGACACGAACCCGCCCGACGGGGACGCCGACACCGACACCGACGCAGATTCGGACACGGACGCCGATTCGGATACCCACGCCGATTCCGACACAAACGTCGGGCCATGTCCCACGGAGATGGCCGAGGTAGGCGCCTTCTGCGTGGATCGCTGGGAGGCCTACATCGTCGGCTGGTCCCCTTTCGATGTGCCCGAAGGGGCGATCACCACCGATGGCGTCGCCGCGTCCGCGGAGGGTGAGATCCCTCAGGGCTACATCTCCGGCGAGGTCGCGGCCACCGTGTGTGCGAACGCTGGCAAGCGCCTCTGCACCGTCGAAGAGTGGCTCACCACCTGCTCCGGGGACCCTTCCGGCGACGGTCGCACCTACCCCTACGGCGATGCCTACGACGAAGGCGCCTGCAACGACAGCTACGGCGGCTCCCACCCGGTCTGCGACTACTTCGACAACTGCACGGACGTTTGGGACATGGAGCACATGAACGACCCCGGCATCAACCAGCAGGACGGCACCGAGGACCCCGCCGGCGCCAACCCGGATTGCGTGACCCCCGCTGGGGTCTACGACCTGCACGGCAACCTGCACGAGTGGGTGGACGACCCGAATGGAACCTTCAAAGGTGGGTTCTACGCGGACGCGAGCATCAACGGCGAAGGGTGTGGCTACACGACCAGCGCGCATGAGTTCAGCTACCACGATTACAGCACCGGGTTTCGGTGCTGTGCGGATCCTCGCTGAGGACCGCGGGAGCGCGATGAATCGCGCGGCGAAGGCACCCCCGAAGCTCCCCGCACATGCTCAAGCGCACCCGAGCCGAGGGCCGGTTTCGGAGGGTACTCCCGACGAAAGCGGCCACGCGCTCGTAGTCGAGCGCATCTCGGCTCGCCGGGGGGTCGTGGGGGGCTTGGCCCCCCACAAAGCAGGGTGCGAAAAAGAATTCGCACCTTCGCGTGAACGGTGCTAACTCTTGGTCATGACCTCGCTTCTGACCCTCGCGGCACTTTTCGGTTCCCCCACCTTTGCGGCGGAACCTAGCGAGCCTACGGTGGCGGGCGAGAGCACCGTGAGCACCGTCGTAATCATCGCAGCCGACCCCGCGACGGTGCGCGCCGCGCTGGCCGATCCGCTCTCCGCCTCCGCCCTGTCCGGCGATGTGCTGGACGCGAAGGTGCTCGCCAAGGAAGGGGATTGCAGCCTCGTGCAAATCACCACCCGCGGCATGACCTCGCCGCTTGTGTACATCGCCCGGCGCTGCCCCACGGCAGATGGTTTCCGCGAGACCCTGGTCAGCACCGATGACTTCGACAGCCAGTCCACCAGCTGGAAGCTGCTCTCGGTCGCCGGGGGCACGCAGGTCACGCTGCAGGTCCGCTCGGAGCCCCGACTCCCTGTTCCTCAGCGGCTGATCAACGCCGCCGTGGGCAGCAGTGCCGTGCAAACGCTCAAGAACCTCGTTCAGCGGGTGACCGGCCGGTAAAGCTACCCGCGGGTCAGTACGGGCGCCCTGAAGAGACCGGTTACACGGGCCATCTTCGCAGGAGACCTGTGTCCACCGCCCCATCTTCCCCCAGCTTCGACGCATTGTTTCACCCGTCTGAAGAGCACCGGATGCTCCGGGACATGGTCGCCGGGTTCACGGCTTCGGAGGTCGAGGGACAGGCCGAGAAGCACGACCGGGAGCAGACCCTCAATCGACCGCTGTTCGCGCGGCTCGGGGAGCTCGGGCTGCTGGGCATCACGGTCCCAGAGGCCGACGGCGGCGCCGGTATGGACACGGTCGCCGCTGTGATCGCCAATCACGAACTGTCGAAGTCAGACCCCGGCTTTTGTCTTGCCTACCTCGCGCACGCGATGTTGTTCGTGAACAACTTCTACTATTGCTCCAACGCGGAGCAGCGGCGCCGGTACCTCCCCAACGTCATCGCCGGCGAGTGGATCGGCGGCATGGGCATGACGGAGCCCGGGTACGGAACCGACGTCCTGGGCATGACCACAACAGCCGTGGACAGGGGCTCCCACTACGCGCTGAACGGCACCAAGACGTACATCACCAATGGTCCCGATGGCTATTGCTTCCTCGTTTATGCCAAGGTCGAGGGCAAGGTCACCAGCTTTCTCGTTGACCGCACCTGCCCCGGCTTTTCGAGCTCTGGCCCGATCCACAAGATGGGGATGCGTGCCAGCACGATGAGCGAGCTCATCTTCGAGAACTGCGAGGTCCCGAAGGAAAACGTCCTCGGGGGTGTTGGGCACGGGCTCACCCACATGATGCGGAACCTGGAGATCGAGCGGCTCACGCTCGCGGCGATGAGCCTCGGCATCGCGGATCGTTGCCTGGACATCATGGTCAAGCACGCCTCCGAGCGGGTCGCCTTTGGGCAGTCGATCAATCGGTTCGGGCAAATCCAGCGGTATATTGGGGATAGTTACGCCAAGACGGAGGCGGCGCGGTGCCTGATCTACCAGGTGGCGCGGACCGTCGGGCCGGACAGTCGGGCCAGGCTCGGGTCGGACGCCGCGAAGCTGTTTGCCGCGCCGGTGGGGAAGGAGGTCGCGGACAACGCGATGCAGGTCATGGGCGGCTCCGGCTACTGCACCGAGTACCCGGTCGAGCGCCTTCTGCGCGACGCGAAGCTCCTGGAGATCGGCGGCGGGACGCTCGAGTCGCACCAGAAGAACATCACCAAAGACCTGACGAAGCAGGTGTGCGGGTGATCCTCGCGCTGCTGCTTGGCGGCTGCGCGCGGGACCCGGTCAAGAACTTCCAGGAGGCGCGCGTCGAGGCGATCTGCTCTTGGTACGAGCGCTGTGAGGGCTTGACCTGGGCTGGCTACGAGAGCGAGTCGAACTGCAAGACGGTCCTGGCTGCGGCGTCGAAGCAGAGCAACGAGGACATGGCCTGCGACGACTTCAGCCAGGCCTCCGCGGATGCGTGCGTTGGGGGCTGGGAGGAGGCCGACTGCGAGACGCCACCCGACCTGTCGGCCTGCGAGGATGTCTGCGCCGGCTGACGCCCTACCCCTGCATCCCAATCGCCGCGCACACCGCCGCCATCCCCCAACAATACCAGCCGAAAACGCCGAAGTTCCCCGCGCGGATCACCTTCAAAAGGAACGTGAGCGAGATCCAGCCGACCACCAGCGAGACGAGCGCCCCACCCGTCCAAGCGGGCAGGAGCCCCGGGTCCACGCCGCCGTCTTCGACCAGGTGCCGCAGCTCCAGCAGGCAGGCGCCCAGGATGGCCGGCACCGAGATCACAAAGGAGAAGCGCCCCGCGAGGTCCCGGTCAAGCTTCAACGCGACCGCCGTGACGATGGTCGAGCCGGAGCGCGAGACGGCAGGCAAGATCGCGATCCCCTGGGCGACGCCGATAATCAGCGCGTCCTTCCAGGTCATGTCGCGGATCGTGCGCGTGCCGGCGGGGAGCCGACTCGTGCCTTGCAAGGCGATCGCTGTGACCGCGAATTGCCAGGACAGGGCGTAGAACCCAGATAGCGTCGTCTCGAAGTAGTCTTTGAGCAAGACCCCCATGATGGCGGTCGGCACGCTCGCGATCACGACGTACAGGAGCCAACGGGTGCCGTCGCGTTGCAACATCGGGCCTTCGCCCCGCAGCGGGTCGGTGAGCATCCGGAGCAGATCTGCGCGGAAGACGATCAAGACCGGGACGAGTGTCCCCAGGTGCAAGAGCAGGTCAAACGCGAGGTTCTGGCCGCCAACATCGATGTAGTGCTCGAACACCGCGAGGTGTCCCGAGGAGGAGATCGGGAGGAACTCGGTCAGGCCTTGCACGGCCCCGAGGAACAGCGCGCCGAGGAGGGACATCCGCGCGGCTATCGCGAGAACACGCTACGCTCCCGGCGTGGAAAGAAACCTCCTGCAGGAACTGAAGGTCGGCCTCTTCGTCCTCCTGTTCCTCGTCGCCATCGCCACCGGCGTGTTCATCCTGGGCGGATCGGCCAAGATGTTCGCGAAGGAATATCAGCTTCACACCACGTTTTTGGACGTGAAGGGGTTGAAAGCTGGCGCGGTTGTCCGCCTCGCGGGCATCGACATCGGCGAGGTCTCGAACGTCGCGTTCTCGTCCGACCCCGGATCGAAGAACATCGAGGTCGAGCTCACCATCCGGGCTGAGTACCAGCCCCGGCTACGTGCTGATTCCAACGCCAGCATTTCCCAAATCGGTGTGCTAGGGGACATGTACATCTCCCTGTCCGTCGGCTCCCCGGACCAGGAGATCCTCGCGGACGAGGCGACCATCTCCTCGGTCGAGAGCATCGACTACCTGTCCTACGCGAGCAAGGCCACGCAGATCGTCGAGAACGCCTCGTCGATCTCCAAAAAGGTCGATTTGATGCTGGGTAGCGACGATGCGGCATCCAAGGCGGGGGTCTCCACCTCGCTCGCGCACATCGAGGCCATGCTGGCTGAGGCCAAAGAGGGCAAGGGTATCTTGCACGTGCTCATCTACGATCAGGGCGCCGGTCAGAAGGTCAAGAGCATCCTCACGAATGTCGAGGGGATCGTGGCTGACGTCCACGCGGTGACCACCGAGATGCGCACCGGGAAGGGGCTCGCCCACGAGCTCATCTACTCCGACAACGGCGAGAAGCTCATGAGCAAGCTCGGCGACATGGCGGATGCGCTGGACGGCGTGATGGGTGACATCAAGACGGGTGACTCGCTCGCCCACGCGCTGCTCTACGATCCGGACAAGGCGAAGATCATGGACGAGCTTCAGGCGACGCTGACCAACGTCCGCAGCGTGACGGACGGCATCAACGAAGGGGACGGCACCCTCGGGCTGCTCGTGCGGGATCCGCAGCTCTACGAGGACATGCGTGTGCTGCTCGGCGGGGCGCAGCGGAACGCCTTGTTGAAGGCCTACATTCGCGCCACGGTGGCCAAGGGCAAGAAAGAATCCGAGTGGGAGGGCCCGACGGACGATCCTGGCGTGGGTGGACGCTAGGTGCAGTCAGCGCCCGCGTACCCGCCCCAAGGCCCCGGCAAGCAGCTCCGCCTCCTGCTCTCGCCTCGCGCCCGCGGATTTCGAAATGTGCTCGTCCATGGCGAACAGCGCGGCCTGTACATCGCGCTCGGGCTCGTCGGTTTTCTGTTCTGGCTCGGCATCTTCGGGGCCGTCTACTTCCTGGTCGGCAAGTTCCTTGATGTCGAGGGCTTCGGCCCGTTCCTCGCCCGCAAGCTCATGGACATGCTGCTCGCCAGCCTGTTCGTCATGCTCACCTTTTCGAACGTGATCACCGCGCTGTCCACGTTCTACCTCTCGGATGATCTTGAGCTCGTGCTCTCTCTGCCCGTCAGCCGGCGCACTTTTCACTACGCCCGCTTCTTCGACACGTTGACCCAGTCGAGCTGGATGATGGCTCTCTTCGGTGTGCCCGTGTTCTTGGCCTACGGGCTGCGCAGCGAAGCCGGCATCGGCTACTACGCGGCTTTGAGCTTCGCAGTTCCCGCACTTCTGATGCTCGCAACCAACCTGGGCATCATCTTCTCGACCGTGCTGGTCAACGTTTTTCCGGCCCGTCGCACCCGCGAGCTCATGGTCCTCCTGGCCATGATGATGATGGCCTCGCTCTTTGTGCTCCTGCGGTCGCTGCGACCCGAGCGGCTCGTGAACGCTCAGGAGTTCGAGAACGCCGCGGCCTACATCGCCCAGCTCTCGCTCCCCGCGCCCATCCTGTTTCCCCCCCGCTGGGCCAGCGAGGTCATCTCCTCGACGATGCTCTACGCGCCTTTCCCTTGGACTGAGGCGGCGCTTTTGCTCACCGGCCTGCTGGCCAGCTCCGCGGTCGCGCGGTGGACCACCGCCTGGGGCTTCGACAACGGCTGGTCCCGCTCCCAGGAGGCCCGCTCTGCGCGCTTCTATCGCTCCGGCGTCTTCGACATCCTCGTGCTCGCCGTCCCGCGCGCCTGGCGCCCCCACCTCGGAAAAGAGCTCCGCGTCTTCGTGCGGGATCCCGCCCAGTGGAGCCAGGTGTTCCTGCTCACCGGGGTCTGTGGCGTCTACCTTGTGAGCATCCACGCCTTGCCGTTCCAAGCGTTTCAGGGGCAGCTCCTCGTCGCGATGAAGCAGGCGATGAGCTTCTTGAACCTCGGCATGGGCGGGTTTGTCATGGCCGCCATCGCCGCGCGCTTCAACTTCGCTGCGGTCTCCCGGGAGGGGCGGGCGTTCTGGCTCGTCCGCGCGGGCCCGGTTCACCCTGCCACGTTGCTGCGCGCCAAGTCTGTGCTCGGCTTCGTTCCGATGCTCGTGGTCGGACAGATCGTGACGCTCGGGAGCGGATGGATGTTGGAGGCTCCCGGCTGGTTGTTGGCGATCGAAGGGGTCACCATGGTGTTCCTCGCCTACGCGATGAGCGGCCTCGCGGTCTCGCTCGGAGCGCTCTGGCCCGACTTTCGGGCGGACACCGCAGCGCGGGCCGCGACGGGTCCTGGCGCCGTTTTCTTCATGGTGCTCGCCCTCACGCTCGACTTCGTCGTGCTGTCGATAGAGATTGTCGGTTTCTACGCTGGTTATCGTGAGATTTGGTGGGGGGCGGCCACCGCTGCCTTCGCCGTCATCGCGCTCTGCCTGTTCGTCGGCACCTGGCCCATCGAGCGCAGCGCCCGGTCGCTCTGGGCCTCGGGCCTGGGATAACGGGCCGCATGTCCCTCGCTCGTCGGTTCCTCAGCTGCCTCCTCCTCGCCACGGCCCTCTTGGCGACGCGGGACGCCGAAGCGGCGGCGGGGAACCGGCTCTCCAAGCGCGCTCAGCTTCGCTATGAGGACGTGTTGACCACCCGCGATGGCTCCCGCTGGCGGGGAAAGATCATCCAGAAGGGCGACCTCTACCGGATTCGCTTGGAGGACAAGTCGGAGGTCGCGGTCCCGAAGGAGCAGGTCATGTCGGTCACTCGGGAGCTTCAAACCGGGTATCCGCACTCTGGCCAGTGGGCGGTGACCGTCAACGCCGGCTTTGAGATCGCCATCGTCTCGGCGGACGAGAACGCGGGCGCCCAGTACGGTCCGATCATCCAGACCTCGTTCACCCGAAACTTTGGCGGCCCCTTCGAGCCGGAGATCATGGTCATCGAGCACCCCATCGGTGCCGACGATGAAAGCGTACATTTCCAGGTCGCGGCTGGCGTCAAGTACTACCTGGCCCCGCACAAGCGGGCCAAGCCGTTCACCAGCACCCAGGTCGTGTTTTATGGCACCAACGGCGATCTCGGCCTGCGCACCGGCCCGGGCATGCTCTACGACATCTCGTCGAACGTCGGAATTGGCTTCGCCCAAGGCGTCACGTTGATGAGCCAGACCACCCCGAAGGCCATCGGCGTCGGCTACCACGTCATGGTCTCCCTCCAGGCGAGGTTTTAGATGTGGACGTTTCTCGTGGCGCTCAGCTTCGGCGCCGGTCACGGAAGTGAAGCCCGTCAGGCCCGGGATCTCGGGGATGCCGCGACCAAGTACTGGGAGGGCGTGCGGTGGAACGACCCGGGAAAGTCCACACCCTACCTGGCGGATTTGGAGGCCAGGGTCGCGCTCACGCAGCTGATCAACGATCCGCAGGTCCGCCTGACCGACGCGACGGTCGTGCAGGTGGAGCTGGGCGTCGAGACCAAGGGCGATCCCGTCCGCCCGGCGGTGGTGCTGATTCGGCTGGAGATCGTGGACCAGGCCCGCAACCGGTATGAAACGCTCAACTACGTCCAGCACTGGAGCGAGATCGGTCGGGCTTGGGTGATCAACAGCGCGAAGTCGCCCCTCGCTGCGGATCGGCCGTGGACGACGGGCGCGGCCGCACCGGAAACTGTAGTGGTTCCTGGCGTGGAAACTCCCGCCGCGCAGGTGCAGTCGGAGCCGTAGCTCGTCGGGTCAGCGGGTGGTTGCCGGAACCGCAACGAGCACGGGCCCGCGGGCTGGCGCTGGTGTTGCCAGAATCGCGGCGATCTGGCCCTGACGTGCGAGGTCCGCCGCTTCACCCAGCACCCGGGCGGCCTCTTGCGGCGCGTGGAAGCCCATGGAGTTCTCGGCGGCGATGAAGTCCAGCCGCCACTGGGCTTGTCGTTGCAGCTCCAGCGCGGGTGCGAGCTGCGCCGGGGTGGCCCCCGCGGCCTTTGCCG
>CANKNP010000069.1 GCA_947483545.1 Deltaproteobacteria bacterium | reverse complement strand
GACGACACCGACGCGAACAGCTACCCTCTTGGCATCGAGGTCTGCGACGGCGCCGACAACAACTGCAACGGCACCATCGACGACGCCGCCACGGACCAGACCGCCTGGTATGGCGACGCGGACAGCGACGACTACGGCGACGCCACCGTCACGGTCATGGCATGCGACGCCCCCGCCGACTACGTCGCCGACGACACCGACTGTGACGATGACGCCGCGGCGGTCAACCCCGGCGCGACCGAGAGCTGCAACGACATCGACGACGACTGTGACCTGTTGATCGACGAGTCCGGCGCAACCGGGGAGACCACGTGGTACTTCGACGACGACAACGATGGCTACGGCGGCGACACCTCGCAGACGACCTGCGACGCGCCCACCGACTACGTCCCGAACACCGACGACTGCGACGACGCCGACACGACCGTCCACCCGGGGGCCATCGAGATCTGTGAGGACGGCAAGGACAACGAGTGCGACGGCGACGAGACCGACTGCCGTTACACCACGGAGACCGCGCTCACCTCGATCGTCACGACGGTCGGCGGCCAGACGATCTTCGGGCCCCAGACGAAGGACTACTTCGGCACGGGCATCGCCGGAAACGCGGACTCCAACGCGGACGGCAACCTCGACGTGCTCATCGGCGCCCTGGGGTACGACAGCGCAGGGGGGACCTCGAACTATGGTCGGGCCTACGTGTACTATGGCGCGCTCTCGGGCACCGACACCGGGTCCACCTCGGACCTGATCTACACGGGTGCTGAGTCTGGTGAGGCCGCAGGGGTCTCAGTCGCGTTCATCCCCGACTATGTGAGCGACGACGACAAGGCCGAGGTGATCATCGGGGCCTACGCCCGCAACGGCACGACGGGCACCGACTCCGGCGCCGCCTACATCTTCGCGGGGGGCAGCGCGAGCGGCAGCGTCACCACGGCACGGTCAACCATCACGGGGACCGCTGCACGCGAGGCCGCCGGCTTTGTGGTGCTGGGCGGCGACTTCGACGGCAACTTCGACACCGGCACGAACGCCGGCGACTTCGTCATCTGCGCGCCTTCGAACATCGTCAGCGGCACCGCCTACGCGAACGCCGGCACGGTGAACGTGTTCTACGATGGTGTCGGCACCGGCACCTCGTCGATCTCGGGCGCCGATCTCCGCATCAGCGGCACGACGTCCGGAGACTTCTTCGGCATCGCGGCATCGAACGGCGACGTGGACGGCGATGGCGTGGAAGACTTGATCATCGGGGCGTACGGCATCAACAACGGCACGAGCATCGACGTCGGCGGCGCCTACTTCGTGTTCGGCGATGGCAGCACGGGCAGCCTGGCCGCAGCCTCCGCGGACATTCGGTTCAGCAACACCACGGCGAATGATCGGGTGGGCATCTCGGTCGCCATCCTCGGCGACATCAACGGCGATGGCTACCCCGATGTAGGCGTTGGCGGCGACAAGATCGACAACGGCAGCACGTCGGACGCCGGCAGGTTCTACCTGCTGGACGGCGGGGACATCGCCGACGGAACGACGACCGGCTCCGTGGCCATCAGCACCGCCGCTGAGACCTACCTTTCCGGAGAGGGGGCGACGGACTACTACGGCCGGACTGCCTCGACCGCGGGTGACTTCGATGACGACGGCATGGCCGACTTCGTCGTCGGCGCCAGCGGGTTCGACAGCACCTCGACCGACGTCGGCGCCTTCTACTTGAACTACGGCTCGACCGCGTTCACCCCCAGCGTGATCGCCACCTGGTACAGCGCCACCGCCAGCGATGGCACGGCGACCCCCGCAGTGCTGAACCCCAACGCCATCGGCGCCCTCGGGGATCTGAACGGCGATGGGTTCGACGACATCGGCGTGACCAGCGCCCTCGGGGACAACTCGACGATCACCGACACGGGGACCGCCTGGTTCTTGTACGGGACGGGGATCTGAGGGGGCAGTTCCCCTTCTCCCGGCGATGCCGAGCGCCCCTACATTTCCCCTCCGGCAACGCCGAGCCCCCTGCATTTCCCCTTCTCCCTCCGGGAGAAGGTGGCGCCGTCTTCGGCGCCGGATGAGGGCTCCCCGGGAATTTTGAAGAGCCCTCATCCGCCCGCGACTACGCGGGCACCTTCTCCCGCAAGCGGGAGAAGGGAAACCGGGAATCCTCCCCTCACCCCGGCACAGAAAACTCCAGGCTCCATCCCACCCACACGCGGTGCGTGAACCGGCTCGGGCCGGGCGCAAAGTCCTCGCCGGCGATGTGCTGGAGCGTATAGCCACCTGAGAGCCAGCCGGCGCCCTTCGCGACTGTGGGGGTTCGACCTGCGCCTTCAAGCCCAACCCGCCAGCGATACTCCTGGGTCCCGAGCGTGAACACCTTGGCGTTCCGCGACTCGATCACGCCGATGCGGTGGGTGCTGTCGGCCCAGGCGGCGGCGCGCCAGGTGTATGGGGCCGAGACGCCGACACGGCCCCAGATCGTCTCGCTGTCGGTGCCCGCGGCGGCGCCCATCGCCCGCCCGTTCTGGGTGAAGCCCTCGTGGTACACGCGGTGGCCGACGTACCAGCGAAAGGTGTCGTCCATCAGCTTGTTGTACTCGACGTTCACGGTGACCGGCCCGGCGGCGATCTCCCCGCCGTACAGGTTCGCGACCCCCGCGAGTGAGGGGTACGGGATCGGACCCAGCTCGCGTGCGATGACGTCCTCGCCGCCGTACTGCCAGTAGGCTTCGACGTGGTCGATGGGCAGGTTCGGCAGCCACTTCTGGAACGGGAGGTTTACGCGCACGTCGATGGCGACCAGCTCGTTCTGGTCGGCCAGCGTGAGGTCGGGATCGTCGTAGACGTGGGGCTCGGTCGGGAGCAGGAGCTGGCCGACGTTGACCGGGGGCCGGTCTGCGCCGCCGTAGAGGGTCATTCGCGTGACGCCAAGCTCCAGGACGGGCGCAGGGAGCCAGCGGGCGTCGAAGAGCAGGAAGCCGGGGTTTTGGACATCGCCGCGGGGCTCGGCGAGCCAGCCAAGGTCGAGCTCGGTGCGGAACCGGCCAAGCTTCGAGAGGAAGCCGGGAAGGTGGCCATCGCCGCTGAAACCGCCCATCCAGGGCGGCACGGCGTTGTCGGAGAGGGTGAGCGAGGTGTGCCGACCGGGGCCGAACCAGCGGTCCTCTCGGCCAAAACCGAGGGTCCACCCCCGCAGTCGCGCGCCCGCCCAGAGGTTTTTCACGTCTGCTGCCGGCGCGAGGCCGGGTGCAAACCCACCCCGGATGAAGGGCGTGGCGCGGAGCTCAAAAGGCCCGGCGATCCCGGCGAGCTGAACGCCGAGCGCGGGGGTCAGCAGGCCGGGCTCTTCCTCGCCGCCGTTGTTGTCGGGCACGCCGTCGCCGATGGAGAGGTGGAGGGCGGGACGGATACGGAGGCGCGGTTGCCAGTCGATGACGCCTGATCCAGGGAACCCCGGAACCAAGCGCTGCCCGAGCCACGGGTCCGACAAGTAGGCGCCGAGGATCACGTCCCCGCCCAGATCACGCGCATCCCGGGCGAGCTCCTGGCGCCTGTCATCCGCCTCGACGTCGAGCGGGTCCGCGAGCGCAGCGCCGACCCACACGCGGCCGAGGGTGAACAGGGTCAGCGTGCAGAGCATCGCGCGCATGGTAGCTTGCTCGGAATGCCAGTGCCCGATCTCCTGCCGGCCGCTTGGCTCCCGGAGCCACACTGGACGGACCCGCCGATGCCCGTGGTCGTCGAGCTGAAGGTGCAGCGAATCGACTACGGCGCTCGGCTCTATGCGCTCGAGAACGCTACGATGGGCGGGCCGACCGCCAGCGCCGTCTTTGGGCCGACCGTGGCGCAAGCCGACGTGTACTGGCGCCTGCAGGCCGCGACCGGGCGCGGGTGCTGGCTCCCGGACGATGCGGCCGAGGATTGGGGAAACACAGCCCTGGCGGGAAGCCTGATCGCGTTCAACGCGCTGGTGGATGAGACCGTCGCCCGTGCCCCGCAGATCACGGCGATCCGGGGTGCCATCGACATGGTCGTCAACCCAAACCTCGCGTTGGAGGTCCGAAAAGACGGTGCGCGCCTTCGGCACGACACGGGCGGCGGAAACCAGCGGAAGCTCGCCTCTGAAGAGCTGGAGCAGGGCCTGGCACCCGGGCGGGGAAAGCCGGAGCCCTCGGTCGGCGTCGGACTGGATTGGAACCTCCGCGACGAGGATGCGAGCGATGACGCCCCCTTGCTGGAATACGGCGCATGGCTGGCGACGAGCAACGTCGGCATCTCGAACCTACGGACAGAGGTGGATTTGATCCGCGGTAGTTGGTCGGTCACCGCCCGCCAGCGGGTCTACGACGGGGTGTTCTTCGTCGCCACAGCGCGTAGCGAAGATCGCACGTTCGACCTCGGGACGTGGAGCGGGGGGCTCTCCTGGACGCTCCCGGGCATCCCCGGCTGGACCCTGAAGCTGGAGCGAAAACAGGCGTTCGACCTTGCCGAGATCGCACAATGGACGATCACGCTGCGCGGGGAGCGCAAGACGGTGGTGCCGCGGGGGGTCCTGTTTTGACTACAGACAGCTCCCGGCGTTCTCCGCCACTTCATCCGCGGTCAACGCCCGCTCCCAGATCCGGACCTCATCGATGTCGCCCTCCCAGGGCAACGTGCAGCCGCGGTAGGCGCCGATGAGCAGGTCGTCGTCCGTGGACAGGCCATACGCGATCGAGGTCTCGACGGGCGTACCCTCGCCGACCTCGACACCATCGACATAGAGCCGCACCGCGGCGCCATCGTAGGAGCCGACGACCGCGTGCCACTCGCCATCCCAGAGGTCGGTCCCCGCATCCGGGGAAGAAATGTACTGGGAGCCGTCGAAAATGTAGAACTGAAGCCCGTAGCCGGGCCCGCTATAGATCGCGTACGACGAAGCCCAGCAGCTCTCAGCCCCCTTGGCGACCACGTACGCGTCGTACCCCGGACCGCTCGACCGCACCCAGGCCTCCACGGTGACATGCTCCGGCTCCAGGGAGTCGGCGTTGGGAACGGTGACGCGGTCGCCGCCGGTGAACGCCATGCCAGCGTCGCAGGCACCGTCGGAGATCGAGGCGGGATCGAGGCGATCGGCCCCAGGGCCGACGCCGCGGAAGCCGTCGGGCGCACCGTCGGGCCAGCCCGGTACGATGGGCCCGGCGCCGTCGAGCGGCCAGCGGGCGACCAGGCCGTCCACACAGGTGGTTGCGCCATCGACGTCAAAAGGCCAGCCGTCCAAGGTGCCTTCCAGTCGGGTGCCATCGGCGGACAGCGCGCCTGTGAACACAAACGTGTCGTGGTACCAGGTCGGCTGGTAGAAGCTCAAGGCCACTGCGCCGCCAAGCTCCACATCTCCTCCGACGATGAACGCATCGTAGATCGGGCCATCGGTCGGGACCTCTTCGCTCCAGACACCCCCGGTCACCTCCCCATCGTCCCAGACCAGCCGAAAAGGGCCGTTGTCCCCCTCCCCCTGTCCGGGGTAGTTGGAGGTGGTCCCGAGGAACACACACTCGGACGCGATGGCGGGGGAAAGGGCGAGGAGGAGCAGGAGCATCCCGGGAGTCTACACCAAGTCAGCGCCGGCACGGCCCGCAAACCAACCCGGAGCGCCGAGGGCCCGCGCTGCTCCTTGCTGGGCGGGGGAGGACACGTCCTCCCCCGGCGCCGGCCGCGATCAGCCGGGCGCGAGCACAGTGAGGAACAGCGGCGCCGGGTTCGGACACAGCGTGCAGCGCAGTGCTAGCAGCCAGGTCCCGCTCGCCGAGAAGCCTGGGAAGTCGCCCTCCGCGTTGGTCATCCCGTCCAGTGTCGCGGTCGTGCCGCCGCCGTGGTCCAAAAACCACAGGTCATCCGCCAACAGCTCCACGTCGAAGAACACCGACTCCAGCTCCGCCGGCGTGGCGGTGTCGTAGTGAGCCACCATGATCTGATCGATGTTGTTCGTGTTGATCGGGTTGCCCTGGCCATCCGTCGTGAGCCCGGTCCAATCGAGGGTGAAGGGTCCGGCCTCCGCGACCGCCACCGGCTCCAGATCGGTCAGGTCCCCCGAGAAGTCCAGGATCCCGCAGCCTTCCGAGAACTCCACATGGGTGTTGGTCTCGACGGGGTCGGGGTCGATGAACACCAGATCCCGGCCGCCGACGCCGATGGACTCCCCAGTGGCCAGGACGAGCAGAAAGGTGCCGTTGCCATCCTCGTAGAAGGCCTCGATGTCCGCGTCGGTCCCGAAGAACGTGAGGTCCGTCAGGAGCGCGTCGGTCGCGCCCTCCGGGGCGTAGGACAGGTAGAGCTGGAGATCGCCCTGCTCCAGGGTGCCAGCGGAGAGGCCATCCTCTACTTCTTGCTCGGTCAAATGCGGGAAAAGCATGAACGACAGGGTGTCGATCTCGGTCGTGACGTCCATGTCATGGCACTGCAGATCCTGCGTGACGGAAGCCCAGGACAGGGTGAGATCCTGGAGCTGCGCGGTCTTCACGCTTGGAGCGTCGAAAAGACCCGTATAATGGTAGTTGTTTTCGTCCAGAAACACCATGTCGGGGGAGTTGGAGACCGGAGGTTCGCCTGTGTCCTCCGCCTCGGTGACACACGCGAGCAAGCCGATCAGCAGCTCAATGCCCATAGAGGCTCTCGACGCGCTGCACGAAGGTGATGGCGTAGCCAAGCTCGGTGTTGAACTGCCAGTGGACCTCGCCGGCGGGGTTCACGTTCTGGAGCTCACCGCCCGTGGACCAGACGATCTGCGTGTTGCCATCGTCAAAGCGCTCCACATCGCCCTTCGCCGCGACCTCCATCGAGGGGACGTGCTGGTAGCTCCAGACCTCCTCTGCGGTCATCGCGACCTCGTCGTACACAAGCTCCACGGCTTGGGAGTACAGCCGCTCAGGCACGCCATTGTCGAAGAACAAAGCACCTCCGTCGAGGATCTGGAACTGGTGATGCATCAGGATCTTCTCCGAGCCGTTGAGCATCTCGAACTCGTTGGCGTCGCCGTTCAGGTGCCAGATCGATTGTCCCGTCTGACGATCGACCTTCACCAACGTGCCAATCTCCTTCAGGGAGATGTAGTACACATCCTCCTCGGGCTCGTAGTCGAGCGCGTTCGCATGGGTCCAGTTCATGCCGTCGACGTAGAACTCCATCAGCACGGGGTCATCCCACGCGCTCCAGATCTGGGTCAGCGTGCCATCCGCCGAGAGCTCCGTGATCGCGTTCGCCGTCCCCTGGTAGTCGGCGTGCTCGGTCACCTCCAGCGCGGCGATCGTGCCGTCCGGCAACTCGGTCATGTCATGGTCCAGATAGGGGAACGGGATGATGAAGCGCTCGGATCCATCCATCGAGACCTTCATGACCGACCCGAGCTCCAGCGAATCCGACTGCCCGGCGAGGCAATACATCATGTAGTTGCCATCGTTCGAGAGCATCGCCCGCATCAGGTTGTAGCCGGGCTCCAGCTGGTCGAACCAGACGAAGCGGCCCTGATCGTCGATGACATACACCCCATAGCCGGCGCCCTGCATCGGCAAGACCTGGTAGCTCCCAAGCCAGGATTCGACCGCGCCGGTGACCGTGATGCTCGGCACCTGCGGAGGGAGTGGGCCGGTGAGGATGCTGTAGTCGCCGCTCTCGTCCGTAGCACCGCCCTCCGTGCGGGTGACCACCTGGAGGTGCGCGTCCGCTTCGGTCGGGAGCCCCAGCAGCAGGACGCGGTGCTCGGTCGCGGGGGTGGTCTCCTCGGGGGTGACGAGCGTGTAGCTGATGGACTCCCCGAACCGGACGAACCCTACGGTGGGCTCGGCGGTCGTCCACGTCACGATCACCACGGTGGAGACAAACTCGGAGAGCACAACGGTGACGTCCTCGGCCGGCGAGGCACCTTCGACAGGCGAGTCGTCGATCGGCGCGGAGTCGCCCGTGTCGTCGCCGTTGACGGTGGGGTTGGTGTCGGCGGTCTTGTCGACGCAACCAACGATGCCGGGCGCACTGGAGGCGCAGAGGAGAAGGAGGAGGGAGGGGCGCATCCGCGAAGGGTAGCATGAGCCGGATACACGTCACACCATGCTTCTGCCCCGCCCCGCCCTGACCGCAGCGACGTTCTGGGTGTTCAACGTCGGGATGCACGGGTTCATGCAGCGACTGTTCGGCCAGCTCGCGGATCGGGTCGGGTTCGATCGCCTGCAGGAGGTGGAGCTGGGCGTCGGGATCGCTGTGCTGGCCTTGGGGACCGTCTGGCTCGGCGTGCGGGGGGGATGGCGCCTCGCGGGCATCGTGGCCACCGCGAACGTGCTCGCGGGCCTGACCTTCGTGACCCGCGCCGAGGGCATCCACCTGGTGCAATACGCGCTGGTCTACATGCTGTGGGCGCGTGCCCTGGTGCCCCGACAGGCGTTCTGGCTGACCGTAGGGCTCGGCGGCGTGGATGAGGCCTTGCAGTGGGCCGTCCTGGATCCCACGCACGCGGGAGCGGTGGTCGATGTCCGAGATTGCGTGCTCAACTTTGTCGGGGCGTTGAACGGCTGGGCGCTCACGGCCGGACGGCCAGGCCCGAAGCCACGCACGGGATGATTTGGACAACGTGGGGGGTCCCCCGTGGCGATTCTGCTGACCGTCGGGCCGCCGATCCGCGCGCTCGGCAAACCTCGCGCGCGGATCGGCGGTCTCTTTGCACCGTTCCTACCGGTGGAATGCGACGGTCCGTCGAAGACGCCGGGCCCGCCGCCTTCCACCTGGAACGGTGCGGTCGGGGCCAGCCCGGCTCCGGGTCACGTCCTTCCAGGGACTTGTGGCCGTCCTGTTTGCGTAGCGCCCGGGCTGGCCCCCCGCAGGTTAGCAGGCGCAGAACTCCTGGGAGACCCGATGTCCGACGCCCGCCCATTCCGAACCGCCGCCGTCCTCCTGACCCTCCTCGGCGCCGCCACCGCGCTGGCGGCTTTGCCCACGCGCCCGACCCCCCTCGATTTCCCCGAGACCAACTCCGATGCCGTCACCTTGGACCTGTCCGGGACCGGCGTCACGCGCACCAAGCCCGGCATGTTCACCGGCGTCATCTCCGGTCCGTCCCAGCCCTCGGACTCGAAGGCCCCCGACCTCACCAAGCGCCTACAGTCCATCGGCGTGACCTCCATCCGCAACAATGACTACTACGACGACCGCGGGGACATGGAGGAGATCTACAACTGCGGAGGGACGATCTACCCCTCTTGGGAGGGGTGCGAGACTTCGAACGACAGCTCCTACAACTGGACCAAGACCGACACTTTGATGAAAGGAATGAAGTCGGGCGGGTTCGACGTATTTTTCCGCCTGGGCGGCTCGTGGGAGAACAAGACCAAGAACCACATGCAGAAGGGTCCGGCCAACGCGAACCAGGAGAACAATTGGATCGCCGCCGCGAAGGTGGTGGCGAAGCGGTACGAGAGCCAGTACACCTACCTCGACATCTGGACCGAGTACCCGGGCAAGCACTTCTGGGATCGCGACGAAGATGCGTTCAACGCGTTCTGGATCAAGGCGTTCAAGGCGCTGAAAAAGGAATTTCCGGACAAGGAGGTCGGCGGGCCCGGCTTCGGCGCCGGCGTGGGCGTGCAGGTGCTCAACGGAGAGTCCAAGAACCAGGCGAAGTCGCTGTTGGGCGATCTGTACGAGGGCGGCACCGCCCCTGACTGGATCGGGTGGCACAACTTCTCGAACGACCCGAAGAGCTACCCCAAGACCGCGAACGCCTACCGCGACCTGCTGGATGGCAAGGGTGACTACTCCGGGGTGAAGTGGGCCGGCAGCAACTTCTTCTCGAAGACCGACCTCATCCTCGACGCCTTTGGACCTACCGACAACCCGCCCCAAGGCGAGGACCCGCCCTCCGAGGAGGCGATGAACAAGATCTTCAACGGCGGGCGCGGCGCGGCCATCATGATGGCGACCTTTATCGGCTTGCAGGACACCGACACGCTCATGGCCTACTACTACCGGTCGGGCGACGGCACCTCCGGCGAGGGCACCTCTCACGACGGCGGCACGGGCCTGTTCTACGGCGATGCCTCGGCCACCCCGAAGCCATCGGCCTACGCGATGGGGGCGTGGAACAACCTGCGCACCAACTACTCGACGGTCGTCGGACTGCAGCGCGCGAACACGTCCATCCCGATCTTCGGCATCATGGGCAAGAGCACGAAGGGCTACATCATCCTGATCGCCAACACGACGAAGGAGTCGGTGTCCTGGAAGGCGAAGCTCCCAGACGGCAAGTCGTTCTCGGACTTCCCAACGCGCAGCATGGCGATCATCGACACCGACAACGACGGCACGAAGGGCACCGCGTGGAAGCTCGCCACCGGTCAGGTCGCGCCCCCGCAGAGCGTCTCGGTCATCACCCTTGCCAATTGAGCGACCCGTTGGGATGACCTACACGCACGCGCTCGCGTACGTGTACTTCTTCCTTGCACAGTACGGCGACAGCGAGGGCGTGACCGCCGATGAGTCGGCGAGCATCGTGCTCAAGATCCACGACTGGAACACATAATTCAGCGGGATTGAAGACCCAAACTACGCGCTCACCCTCGGCCAGGTCACCGAGACCTGGGGCTACTTCCGGAAGCTGACGCAGGAAGAGGAGAACGAGGAGCTGTTCGTGCATGCGGCGGCGCTCCGGGACTTTTTCCCCGACGCCCAGCATCGCGAGGAGATCCTCGCAGACATGCTGGCGATCGCGGAGGCAGACGGCCGGACGTCCGACGTGGAGCAGGCGTTGATCACGCTGTTACGGGAGCAGTTGGGGCCGGGGTAAATGGGGTACCTGCCTTTCGTCGCGTCGTTCGGGCTCGGGGTGGTCGTCATGCAGGCTACGGGGAACGCCCTCGCCGCGCAGGTCGCGGCGTGCTTCGGACTCGGCGGCGCAGCCTTCGTCATCGGCGAAATTCGACTTGGCTCGGTGGCGTTCGAGGGCACTGCCGCGCGTATCGCTGGGGTAGGTCTCGCCATCCTCGGCGTCCTCCGCTGGTGGATCGACGCGGAGATCGCGGCGGCCAGCGGACCGTAGCGGTCGAAGGGATCGCCGGGTGGCGGCCTTGGAGCATCCGGCGGGCGCCACACCCCGCGAAACCAGCGCGACGAGGGGCGTCCCTTCACCGCCTACTTCCTCATCCTCCCCTCCGCGTCTCCGTGTCTCCGTGTTTCATCCTACTCTTTTCGCCGAGGCGGCGTTGACCCCCGGCGGCCACGGGGGGGCGGTTCCGCGATCCCGAATGCCCCGGAAGGGTCTCGCGAAGCCGCAAAGGCGCAAAGCCCAAGTGGGCCGGGAAGCGCCGGACCTCGCCGCGCGGGTCGAGGCGCGTGAGAGAATGCCAGGTTCATTCCCTTCTTCCTTGGCGGCTCGACGCCTTCGCGAGAACCCTCGGCCCTCACCCCCCGGGACCGGGGCGCCCGAAGTATCGACTGTGTCGGCGCATCGTCCCGTTTTTTCCCACCCCCCTCCGCCCTTCGGGCACCTCCCCCTAGCAGGGGGGAGGAACGGGCGTTTAGACTTGTTTCGACCCCTCCCCCTCGGAGGGCGGTGGCTCCACCACCGGCCCCGGCTCCACCACTAGCGGCGGCTCAACCACCGGCTCCTCCTCCAACCCCGCCCGCTCGACCACCTCCACGTCGATCCCATCGAACGTGCCCGTGAGCGCCTCGGCCTCCAACCCGAACGCCCGCACGGCCTCGGCGATGGTGAACGGCCACTGCAGGCGTTTATCCTTTGATTTTGGCGCATCCCCGGTCCCCGCGGTCTTTGAGAACCAGCGGTAGAGCCCCGCGACGCCGAACGCCCCGACGATGCCTTCGATCAGGAAGTAGCCGGTCTTGTACTCGTTCCACTTCTCGGCGTCCGCCGGGGTGTAGGCCGCGCCCATGCCGCGGTGAAACCGGAAGATCGTATCGACCCAGCGGGCGTGCCCCTCGATGATGAAGTTGGAGTCCTCGCCGTTCAGGTAGTACTGCTTCGCGTCGTCGGAGCGGGCGAGCCGCTCGTAGTCAAAGTCCCCGCGGAACTGCCAGTTGTGGGCGTACTCGTGCAGGATCACGCGCAAGGTCTCGTCCTCGGGCAGGCCGGGCTTGATGAGGACCTCGTGCTTCGGGCCGGAGCGGTAGAGCCCGGAGAACTTCTCCCTTCCTTCGTCGCGGTTCATCCACCGGGCGGGCGCGACATGCACCGGATCGAGCGGCATGTAGCCGGCGAACAGCCTCGTCCAGAGGCCGTTCTTGTAGCCGGACGCCTTTGAGCCGATGGCCTGGGTCACCAGCCCCTGAAGGTCATTGGTGGAGCGGGACTGGAGCGCCTGGGGGGGCCGGCCGACCAGGGCCGTCAGCAGCCGGATCGCCCCGAGCCGAGAGACGATGTCGGTGGCATCGAACATCCCAGCGTCGAAGGCACCCGCGAGGACAGCCGACGCGGGGACAGTACCGAGCCCGCCGCAGCAGGACGAGCAACCATCCTCGCAGTCGCACGCGCCCAGCAGATCCAGGCACTGGGGCAGCACCCGGCGGGCGAGATCCTGGCTGAACGAGGCGCCTACCTGATCGTAAGGCTCCAGCTCCCCGCTGCGCGGCCGGTAGAGCACGATGCGCCAGGCGGTGAAACCCAGCAGATCATCGGGGCGATGAATTGCTGGATCCAGCAGATCATCGGGGCGATGAATTGCTGGATTCTGGGCGGTGCAGGGCACGACGGCGACGCGGTAGGAGCGGTCAAAGTCGAGGTAGCTCCCGGACAGCACGTTCCTCAAGACCCTAGCGATCGCGAGGTGCGCTGGCCGGTCTGCGGCCAGGGCATCGTCCACAACGTCCCCGCGAGCGGCGCGCTCGAAGGCGCAGACAGTGAGCACGGTCTCAAAGGTGCGCTCAGCACGCGCGTGGGCCAGCACCGGCTCGACGCGAATCAGCCGGTGATCCTCGACGAGCCGCCCGTCGGTCATCACCACGTCGCGCACCCGCTCCTCGATGGTCCCGATCCAGGTGCCGCCCGAGAGCCGAAGCTCAGGGGTCCGGCCGCCGGACGCCACGCTGGGAGAGAGCATGAGCGCGGTGAGCGCAGCGCGATCTTCCGGCGTACACAGCACGAAGTTCGCGAGCGCGCGTGGGTCTGAGCGTCGCGGCACCCCGCCGAAGGACCGCTCGGCGAGCAAGGCAGTGTGCAGTCGCAAGGCACGCCGATCCACCTCGATGCCCGCCCGAAAATCCACCTGGCGCACGTGGATCTCGCCCTGCTTGACGTAGCGCTCGCCCAGGGCCTCGTCCGGGTGGACGTCCACGGGCACGATGTTCACGACCTCGACGCTGTTCGGCGCGTACCGCAGCATGGCCTGGGGGTGCAGGTCGATGAAGATGCGGTCCTTGTCCACGAAGCTGGACAGGCTTCGCCCCACGCGGCGCGCCACGCTCCGAGAGGTCTGGTCGTAGATCTCCCACACCTCGCGCGAGCTGCAGCCCCACGGCACCTCGTAGCGTGAGGCCAGGATGCCGCCGTCCGACCGCTGCTGCAGGTACTCCGCGACCCGCAGGTCCGGCCCCTCCTGCTCGTACGCCTCGACCACAGTGAGGAGACCCTCGGCGCGCCAGCGCTGAATCAGCTTCCCCGCAGCTTCGCCTGGGAAGATGTCCGACAACGCGCGACGCGGCACCTTGCGGTCCCGAAAGTCGTTGAACAAGCTGGCAAGCTCGTGTGCCACCACGGCGTCTGCGTGCTGAGGCAGGATGACCTTGGGGTAGCGCACGTCCAACACGGCGTCCATCGGATCCCACGCGGGCTCTTGGATTCGCCGCAGGCTCTCGTGGTCGATGGGGCTCGCGTCCGCGAAGAGCACCAACAATCCGCCCTCGGCCAGCACCGAGCGCAGCGAGGCCACGAGGTGCTCGGGGTGCGCGCCGATGCCTACGGTGACGAGCACATCGAAGCGAGCGGCGGGGTCGACCCGCAGGTCGGCCGTGCCGAACCAGGTCCAATCCTCCGAGAAGGCGAAGCTTGTGGCGTCGATGGAGGCCTTGGTGCGCTCCAACACCATCTCTCCAAGCTGCGCGCGAAACTCCGGACCGAGCAGCGGGCCCGCGTCGATGACGCCGATCCGCATCGGATCGAGCCCGTCCACGCGCAACTTCTGCGCTTGAACGCCGAACTCGGTGAGCATCGAGACCAGCTCGCCCGTGAAGTCCGCGCGGGCGAACATCGGCTCGGTGGCGCGCTCGACGAAGTCCTGGGGCGGCACCCAGGCCAGCAGATTGGCCGGCGGATACCACGCATCAAACAGGCGAAAATCTGCGCGATCATTGTTGAGGAGCCACTTGGCCAGCTCCTGGAAGTTGCCGAGCCGCGGCAGCATGACGAGGAAGGTGATGTCGCCGCGTCCATAGAGCCGCGCCGTGATGCGGAGCCGGGCGATGGCGACGCGAAGGCGGACGAGATCCTCGCGGGAGAGGCGGTCGGGGTGGTCGATGACCACGTAGCGGAGCCGCTGCAAGAGGCCGCGGGCTTCGCCGCTCGCCTTGCCGAGGATCTCCTCGCCGAAGACGCGGACGTCCGTGAACACCACGTCGGGGCCCTGCCCCAGCGAGAGCCGCATGCCCGGCTGATCGGCGTAGGCCTCCTGCATCCGGCCGCCCCAGTCCTGCTTCGCGAGCCAGCCCTGGAGCTGCGAGGCGGAGCCCCGGCCCGCGCCAGCGCCCGGCCGGCCCTGCCCGTGCCGGTTCGGACCCTCCGCCGCGATGCAGTAGACCGTCCCCTCGCCGTTCGCGACCGCGCCGAGCGCGAGCAGGTTGCAGAACGTCGAGCGCCCGGACCCCGGCCAACCGACGAGCACCCAGTCGCTTGAGCCCTCCCCGGAACGCTCGGCGGCGAGCACCCGGTCGAGCGTGACGGTCTGGGCGTGGGTCAGGCTCTGGATGCCGCAAGCATCGAGCAATTCGGGGGTCAGGCGCGGGAAGCGGGCAAGGAGCTGCGCGCGCCCCTCCCCGGTGGCGAGCGGCACCGCGCCGAGCTGCAAGTGGACGGCGTCCTGGCCGCGGTAGGTCGTGCCGGCCCGCAGGGCCTCGAGGATGGCGAGGCCGTCCGGGCGCTTTTTTGCGGCGGGGTTTGAGGCCCCGGCCGGGACCGGAGCTGCCACAGCGGTTGTCGCCTCCCTCTCCCGCTTTGGCCCGGCGGGGAGCAAGGGCATCGGCGTCCACATCGCCTTGGAGAGGAACCCCGCGGCCATCGCGAACCCGGCGACCGAGGCGCCAAAGCCGAAGGGGATCGCCGCGGCCGTGGTCATACTGGCCGCGGCGAAGGCCAGCATTCCCGCGGCGCCGGGGCTCCCCTTCGAGACGACGACGCAGCCCATCGACCACGCCCGCAGCCCAGGCTCCGCGTGCCGCATCGCCTCGTCGAGCAGCACCTGGGCGAGCGGATTGTCCTTCGTGCCCGGGACCTGTGGCTCGCCCGTCGCCGCGGGCTCCCCGGGGATCGACGGCACCGCGCGGCGCGCCACCCACACGCCGATCGGTACCGCCACCGCCCCCGCCGTGGTTGCGATGAACCCCGCCATCGCGGTGCTCAAGAACGGGATCACGCCCAGCGGCGCGATCACCGCCCCGGCGACGCCAAACCCGCACGCCACCGCCGCTGCCGTCACCCAGCGCACCTTCATGCGCCACGCATCGAGCAGCGCGACCACCGCCGCGCGCGCCTCCTGGTCGTTGGCCTCAGACACAGGCCTCCTCGCATCGCCAGCCGCGAACCGTCAGCACCACCGCGATCTCCGGCGTGAGCGAGCCGACGATCGCGCCCTCGATCGCGAGGTTCGCCTCCGACCGCATCGGCGGGGCGCCGTACAGCCGGGGGCGCCGCGTCGCGTCCACTTGGGTGAGCAGGTCGCCGCCCTCCCACCCCTCCTGCAGGCGTCTCTCCACGCGCGCGCCGACGAGCACGACAGAGCGGCTCGACGGGTCCGGGTAGAAGCCATCGACCCCGCTGCGCTCGCGCCCTTCGACATCGAGCCCGTACCCCAGCGCGTGTCCGAAAGCGGCGGTCGCCTCCCCACGGTGGGTGTCCACGAGGCTGGCCTCGTCGCCCTCGGAGACCAGGCACTCGTCGAGCACTGCCCGGTACTCGGCGACGGTTACCCGCTCCGGGATGCCTGACAGCGCGAGGCTCCTGGCCAGCGCACCGCACAGCGCCCGGTCCAGGGCATCCCGCTGCCCCGCCGACATCGCCTCCGCGCCTACCTCCGGCGCGTAGCGAAACCGCCCCAGACGCTCGACATCCCGCGGACGTGGCTCTGTGGCGCGCCGCCGCGCCCAGATCCCGCGCTGGCCGTCCACAAGGTGGATGAAGCCCCGGACCTCCAGGCGAAACCGGTCCTGTGTCGTTCGGAGCGCCCCCGCGAGCTCTCGGGCCGCGAGCTTTTTCATGTCGCGCGCCTGGCCGTTCAGCGCTGCGACCACCGGGGCCGTCGCGGTGTTCGCCTGCTTCAACCACCGCTCGGAGAGGCCGCCCCACTGTTCGAAGTAGGCGGTGATGTCGCGGTTCCGCGCACGCCAGAGCACCCAGACCGCGAGACCCCCGACCGCACCGATGATCAGCGGCGGCACGATGAGCAGCAAGCTGGCCAGCACGGCCCCGAGCACCGCTGCGGCGGCGCCCACCACCTCGACCCGCACGCCTCCGCGGGAGGGCACCGAGCGTCCCGCGTCCAGGATCGCGGCTTCTTCGGCCTCCCAGCCCGCGCCGAGCCGGGTCGCGGCGGCGTCGCAGGCCGTGGCGAGATCGGGCAGATCCTCGTGCCCGCGCTCTTGTCGTGCCGCGACCTCATGGACGGCGTGCAACAACGCCAGGGTGGCCCCGATGCCGTGCGCCAGGCGGGAGGATCCGCTGTCCGCGGGCTGGGAGCGGGTGAGCTGGCCCCGAAGCTCGGCCTCCAGATCGGTCCGTAGCTCCACCATGGTCGCCCGAGCGCCCTTCATCGCCTCGTCAATCACCCGGGCGGCATCCCGCCGCGCGCAGTCGGAGAGCGCGCTGCGCACGTCGTCGGCGAGGCGGTGCGCCTGGCGCGGCGGATCAAACACCGGCCAGCCGCCCTCGTCCAGGAGCCCCTGCCAGGCGCCGGGGCCGGGCCGGCGCAGGCTGTCGAACCCAGGCTTGGGGCGATGCGGGTAGGCGCCGTCAAAGGCGTAGCGATCCGAGGGGATCTCCGCGTGCGAAACGGCGTGCTCGATGCGGCCGCAGAGCGTGGCGACCGGGGCGGCGATGGCCGCGGAGGCGCGCTCGCGGGCGTCGTCCAGCCCGTTGGCGTTCGGCAGCAGGCGATCCCCCGCGCCATCGCCCGCGCCGAGGATCTGACCGAGCCGCGCGTGCAGGATCCGCTCGCGCAACGGGTACTCGAAGGTGGACGAGTGAAACGTCAAGAACGCGGCGTCATCCGGCCCGAGCAGGTCGTCGAGGGCTTGCACGCTCGCGCTGAGCGCATGCAACCCAGCAAGATCCGCGAGCAGCCGCTCCTTGCCGGCGCCGGACCAAGCGATGCGATGTCCCCCGCCGGTGAGCCCGCTGT
>CANKNP010000068.1 GCA_947483545.1 Deltaproteobacteria bacterium | reverse complement strand
GAGCCGCGAGCGAGGTTCGCCGAGCGCGCGGATCGGCGGCGGGGGGCGTCGCGATGCCCACGGCCGTTGGACGGCGGTGGTGCGCTCCCGGCGATGGCTCCAAGGCCGCCCAACTCGGCGACATCAAACTGACGGAGCGAGCGCTCAAGATGATGCCGCGTGGGGGACCGTTCGCCCCCGGAGCGCGGCACAACCTCGCCCCCGCCCCTGGCACGCCGTTTGCTTGTCCCTCGGGCATGTTCCCCCTGCTGCTCGCCGCTTGCATCCCCGACGTTGCGCCGGAGCCGTTCGGAACGTGCGAGGAGATCCAGATCTCCTTCGCGGACGCCCTCGCCGAGGCCCGCTCCTGCACCACCGACCCGGAGTGCGGTCAGGTTTTGACGGGGACCAGCTGTGGTTGCACCCGGGATCTTGTCGCTCGCATCGACGCGGACACAACGGAGATCTACGACCTTATCGACGCCGCCGATGGCGGATGTGACCTTGGGCTGGAGAGCGTATGCGACTGCCCCGAGGCTTACGGCTTCGCGTGCGACGCCGGGATCTGCGGGTGGGACTATCCCGAGGGCGTTTGGCTGCCGAACTGTCGCGCCGAGCGGGGCGATGCGTACGAGGTCGATGGGGCCTCGATCCAGGGCGACGCGCTGCAGGTCCAGCTCTCTGCGGGCGGCGGCTGCGAGCGGCACGAATGGGTCTTGTGTTGGCCGGACGGCGCGTTCGCAGAGAGCGAGCCGGTGCAGGCCCGCTTGGAGGTCTGGCACGACGCCAACGACGACATGTGCGATGCGTGGATCTCCGAGGAGGTCGCTTTCGATCTCGCCCCCCTCCGCAAGGCGTGGCAGCACACCTACGGCGCAGAATCGGGCACCATCCTGGTCGGAATCGGCGACCAGAATCTCACCTTCTATTTTTGAGTGCCCATGACACTGGTTCTCCCCTTCTCTGCCCTCACCCTCGCCGACGTGCCACGCGTGGGCGGCAAGAATGCTTCGCTCGGTGAAATGGTGCGAACGCTCGTGCCGCGAGGCGTTTGCGTGCCGGACGGGTTCGCGACGACGGCGGAGGCGTTTCGCGCGTTCCTCGCTTGCGATGGGCTCCGGGAGCGCATCGTCGCGCTACTCGCCGGGCTCGACATCAATGACACCGATGCGCTCGCTCGCACCGGCGCGGCCGTCCGCGATGCCATCCTCGCGGCGCCGCTGCCTGAAGACTTGGTGCGGGCCGTGTTGGATGCCTACCAAGCGCTAAGTGCGGGCGTGGAAGGCGGCACCGATGTTGCGGTCCGTTCGTCCGCGACCGCGGAGGATCTGCCCGACGCCAGCTTCGCGGGGCAGCAGGAGACGTTCCTGAATGTACGCGGCGAAAGAGCGCTTTTGGACGCCGTGCATCGGTGTATTGCGTCGCTCTACACCGACCGCGCCATCTCGTACCGGGTGGACAAGGGCTTCGCACACGACGCAGTGGCGCTCTCCGTCGGCGTTCAGCGAATGGTACGCTCCGACCTTGCTTGTTCGGGTGTGATGTTCTCGATCGACACCGAGACGGGGTTTTCCGACGTGGTGCTCGTCACCGGGGCGTGGGGGCTCGGGGAGACCGTGGTACAGGGGTCGGTGAACCCAGACGAGTTCGTGGTGTTCAAGCCCACGCTCCGTCGGTCGAACAGCCAGGGGGGGGCGCTTGAGCCGATTCTTCAGAAGACGCTCGGCTCGAAGGAGCTGAAGATGGTCTACCGGGTGGGCGGAACGCGGGGCACGCGAACGATCTCGACGCCCCCGACCGAGCGCGCGCGGTTCGTCTTGACGGATGACGAGGTGCTCACGCTCTCGCGCTGGGCGTGTGTGATCGAGGATCACTACTCTGAAGTGCGCGGTGTGCACACGCCGATGGACATGGAGTGGGCGAAGGACGGCCGCACAGGCGAGCTGTTCATCGTCCAGGCGCGGCCGGAGACGGTGCAGGCGCGACGCTCCGCGGACGTGCTGGAGCGTTGGGTGCTGGACGGAAAAGGCGAGGTGCTGATGGTCGGCCGCGCGGTCGGCGATCGGATTGGGAGCGGCCCGGCGCGCGAGGTCACCGACGTACACCACCTTGCCGAGTTTCAGGATGGCGAGGTGCTCGTGGCCGATCGGACCGACCCCGATTGGGAGCCCATCATGAAGAAGGCGTCCGCGATCGTGACAAGGCGCGGAGGCAGGACCTGCCATGCGGCGATCGTGAGCCGCGAGCTCGGGATCCCGGCGGTGGTCGGCGCGGGCGAAGCGACGGCGAAGCTCATTCTCGGTCAGGTGATCACGGTGGCCTGCGACGGGGGCGACGAGGGCCGCGTCTTGGAGGGGGCGGTGCCGTTCCACGTCGAGCGTACACCCGTTGGTGAGATGAAGCGGCCGCGCACGAAGATCATGATGAACGTGGGCAACCCAGCGGAAGCGCTGCGGCTGTCCCGCCTCCCAAGTGACGGGGTCGGGTTGGCGCGGCTGGAGTTCATCATCAGCACCTGGATCGGCGTCCATCCCAAAGCGCTGTTGGCCTTTCCGACCCTGAAGCCTGCACTTCGCGCGAAGATCGCGGAGGCCGCAAGGGGCTTTGAGCCCGGCCCCGACTGGTTCGTCGAGCGGCTCGCGCACGGCGTTGGGACCATCGCCGCCGCGTTCTTTCCGCGGCCGGTCATCGTGCGACTGTCGGATTTCAAGACCAATGAGTATGCACACCTGCTCGGCGGGGAGGCGTACGAGCCGCGCGAGGAGAACCCGATGCTGGGTTTCCGCGGGGCGTCACGCTACTACGATCCGCGCTACCGCGACGCCTTCGCGTTGGAATGCCGCGCGATGCTGCGGGTGCGCAAGACGATGGGCCTCACCAATGTGACGGTCATGGTGCCGTTCTGCCGGACACCGGAGGAGGGTCGGTTGGTGATCGCCGAAATGGCAAAGAACGGGCTCGTCCAGGGCGAGGACGGGCTGGAGGTCTACGTGATGTGCGAGATCCCGTCGAACGTGGAGCTCGCGGAGGAGTTCGCCGAGGTATTCGACGGGTTCTCGATCGGCAGCAACGATCTCACCCAGCTCATCCTCGGCGTGGACCGCGACTCCGAGCTGGTCGCGCACCTGTGGAACGCGGTGTTTGAGGTGACAAGTCGCGCATCGACGGCCGAGATCCTCCCCGGCGACGACCATGTCGCCCCGGACGGCCGGGTGATGGAGGTGTTGTCGGAGCACCAGTGTCAGGGTTGGCTGGAGGGCTACCTCCTCACCGGCAGGCACGGCATGTTCTCGTGCTACGAAGCCTTCATCCACATCATCGACTCGATGCTCAACCAGCACGCGAAGTGGCTGAAGGTCACCCGGGAGATCCCGTGGCGGCGGCCGATCCCTTCGCTGAACTACCTCCTGACGTCGCACGTATGGCGGCAGGATCACAACGGGTTCAGCCACCAGGATCCCGGCTTTCTCGACCACGTCGTCAACAAGAAGGCGAGCGTGATCCGGGTCTACCTCCCACCCGATGCGAACACGCTCCTGTCGGTGACCGACCACTGCCTGCGCAGCATGAACGTGGTGAACGTGATCGTCGCGGGAAAGCAGCCCGCACCGCAATGGTTGACGATGGACGAGGCCATCGTCCACTGCAAAGCGGGGGTTGGAATTTGGCAGTTCGCGAGCAACGATGGGGGCGCTGACCCAGACGTCGTGGTGGCCTGCTGCGGGGATGTGCCCACCCTCGAAGCCCTGGCCGCTGTTGAACTGTTGCGGGAGCACCTTCCGAAGCTGAAGGTTCGGCTCGTCAACGTCGTAGACCTGATGAAGCTCCAGCCGGCGTCCGAGCATCCGCACGGGCTCTCGGACCCTGCGTTCGACGCGATCTTCACGACGGACCGGCCCATCCTCTTCGCGTTCCACGGCTATCCGTGGCTGATCCACAGGCTGGCGTACCGACGCCGGAACCACCCCAACCTTCACGTCCGGGGGTACAAAGAGGAGGGCAGCACCACCACGCCCTTCGACATGTGTGTGCGCAACGACCTTGACCGGTTTCACCTCGTGCAGGACGTGATCGATCGGGTGCCGTCGCTGGGCGTGAGCGCGGCGGATGTGCGAGCGGTCATGGACGAGCGACTTGCCGAGCACCACGCCTACATCCGGGCCCACGGCGACGACATCCCGGCGATCCGCGACTGGCGGTGGGGAGGTTGACGGTGAGCGCCCCGCCCGGTTTCAGATTAGCTCCGCCGCGCCCTCAACTGGCGGCTAGCGCCGCATCGGAGTCCCGCATGTCTACCCGTCGCGTATTCCTTCTCGGTGGCGCCAACACCGCATTTGTCGGCAAGGGGAGCCCAGACTTCATCTGGAAGAACCACCCGGACTTCGGCAAGCGGGAGAACCCGACGATCGAGCAGTTGCTGAAGCAGGCCGTGGATCTCGCCCTGGCCGAGACAGGCGCAGATCCGACGCTGATCCAGCGGGGGTACGTCGGGAACTTCGTCGGGGAGCTGTTCTCGAAGCAAGGCCATCTCGGCGCGGCGCTCGCGGGCAGCCATCCGGCGCTCGCGATGAAGCCCATGACCCGGACCGAGGGCGCCTGCGCTTCCGGCGGCCTTGCCATGCTCTGCGCGGTGGACGCGATCCGGGCGGGCGTCGACGTCGTGCTGGTCGCTGGGGTCGAGGTTCAGACGACGGAGAGCGCGCGGGTGGGCGCCGACTACCTCGCTCGCGCCTCGCATTACGCGCGCCAGCGTGGCATCGACGAATTCACCTTCCCCGCGCTGTTCGGGCGCCGGACCAAGGCCTACCGCGAGGCGTTCGGCGTCTCCGAAGAGGACATCGGCCGCGCGGCAGTGAAGGCTTACGCGAACGCCAACAAAAACCCGCTCGCACACATGCGCGCCCGCAAGATGGACCTGGACACGGCCGCGGCGGCTTCCGAGAAGAACCCCACGTTCCTGCAGAACGCTGAGTACGCGCCGTTCATCAAGATGAGCGACTGCTCTCAGGTCTCGGACGGCGCGAGCGCGATGCTCCTGGTGAGCGAGGAGGGGCTGCGCAAGCTCGGGAAAAGCCAGAGCCTATGCGTCGAGATCATCGGCACCGGGCACTCGACCGCCTCGTTGTACGAGGACAGCGATCCGACTGTGCTCTCCACCTCTGCACACGCGATCCACACCGCCTACGCGGAGTCCGGGAAGAACGCCGCGGCGTTGAACATTGCAGAGGTGCATGACTGCTTCACCGTGACCGAGCTGATGATGTACGAGGCGATGGGCCTTTGCGGGCCGGGTCAGGCGGGTCAGCTGCTCCGCGAAGGGGTGACCGACATTGGGGGTCGAACGCCCGTCAACACGGGCGGCGGGCTTGTCGGGTTCGGGCATCCCGTGGGCGCGACCGGCGTGAAGCAGCCAATCGAGATCTGGCGCCAGATGAAGGGCAAGGCCGGCGCTTACCAAGTGCCTGGCGCCCCCGGCGTCGGGATGAGCGTGAACATGGGCGGCGATGACCGGACGACGGTCGTGGGCGTCTACCAGAACGTGGGCTAGCATGAAAAAGTGGATCCCCTACATCGTCGCGGCCTTTCTCGGGCTCGGCGTCGCGGCGCTGATGTTTATGCCGGACACGGCGACCGAGGCGCCCAAGCCGAAGTCGACGAAGCCGGTCACGACGGTGACCAAGGAGAAGACGACGATCCAGCAAGTGCATGACGGGGATCCGGACGCGCAGACCATCACGGAGAGGGTCGCAGCGGAACGTGCAGGCGGGATCCTGCCGCCGGAGCCTGGCACGTTGCGGCCGCTGAACGAGGGCGAGATCGCCTTGGCAGCGCGGAAAGCACGCCCCTTCAACAAGCACTACCTTGGCGTCGCCCCGTTCTGGAACCGGCTCGGCCCGCTCGTCGGCCCGACCGACATGGCCGTGGCGAAGGAGTGCGCGGCGATGGAGCTCTATCTGCGGGACCAGAGCAAGCTGGAGAGCGAAGACCTGAACATCGATGAGGTGTTGAACCAGGAGCTCGCGCTCGAGAAGAAGATCCGCACGCTGGGCATCGACAACCCAGAGCTGACGGAGATCCTTGACTACATCAACAACTCGGCGCACACCACCATTCAGGGCGGGGACCCGTCCACCATCACCCGCCCAGGGAAGTAACCATGTCCGAGTCTGGCCCTGGCGCCCGCCACCTCCACGCGGCCCTATCCGCATTGCAGCAGCAGAATCACGCGGTCGCCGCCGGCGCTGCCGCCGATGCCCTGGAGGCGTTCACGACCGCCGAGGATGCGACGGGCGCTGCCGCTGCGCATCAGGTCCTCGCGATGGTGTCGGCCTCCCGGGGCGACCTGCGGACGGCCCTGGCCCACGTGGATGCTGCGATCCCGCTCCGTCAGGGCACGGGGGATCACGAAGGGCTGGCTTCGTTGTATCAGGAGCGTTTTGAGCTGTCTCTGCACATCGGGGATGTGGCGGGGGCGCGGGCCGCCTTGATCCGCCAGAAGGACGCCCACGAGCGCGCCGGGGATCGAGAGGGGGTCGCGCATGCGAGCCACCAGCTCGCCCAGATCCTGCTCCAAGAAGGTCAGATCGACGCGGCGGAGTCGCTGGCCCAGGAGGCGATCTTCGCGATGGAGGGGCCTCAGGGGGCGCGCGGGCGGTCGGCGCTGCACCTGTTGCTGGCCAACATTGAGGTGGCCCGCGGGTCGCCCGAGAAAGGCCTGCGGCATGGCAAGGAGGCGTTGGAGCTCGCTCGGCAGGCGCGGTTTCGGCCGGGTGAAATCGATGCGCTCCAGCAACTTGGTACGTTGCATGCGGCGATGGGCGAGTTCGTCGCCGGGCGTCGCGCGCTGGAGGAGGCGCTGGTCGGGCGGGAGCTGCTCAAGGATCTGGAGGGGCGGGCGCAGGCGCTTCGGGAGCTGGCGACCCTGGAGTTTGCCGCGGGCGAGGTGGACGCGGGCTTTGAGCGTCTGGACTACGCGGTGCGCACGTTGCGCGAGGCCCAGAACTTCATCGGCGAGGTCACCATCCTGCAGTTGGTGCAGGCCTTTGGCGATGAGCATGGTCGCCCGGAGCTCGGGGATCAGGCTGGCCGCGAGATGATTGAGGCTGCGGCGCGTACCGAGGATGCCGAGGCCATCGCCGCGGCGCACTTCGGCTTGGCGACCCGGCTCGCGGTCTCCGGAGATCTGGCCGGCGCCCGAAATGGGTTCTCGGCCGCGCACGCACTGCAAAACCAGGCGGGCCAGATTCATGAGGCGGCGGTCAGCCTTGGGATGCTCGGGCAGGTCTGCGCAGCGATGGGCGACCCGGTCGGCGTGACGATGATGCGGGAGAGCCTCACGGCGTTGGAGGGGCTCGGCAGCGAGGCCGCAGACGCGCTGAGGCCGATCCTGGCCGAGCTGGAGGCGGGATGACCGACCGACCCAGCCGATCGCGCGGCTATGCGCCGTTCGCAGCCTCGTCGGAGAACGACGCGCTGCTGGACGAGATCATCGCGGCGGCTCGGCCCGGCCAGGTCGCGGTGTTTGACCTGGATGGTTGCGTGTTCGACACCCGCCCCCGCCAGGTCCGGATTTTTCGAGAGTTGGCGGCGCAACGGGGTTGGCCGGCGCTCTGTGATGTGCGCGAGGAGCACTTCGTGGACTGGTCCCTCCGCACGACGATGGTCAACGCCGGCATCGGTGTGGACTGGGTGAACGCGCATGAAGCTGCAGTGCGGACCTACTGGGAGCGGTGCTTTTTCAGCTCGCTCTATGTGACCTACGACCACGCCATGCCGGGCTCCCCCGAGCTGGTCCGTGCCGTCTGGGAGCGCGGCGCGCAGATCGTCTACCTGACGGGTCGCGACATCACCATGGCGCCAGGCACCGAAGCGGCCCTGCGGGCGTTCGGCTTTCCGTACAACGCCGTGCGGACGACCCTTTTGGTGAAGCCCCGCTTCGACATGGACGACACCGCGTTCAAAGACAGCGCGCTGGAGTCGATCGCGGATCTGGGGGTGACCAGTATCTACCTGGATAATGAGCCCGCCAACGTGAACCTGTTCAAGGAGCGCCACCCGGACGCGCTCGTTGTCTTCGTGGAGACGGATCACAGCCCCCGGCCGGTCAGCCCGGGGCCTACGATCCCCTGGCTGCGCAGCTTTTGGCGCACGTGACCGACGCCGTCCCGGGGCGATTCGCTGTGGCCCTTGGCCTCGGGGGGCAGGCGCGGGTGATGGTCGCGACCTTGCAGCATCAGGCCGACGAGATCCGGGAGCGTCATGACCTGGATCGCGCCGCGACCGTGCTGGCGGCGGAGGGGTTGGTCGCGAGCGTGCTGCTCTCGGCCCACATCAAGGGCGAGGAGCGGATGACTGTCCAGGTGGCGAGCGAGGCGCCGCCGTTCCAGTTCACCGCAGACATCGACGCCATCGGGGTCCTACGGGCCCGGTTCACCCCGGCGAAGAACCTGATGCCCGTGAAAAAGTTCACGGGGATGCTCTCGGCGATGAAGTCTCTTGGCCAGAGAGAGCTCTACCGGGGGGTCTCGGCGGTCGAGGGCGAGACGTTTGAACAGGCGTTGCACCGGTTTCTGACCAAGAGCCAACAGACGGACGCCCGGGTGCGCATCCTCGCCCGGCTCGACAAGCACGCCAAGGTTCGGTTTGCGGCGGGGATGTTGGTGGAGCGGCTGCCCGGGATCACGCCAGAGGCGTTCGCGGCCTGGATCGACGAACCGATGCACGGGAAGGAGTTCGAGCAGCTGATGACCGAATTCGCGATGGGACAGCTCGGGGGATCCCCGGTCGAGCTGCTGGGGGGCCAGGATTTTGTGTTCCAATGCTCGTGTAGCCGAGACCGGGTGGCGGGCGTGTTGCGGGGGCTCGGTTTGGAGGAGCTACAGGCGTTGTACGCCGAGCAAGGCGAGGCTGAGGTGAACTGCCACTACTGCAACGAGCGGTACACGTTCGACAAGCCCGCGCTGGAAGCCCTGATGGTCGGGCTCGCGCCCTCGTCATGAACGTCCTCCGGCTGGAGGAGGTGACGTCTACCCAGGATGTTGCGAAAGAATTGGCCGCGGAGGGGGCCCCGCACGGGCTGATCGTCCGCGCGGAGGTGCAGACGGCGGGTCGGGGGCGACTGGCGCGTCGGTGGGAATCGGACCGCGGCCAGGGCCTGCTGTTCTCCATGGTCCTACGCCCGTCCTGTGCGCTTCGGGAGGCGCCGCTCCTGACGCTCGGAGCAGCCGCCGGAATGGCGAGCGTGCTCGGCGTGCAGGTGAAGTGGCCCAACGATCTTGTGGTGGACCGGGGGGGCGGCCGGCCAGCGAAGGTTGGCGGGGTCCTGGGCGAGTTGGAGGCAGACGGCGCGAATGTCCGGCACGTGGTGTTGGGCATTGGCCTCAACGTACGACAGACGCAGTTTCCGTTGGAGCTGCCCGACGCCACGTCGCTCGCGATGGAGGGATTGGAGTCCGACCTCGACCGGGTGTTCGAACGTGCCGTCGCGGCCATCCTGCAATGGCACGCCCATCCGGACCGCCTGGAGCTATGGAAGGCGCACGCCCATACCCTAGGCCGGAGGGTCACGATCCGAGCCATGGATGGCGAGCGGGCCGGGGTTGCAACAGGCCTGGCGGACGACGGGGCCTTGCTCGTGGACGGGGTGCCGGTTCATGTGGGGGAGGTGTCCTAGGTACCCCCGCGTCGGGGTTGCATGCCGTACGCACTTCGGGTACACATCGAAGATCTCCGCGAAGGTGAGCCATGCGTCCTCGGTTTTCGTCCTCCTTGGTGGTGCTCACCCTCTGCGGCTCTTGTGGGCGAGGACCGGATGGCGCTCCCGTGCCGTCGGCGGACGCTGAACGGAGCGGGGCAGTTGCTCGCCGGACCGCCGCAGGCGCAGGCGACTCCGGCGCGGACGACACCGGTGAGGCCGTAGCGTCCGTGCACGTTGGCCCGATGACGGGCGGCGTCAGCGATGGGACCGCGAAGGTGTGGGCCCGCCTGGACGGGGAGGGCAAGGCCAGGGTCGCCTGGTCGACCGACCCCACCTTCGCGTCGGACGTTCACTACACTGGATACCTCGACGCCGTTGAGGAGTCCGACTACACCCTACATTTTCCGATTTTCGGGCTCACGCCGGAGACGACCTACCATTACCAGGTGCTGATCGGGAACCAACTCCTGGCCTCCAGCTCCCCGAACTCCTTCACGACCTTCGCTTCGGCCGGCACCAACACAAACTTCGAGTTCGTCGTGTTCGCCGACGCGCTGTGCCCCGTGCCCGCCCCCGTGATGGAGTACGCGGCAGCGCTCGGTCCTTCGTTCATGCTGCAGATCGGGGATCTCGACCACCGCGACCCGTACCGGGAGGCCGGCCTCGACATCGAAGCCTGGCGGGAGATGCACCGCTCGTGCTTGGGGACCGGTGGCCATGGCATCGACTGGGCGACCTGGCTGCTCCCGACCGTCCCGCTGTTTCACATGTGGGACGACCACGATTACGGCGAGGACGACACCGACAAGACTGAGCCGTTCCGAAGGATCGCCACGACTGCGTTCCGCGAATACTTTCCCACCCCCGAATTCCCGAGCCCCGACGATGGCCTCTGGTACTCTTTTCGTCACGGTCAGGCCGAGGTGTTCATGCTCGACCTGCGGTCGCAACGGGATCCCAACGCGCTCCCGGACTCGCCCTCCAAGTCGATGCTGGAAGGGGGAGGGGGGGATCAGCAGACATGGCTTCAGGACGGGCTTCTCGCCTCGACCGCGACCTGGAAGTTCATTGTCTCGACGTCGAGTTGGAACCCAGCCGCCAAGCGGCGCGACAGTTGGTACCGGTTCCCGGACGAGCAGGCCGAGCTTCAGAACTTCATCGACGGCAATGGCATCACCGGCGTGGTCATCCTCTCGGCGGACGCACACACGGGGGGCGCCATCGACGATGGAACGAACGCGCACTACCCCGAGATGTCCATCCCGACGACGAATGTCGGCGGCGGTTGCACTGCGCCGAGTTGTGGGGCCTGGAGCGTCGGGGTCGAGGACGAGTTCTCGCACAAGGGCTTCGCCCAGGTCTCGATCTCCTACGACCCGACCTCCGGCGTTCATTCCTGCCTGCTGCGGACGCGCAATGAGATCGGTCGGACCACGCTCTCCCTCCTGTTGACAGAATAGCCGTTAGCCCTCGTGATGCTCCTGTTCCTGCTCGCCTGCGCCTCTGAGCCTGAGCTCATCCCATCCGAGCAAGTGAGCTTTGATGGGTCTACCGTGAAGGACCTTCTCACCCGTCACGACGCCCGGCTTGGCCGGCTGGAGGACACGACGCCAACGGCCGCCGAGCTGTCCGGTGAGCGGCTCAACGAGTTCGACGCGCGGCTCGCCCGTATCGAGACCGTGATGGCGCAACTGCAGGTGTCTGGCGGGCTGCCGAGCTCAGCGCCCGGGGAGCCTGGCCCGGTCGCCCCCGTCACGCTCGTCGCGCTGGACCAACGGCTGATGGCGGTCGAAGCGAAGCTCACGTCGAACGACCAGGGACAGCCGGGCTCGGGCTTGTTTGAGCTGCCGAAGGGGCCTCCGAAGGGTGGGCAGCAGCCCCCGTCGGGCCAGCAGATGCAGGGCCAAATGGGTCAACAAGGGCAGATGGGCCAGCAAGGCCAGATGGGCCAACAGGGCCAGATGGGCCAATCGGGTCAGCAGGGCCAATCGGGCCAGCAGGGCCAACAGAAGCGCTGAACCCCGCCGGACGCGGGGCGAGAAGCCGCCCAACGGCCGAACCTACTCGGCGATCTGCACCACGCCGAGCGATGGCTGGGGGATGAGCGACTTGGTGAGGCGGGAGACCCCGTCGCTCATGAAGCTGGCGAGCACCAGCACAACCGCGGCGAGCACGAGCCCGACGGCTACGTTGCCCTTCTTCAACTCCTCGCCCCATCGCAGCGAGCGATTCAGTCGGCCCCAGAACCGCAGCCCGAGCGAGATGGTGAACACCGCGACGATGAACACCAGCATGAGGTGCAGCACCGCGATGAGCCCGACCTGCGGCATGCTCAGGTTCAGCAGCGGAGAAGTAAGCTGCAAACGCACCAAGTTGACGACCGGGTAGATGCCCTGCTTCACGATCCACCCGGCGCCTACGAGCATGGCGCTCAGAAGAATAGCGACGGCGATGTTGTTTTTCTTGAGCTCCTCGCTGGCGTCATAATCGGAGTTGGTGATGATGTAGCTCCGGTAGTGGAAGTAGATCACCAACATGGACAAGGCCGCCGTGAGGATGAACTCAAACACGGCGAGCAGGACATAGATGCCACTCATGGGGGGGCTCCGGGGTTCAGAAGATGGGGTCGATGCGAACGCCGGACACGGTGTTCAGGGCGGCCTGGGTGGTCTCCGCGATCCGGCCCGGAGCCAGCATGGCTGGGCCTGAGGCCTCCATGAGCACGTAGGGGACACCGCGGTATTCGATGTACGCATCCCCGGATCGGGGGACCCGATCGATCCCCACCAGGTAGTGCCCAGGCAGGTGTACGCCGACCATGTGCGAGGACTGGTAGTTGCTGATGATCGCGGCCAGGAGCGCGGACTTGCTGTCGCAGTCGCCCCAGCCCGCCTCCAGCAAGCGCGGTGGGGGATAAAAACCAACGATTTGGCGCCCGCCTTCGGACATCGGCGGCTGTCGATAGGGCAGCGCAGTCTGCACAAAAGCGAGGGTTGCCGCGATCTGTTGATCGGCGCCGTAGCCACGGGTGCCGGACACCCGCTCGAGCTCCGCCGCGACCGGCCGGATCCGCGTCCCGTTCTTTCGGACGACGGAGGCGATGTCCACGGTCAGCTTCAGGCTGTTGCCCGCGCCATACGTGGGTGTCATCCCGTGGTCGCGGTAGTAGCGTTCGACGCGGCGATCCAGCTCGCTCTGCCCGCATTGTTCGGCGGTGCACACGGCGAGGAGCGCTTTCACCTCGACGTCCGCGTAGCCAAATTCCTGCATCGACGTCCGCACCGCCGCGCTGTCCAGCGTGAACGAGAGCGTGAGGGTGGAGGCGTCGTAGCTCCGAAAGGAGGTGTCCACCTGGGTGCGGGAGCCGCTTGGGGTGGCGGTGTACTGGGTCTCTCCAGCCGCAGCGACCGACGCCAACAAGCAGGCGACGAGGCACAAAGCGCTGCGGCCCAGAGGTGTGTAAGGGGCGGGGGTCACCGGCGTACCCTACTCCTGTCGCCCGCCCGGATCAACCGACGGGGTTAGCCCCGCGCATGTTCGCGTCGCTGGTTCTGCTGCTTGGCCTCCTCGGGTGCGGGGGGGAGTGTGCGACGGCCACCTGTGTCGGCGACCAGGCGGTGAGGGACTGGCCCGGCGACAGGGAGGGGGTCACCGCGCGCATCGCTGCGATCCCGGATGACATGGTGCGCACCACGGTCGTGGGCCGGGTTTCGGACGCTTTTCCGGGGCAGACCCGACAACTCTGCAAGGCGCTCCCGAAGGGGGTGAGTCGGGAGCGCTGCGACCGGCTGAACAATCGGCCGCACCTTTCCTACGACCCCAACGAGCCGCCGGAACGCCCCCCGTTGGAAGGTGCGGCGGGCCAGCAAAGAAAGATGGCGACGACCCCCGCAGGGATCCTCGGCGAGCGCGAGCACGGGCTGCCAGACGTCCGGATCGCGATCATCCCGAATACGCCGGACGCGCCGCTCTGCGTGGGCAGCGCCGACGCCGCCGCCTGCCTGGACGAAGAGGCGGGCCGCGCCGCGTTGCTGGGGGAGGCGGGTCTGGCGGACGCGATCTGCGGTCGGCAGTCCGACGCGCGATGGGCGGACGAGTGCCGATTCCAGGCCGCGGAGCAGGCCGTGAAGCGTCGCAGCGGCAAGGCCTATGCGACGGCCGCCGCGCTTTGCGGGGCCGCGACCATGTTCGAACAGGAGTGCTACGTCCACATCCTCACGTGGGTGCCTCGACAGGTGTGGGCGCCGAACGCTGGGGCGATGCCGGCCACCGAGGCGACGGGGGTCGCGAAGCAGATCCAGATCGCCTGGATCCCTGCGGGCGAAGGGGTTGGCGACCGGCACGTCGAACGGTTCTGGGCGATCTACCTGGCCAGATCCTACCAGCTCACCGACGACCCAGATGGCACGCCGCTCTCTCGGTTCCCGAGCGTTGCGTGGCCGCACGTCCGGGCGGCTGCAGCTACGCGCATGCGCGAGCTTGGTGTGCTCAAGGGTTCGCTGGCGGAGCAGGTCGCGGCGTTGGAGGCGGCGCTGGCGCGTCGGGCGGATGGCAAGCGCATGGTGGGCCGTCCGCCGGCGCTGATCGCCGTCCAGAATTTCGGTCGCCCGGCCGAGGATGGGCCGACCACGCCTTTCCTGAATTCGGTGCTGCGACCGCTGGGGCAGGATCCGGCGGCGGACACGCTGTACTGCGTGGTGATCAGCGCTGCGCACGCAGATCCGCCGGACCTTGCGCTCCTCCGGGAGGCTACCAGCGCCGCAGATCCGCGAATCGCGGCGGAGGCGCGGAGGCTGCTGGCGTTGGTGGCGCCAAGTTGACCAAACCCCGGTTCAACCTCTCCGCTGCCATCGTCGTCGGGTTGGTGCTCGGGCTTGTGGTCGGGCCGCTGCTGGGGTCCAACGCCGCCCCCCTCGGCGAGCTTGGAAAGCTGGTCATTCAGGCCATCAAGGCGGTTGCCACACCGCTCATCTTCTTCGCGATCGTGCAAGCGATCCTGATGAATGACATCGGCGGGCGCGGCGCTGGACGACTGTTGGGCTTCTCCCTCGTGAATGCGGTTCTGGCCTTGGGGTTGGGGCTGCTCTTGAGCAATGTGCTGCGGCCTGGGGACCAGATGCGCGGGATCACCCCGGCCGGAGACCCCGCAGCCTACGTTGGCAAGAAGGTCGAGCTGATCAAGACGCTTTCCAGCTACATCCCGTCGAATTGGGTGAGCCCGTTCATCGACAACGCGGTGATCTCGATCGTCGCGATGGCCTTGCTCTCGGGCTTCGCCCTTCGGCGTGTGCGCGTGGAGCGGGAGGGTGGGATCCCGGCGGTAGAGGAGCTGGTCGGCAGCGGGTTGAGGGCGTTGGAGGTCGTGCTGGGGTGGGTGATCCTCGCGGTGCCGTTGGCCGTGTTCGGCGTCGTCGCCAAGACCGTTGGGGAGTACGGCTTCGCGCCGCTCCGAGGGCTGGCCGCCTACGTCGGCGTGGGCGTCTTGGGGCTCGCCCTCCACGCGCTCGTGACCTACCAGGCGTGGCTCTTGCTCTGGGTACGGATCCCGCTGCGGACCTTCTGGGCCGCTGCTCAGGAGCCCGTGATCTACGCCGCCGGCGCGAACAGCAGCCTTGCGACGCTGCCGGTCACGCTGCGGGCGCTTGACCGCCTCGGGATCTCGAAGCCCTCCTCCACGCTCGGCGCCTGCGTGGGCACAAACCTCAACAACGATGGCATCCTCTTGTACGAGGGCATGGCGGTGTTGTTCGTCGCGCAGGCCAGCGGCATCGAGCTCTCGCTCGCCCAACAGGTCACCGCCGGTCTCACCTGCATGGTGGCCGCCGCCGGCGTGGCGGGCGTGCCCGAAGCCGGGTTCATCTCCCTCGCGCTGGTCTTGAACACCGTCGGTTTACCCATCGAGATCCTCCCGTTGTTGCTCACCGTGGACTGGGTGATCGCCCGGGGGCGTTCGGTCGTCAACGTGTTGAGCGACATGATGTTGTCCATCCTCATCGAGGGCCGCCGCGCGTGATCTTGCTGCTTTGGGTCGCCTGTATTCATTTTCCCGTGGCGCCGGATATCCGCGCGCGACCGCCCCCGGAATTGCCCACTGTCCTGATCCAAGACGTGCGTGTTTTTCATCCAGACGGCACCCTCGACCACCAGGACGTTCGGCTCGTCGGGGGCGTCATCACCAGCGTGACCACCACCGGCCGGGGCGCCCCCTCGGAGGCGCAGAAAACCGACGAGATCGTGGACGGCCGGGGTCGAACGCTCCTGCCGGGCCTCATCGACCTGCATGTTCACCTCGCGCTGTCTGCGGCTCCGCCGTGGTTTCTGGCGGTCCCGGACCCTGCTCAAGCCGCGCAGTCCACCGTGTACGCGGGCGTGACGACGGTGTTGGATTTGGGCGGGGATCCGAAGGTCCTGCTCGGCCTCCAAGCCGCAGCTGCCCGGGGAGCGTTCCTTGGCCCGCGGATCGTATTCGCTGGGCCGGGTCTGACCGTCGAGGGCGCATACCCGCTCTCGATGTTGAAGGACGTCTACGGGGGTCTTGCCTACGCGAGCGTCGTGAACAGGCACTTCATCCCGGTCCGCGACGTGCAGGACATCGAGCAGCGGGTGGACGACATCGCGGACGCGGGTGGGCAGTTCGTAAAGCTCATGGTGGCGGCCATCCCCCCCGGAAACCCCGCGACGCTCTCCGAGGAGCTCGTGATCGCCGCCACAGCCCGTGCCCACGCCCGTGGTTTGCGCGTCGCCGCCCACGTCGACGACACCGAGGACGCCCTGCTCTGCGCCCGCGCGGGGGTCGATCTGCTCGCGCATGGCGTAGAGACCTCGTTGCTAACGCCCGCCGATTTGGCGACCCTCCGTGCCGCCGGGATTGGGTACGAGCCCACGTTGGTCAACTGGCAACGGTTTGACGATCTGGTCGCCCTGGATTTTCAACCCACAGTCTCCGAGCGCGCCACCCAAGCCCCAGCGGTCTTGAAAAGCTTCGACGCGGACCAGCTCCGGCGCCACGAGCAGGTGCTGACCGACTCGACGTTCAACGCCTGGGCCGAGCAGCTCACGGCGCACCGCGAAGACCGCATCGCGAACGCGGCGGCGGTGTTTGCGGCGGGCATCCCGCTGTACGTGGGCAGCGACTCGGGGGGATCGATCGCGACATTCCCCGGAGCGATGCATGACGAGCTCCGGCTGCTCGTCGAGGCCGGGATCCCCAACGTCGCGGTGCTCACGGCCGCTACTTGGGGAAACGCGCGATTGTTGGACCCGGCCGCGCGGTTCGGGCTCATCGCGGAGGGCTACGCGGCGGATTTGCTCCTGGTCGAGGGAGATCCGACCCTGGACATCACCCGCACGGAGGCGATCGTGCAGGTGTGGGTCGGGGGCGCGGCGGTGCGTTGATTACGGGTAGTAGTAAATGTAGGTGTAGGGCCGGGCGAACTCGATGTGGGTCGCGTCGCCTTCGTTGTAGCCGTAGGAGCCGTAATTGCCGGTGAGCATGAACCAGTAGCGTCCGGTGGCGTAGTAATACATGACAGCATCTTCATACACGTACACGCCAGACCCATAGGTGAACTCGTACTCCGTAGCGAAGCCCCAGCCCCCCGAGAAGGTGTCCCACTCTCCTCCCACAATGCCCATCCCCTCGCACGCGGCGCCGGCAACGGTGCCATTCTCAGCGGTGAGGGTGAACTCCCAGTCACATCCCGGGCACTCGGCGCGTGGCGGCAGGCCATCCTCGACCCAGCTGCTCAGCGACATGCAGACCGGATCGGACAGGTCAAACGACGTCTTGGTGACCACCCAACCGAAATGCCCATCTACGAACGTGGGCCCGTCACACACGGTCGCATCTCCGGCGTACCAGAGCACCCCCAGCGCCGTGTCCGACTCTGGGGGACAATCCTCATCCACCGTGCCGTCGCAGTC
>CANKNP010000067.1 GCA_947483545.1 Deltaproteobacteria bacterium | reverse complement strand
TTCCGCCGGTAGGAACGGTGCAAAAGAACCGTCGATCCGGGCGCGAGGTTCGCCGAGCGCACGGATCGGCGGGCCAGCCCGGGCGCTGGACAAACAACACCGTCCTAAGTCCCTGGAAGTGCTTGACTTGGAGCCGGGCTTGCCCCTACCCGCACCGTTCCAGGTGGAAGGCGGCGGGCCCGGCGTCTTCGACGGGGCCGCTGCCTTCCGCCGGTAGGAACGGTGCAAAGAGACCGCCGAGCCGCACGCGAGGTTCGCCGAGCGCGCGGGTCGGCGGCGCGAGGCGGTGCCCACCTGCGGCCAAAACGAAGGAAGGCGGTCCCGAGGGACCGCCTTCCGAGGTGGTGCGCGGAGCGGGACTTGAACCCGCACGAGAGTTACCTCACAAGCACCTCAAACTTGCGCGTCTACCATTCCGCCACCCGCGCAGCGTGCCGGCCCGGTAACCCGAGCCCCAGGGGTGTCAAGGCCCCGCGCGCGGCGCTACTTCCGAACAGTCAACTTCCTGGGTTCTCCGCCAGATCCACCGGTCAACTCCATCTCCGTCACGAGCACAGCCGGGGCTTGCCAGCGTACGGGGATGCCGCCGGTGGCGCCGATCGTGTAGCGCTGCACGCCGGGCGGCCCGTCCAGGAGGATCGCCGCTTCGGAGGCGCCCGCCGCGGCGATGTCGCGCAACACGCGGCGATCCACCCCGACAAAGTTGAGGGCTTGGACCGGCTCCGTGCGGCCGTCGGCGTACAGGCGCCAGGCTTCATACGGGGCGGTCAAGCCGGGGAGTTGGCCCTCGCCGGTGATCGCGACGTCAATGTTGCCGTCGAGGCCCGGGGGCTGAAGGCTGCCGATGACGAGCACATAGTCGCGCCCCGTGGCCGCCGCGAGCTTGAGCGCCATCTTGTGGAGGGCGGCGGCGGAGACCACCTTTTTGGGGGTGATGACCATGCTGGCGGGCATGGCGCCGCGTCGGCCTTCGCCCAGGGATCGGCCGTGACCTGTTGACTGTTGGCGCTCCAGGTTGGGGATTCGGGACATCAAGGTGTCCTGGAGCACGCCGTCCCGGACGAGCTCGACCCGGCGTGGTGCGACACCTTCCTGATCGACGTCGTAGCGAACCGGATCGGGCGCGAGCATCACGTCGTCCACGACCGACCAGCCAAGCGGGAGCAGGCGACGTCCAAGCCGGGCGTGCGGCGTCTTGCTCTGGGAGAAGAAGCTGCCGCTGTCCTGGACCTCTGGAGGCGTGCCGACGACCTCCGCAGCGAGGAGCTGGCTCATGAGCTCGATCGCGGCGGGCGCGAGGAAGAGCACGGGGCCGAGGTAGTCTTCCTCTTTGGCGGCGGTGGGCAGGGCTTCGAGCCAGGCGCCGAGCTCGCGCACCTCGGCGATCATCTCAGCCTCAGCGGGCAGATCGCTGGGTCGGCGGACGATCCAGGAGCGGCTGTCGGTCACCTCGCTGCCATCGGGCAACCGCACGGTGCCCTCCGCCCGGACGACGGTGTAGCCGGTGCGGCGCCAGCTCCGGGTGCCCTCGGTCGAGAGCACGAGCCGGGCGCCTTGCCAGTCGCGGGCGACCACCTGGCCGAGTTCGAGGGCGGGAAAAGTAGCGAGCTCCGCGGACAGTCGCCTGGCCATCTCGGAGATGAGGTCCCCGGCGGCGGGCTCGGGAGGGACCAGGGCGGCGAGGGGGTATGCGACCGGGGTTGTCTGGGTCCAGTCGGGCGGACGCGGGGTCTTATCCTCGTTGAGGGCCGCTTCTTTGCGGGCGAGGAGCTGGACGGCGTTCTTGTACGCCGCATCCGTCGCGAGCCACGCTTCGCGGCGGATCGCAAGGGCGTCGGCAACGGGATCATCCCCGCCGGTGGGGAGGGCGCGGGAAACCACGGCGTCGGGGATGCCGAAGCCGCTGAAGCTTGAGGAGTCGAAGCCGTAGTCGCCGACGCGGACCTCGACGCGGAGCTGACGGTGATCCTCCCGGTCGTCGGAGACCGTGGCGCCGAACTCCGCGAAGGTGGTGGCGACCGTGCCATCGAGCAGATCGTAGACGACGACGTAGGGCCCGGGCGTGTCGGCGAGGTGAAGGCCACGGGCGCGGTCGAGCTCGGTGGAGAGCGCGCTCTCAAGGGTGGCGCGGTCGGACTTGGACCCGGCGAAGGCCAGAGAGGTCAGGAGGAGGAGCATCGGGGCGATGTAGCCCGGCGAGGCGAGCTACTCCGGAACGCCGGCGATCGTGTCCCACTGGGCGATGAGGTGTGCGGCGACGGCCATCGCCCACGGCATCGTGACGAACATCCCGACGTAGCAGGCGAACATACCGATGGACGCCGCCATCTGCGCGGCGAAGCAGCCGACCAGCGTCAAAAGGAAGGCGCCCGGCGCCGCGCGGATCGCACGGAAGCTCGGCCCGGGATTCCAGACCGGCGCCCAGGAGCCGCGCCAGATTCGGCGCTCGATCTCCGGGAAGAATAGGTTTAATCCAAAGATAAAGGCAATCAGGATCAGCTGGGCAGCGCTCACCCCGATGATCAACGCGACCGGCGGCTCGCCCCCCTCGACCGGCGGCGCGATGAGGAGGATGGGGACCAGCACGACGACGAAGGGGATGAACGCGGGGAGGATGCAGAGAAACAGCGCCACGAAGGCGCGGAGCCCATGCACGATGTCCGCGCCCAGATCGACCGTGGGGGGCGGCTCACCCGCACGCGCAGCCTCGAAGGCGCGCTTCTGCCAGCCGAGCGGCACGAACGGTCCGACGAGCGGGATGAGGATGCAGAAACCCAGACCCACGTAGGTCTTCCAGGCGTCTGGACGCGAGGTGGGCCACTTGAACGCGGCGGGGAGATCGGGGCCATTCATCCCCCGAGCCTATCCAATCGCGAAAAGGAATGCGGCCCTCCCCGACCGAGGCCGCGAAGGAACGGGACAAGCTGGTGAAGGAGAAGACGAAGAAGGGATACCGGGCGGTGGGCGCGCGTTCGCCCGTGAACCTCGGCGCGTGCAGATTGGGGGTTGAGTGGGGGTCTCAACCTGCCCCCCCGAGGGTACACAGGAGGGGTCAGCCAAACCCCACCTCGGAGTGTCTCATGCTCGTCTCCTCGACCCTCCTCGCACTTGTGTTTGCCACGCCGGAAGCGCAAGCAATGAACATCTTCGTCGCGAAGCTCTCCTTTAACACACAGAGCGAAAGCAACGATCTCGTGGTCTTTGACAACGACCCGGCGAGCGAGGTGGTGAGCGTGGAGCTTGAGGTCTCCTCCGACTCCGGCTCCGAGACCGTCGACCTCGTCGAGTCTGACGCCTGGGTGCACGCGACCGCATACGTCAAGGAGCTCTCCTCCACCGACACGGAGGCGACGCTCACGCTCTACGACGAGAAGGGGACGGCGCAGATGTCGTTCTCCGGCACCCTCGGGGCGGACGGCTCGATCTCGCTCACCGCCGACTCGACCGACACCTGCTGGGAGAAGGGCGCGTGCGACGCCGTTTCGTCAAGCCTCGACATCGAGCTGCTCGCCGCCGAAGTGTTCGCCAACCCCGACGGCGGGTACGACATCACGTTCGACCTTGCCGGGGCGGACGTGTATGGGCGCACGATCGCCGACTTCCAGGGGACATTATTCGGCGCCGCACAGGCCGATGCGGGGCGGGTGGTCACCACCGACGTCACCTTCGGCGAGATCGGCTCGGTGTGGGAAGGCGAGCTGACCATTGGCCACGAGGGCGTGACCGAGATCGACTCGACGACGTACGACATCGACGGCAAGCAGCTCGAGAAGTCCAGCGTGAGCCTCGGGACGGCGTGGGACGACGGCGGGTATGGCGTGAACACGCTCGCGACGGATGGGGACCCGCTGACGAGCGTGGGGTTGGCCGACCTGCGCTACTTCGAAGAGATCGCCACGGGCGACGCGTACGGACTGCTGGTCGTCTCCACCGACTGGACCACCACCAGCGCCCCAGCCTTCGCCCAGATCGACCTCGACGGCGGCGAGACCCTCACCATCCCCGCCAACAGCTACCAGGTGGCCGCCGCGGTCCCGATCACCTTCTCTGGCTCCCCCGAAAAGGAAGTGTTCGAGGTGACGATCAACGGCGCGAGCGTGAAGGAGGGGTCCAGCTTCGGCGACCGCGGCCTCTGCGCGAACGGGACCTGCGTGGCCCTCACCCAGGACACCGACGGCAAGTGGACGCTCTCGGCCACCGCCTACGGGGCCAGCGCCACGCTCCCATCCTCCGTGAAGGTGGCGCTCACCTCCACGCTCAAAGCCGCCGCGACGACCGAGTCCAGCTACACCCTCACCTTCGACCCTGAAGTCGCCGTGGTCTTCGCCAACGAAGTTTCCTTCGCCCGGGACCCGCTCGGCCTGGACCTCGTAGGCGAAGTGAGCCTCCTCGGCGCGGCCGACAGCAAGGGCAAGCAGAAGACCCTCTCCAAGGGCGACTTCTACGGCTCCTTCACCCGCGACCTCGACGGTGATCTTGCGGTGGGCGGCGCGGACAAGAACGACGTGGACGCCAAGGGCGACATCCTCATCGGCGGCGAGCCCATCGACTTTGAGCTCACCGACACCAACAAGGACGGCGTGATCGAGGCCCCCCCGGTGATCGTGTACAAGGTGGACAGCAACGGGAAGGGGACGCGGGACGTCGCCACCGCGAACAACGGCAGCCCAGGGCTGCTGTAGCGCGCGACGGATTTGTACCTCACGCGGATAGGAAACATGAACGGCTCTTGCTCGACCGCCTTTGTCGGAACCTGATCGACTGGGCGACACTTCGGGAGCGCCGCGTTCCCGGCCAGCACCCCCGCTGTAAATCACAAGGTTCGCCCGCGCCGTGCACTTCGTCAGGGGCTCGACCTCCCGAGCCGGAAGCCCAGATCGGCGTAGGAGTCCTGCGGGTGGACGTCGTAGCGGAGGGAGACGGACGCATAGTCCGCGGTGTAGGTCCAGCCGCCACCGCGAATGACACGGTTGGAGCCGGATTCCGCGCCAGTGGGGTCTGTGACGCTGCCAGACGGGTAGTCGCCGTGCCAATCCTGCGTCCACTCCCACACGTTGCCGCTCAAGTCGTAGAGGCCGCACGCGTTCGGGGCGAGGCCCGCCACCGTGTGCGTGCTGTCGTTGCTGTTCTCGGATGTCCACGCCACATCCGCCGATGTGTTCGACCCGGCGAACTCCGTGTCCGTGCCACAACGCGCGGCGCCCTCCCACTCCGACTCCGTCAAGAGCCGATACCCCGTGCAGTCGTACGGGTTCATCCCGATGTCGCACGCGACGCCGGCTCCAGACCCGGCGCAGGTGTAGCACCTCTGCACGCCCGCGGCGTCGGACACTGCGTTGGCGTAAGCAGCGAATTCGCCCCAGGTCACCCCCTCCACCGGACAGTTGTCTGGGCCAAGCCCGTCGCAGTCCGTGAAGGACGCCGGGTCGTACCCCATCACCGCCGTGAACTCACCCTGCGTCACCTCCCTCACCCCCACGTAGTACGCGTGTGTGAGCGTCACGGTGTGGACGCCGTACCCGTACTCGGGCTGCCCTGGCGTACTCCCCATGTCAAACGTGCCGGCGGGGATCTTCACGAAGGTGTCCGGATCGATGGCGGTGTCCGAGTCAGAAGTGCGGTCGGTCTGAACGTCGGGGAGCTGCGGCAGGCACGCGGTCAGAGGGAGCAAGGTCAGGGTCAGCAAGCTTGGCGCCGGGTTGCGGAGGAGTGTAGCTGGTCTCACGCCTCCGCCGGGGAGGCCGCGGGGCCGAAGATCCGCCCGGGCGAAAACGCGCCTTACGCACCCCGCCCCGCTGTGTCACGATCCGCGCCCCCCTGCTCGAGGGCGCTCTGCTGCGCTTCGCCCAGCGTCGCGGATCCGGCCGGCCAGCGCCCCGTCGCGCCCGCCCCTCGCCGGGGGGGATTTCGGCGGCCGGGCCAAGTCCGTCCTCGACGCGGATATGTGCCAAGATGCACCGTGAATCCACGTTGGTAGCGCTCTTGTCGTTCGCCCTCATCGCTGCCGCCGCCGGAGGATGCAAGGCGACGCCCCCCGGTGCTGGCAGTGGTCCAGCTGGCGTTGGCGGAACTGGCATCCCTTCGCGGGATGCGAGCACGGCGCCACCGCTGGATGCCATCGGCGTGACGGAGGCGACGACACCTGGCACGCCGCGCGAGTGGTACGAACGATCCCTGCAGGCCGGCGGCATCGACCTGCCGATCGTCGAGCACGCCGATCTGACGCTCGGGGAATTTCATTTTTTCGGCGTCGAGCAGCCAATCGTCGGCCCCGGTCAGAGCGTCTACCGCGCGATCGCCAGCCGGGAGGGCATCGTCATGCAGCAGCCTGGGCTTTTGCGCCAGCTGTTGCATGCGGCCCCGACTTCTCCGACGAGAGCAACCTGTGCGGCTAGATCGAGCAGCCGTTCGGCTCACCCGCAGCTACCGACGTGTATGTCATGACCCTCGTCGAGGGCCTCAACACATGTACCGACACCGGCGGCAGGCAGGGCGACGTCGTGGCTACGCCCACCCCGAAACATGGCCAGTTCGAGGCTACGGTCGCGCCAGCCGAGTACGCGGTCGAGGTATTCGCCTCCGGCGACTACGCGTTTTGCGGCACGGTGGAAGTCGCGGACGAATCGACCTGCTCAGGCTTCATCGTGGCCACGTTGTCCGAGCATGTGAGCGTCGACAAGCCAAATCTGTACCTCTACCCAACTGAAGCGGCCGACATCTCCGTCCGTCTACCGGCCTGGCGCCGGATCACCGAGTCTGACCCACGCTATCCAATCGATGGGTGGAGAGTGACAGCCTGGCCGGACGGGGTGCTGGACACTCCGGTTGGCGAGCGCGACTTTCTATTCTACGAGATGAATTACGATCTGGCAGGTTTGCAGCAGGATAGCGGCTGGTGCGTCCCGGGCCCGCTTGCCCAGTTCTCCATCGAGGGCGCCATGGCTGAGCTCGGCTTCCTGCCCAACGAGATCGCGGACTTCTCGACGGGGTGGGACGGCGAGTTTCCCGAAACGCCCTGGATGACGGTCTACCCACAGTTCGAGGGCCTCGCGACTGTCAAGATCGACCCCGAGCCTGACTCCTTCCTGCGCGCCTGGTTCCTCGTGGCTCCCGGCTGCCGGGCCGTCGAGCCTGCCGACATGCCGACGATCCTGCGTAGCGGCTTCCACGCTGCAGAGTGGGGTGTGGCGTTCGAGGCGCCGCTTCAGGCGCCGGGCGTGGTTGTGCGCGGGGGGTAGGTCCCGGGTCGGGCCTGGCTTGCGCTGGGCATAGGCGGTTGCGTTGTCGCTGGGAGGGGCGGTTCAACTCCGCGTGGGACGGGGCCCGGTCCGCGCCGTCGTCCAGCGCTTGACGAGGTCCGGAGCCCACCAGCGGTGTGGCAGGACAGCGACCGCTCGCGGGGTCCCGGGCGGCGACACGAGGATCGGGAGAGCCAGGGACTCGAGCATGTACGCCAACGCGACGCTCGCGTCGGCGCCGCGGCCGAGGGGGTTTCTCCGTACGCGAGGTCGAGCAGTCGATGGAACGCGGCGCGCGTCGAGAGCACCGCCGATGCGCTCGTGATGCCGGCATCCGCGAGGATGCGCTGCAACAAATCGAAGTCCGGCATACGGACCACCAGGAGCGTGACATGCGGACCTGCTTCGCGGAGCGCGAGAATCCCGGAGCGCGCGGCGAAAGCCTTCGGCACACGCTGATCCAACCCGGGATCGCGAAACTGTCGCAGCCGTTCGAACGAGTGCAGGGGTCGGTCGACGAAGGCTGCTTGAACCGCCGCCACCATGGCCTCCGACGCGCCGCCGGCCAACGCCGCATCGACCCACATGTCAGGTCCGGCCACCGGCTGTGCTTGTCGCAGCGCTCGCGCCTTGTCCGGGTCCAGGATGCCGCGACGGGCGAAGTAGTCAGCGATCGACGCCTCTCCCGGATCGTTTTGCGCGATCAAGGCGTACAGTTCGTCCGCGTCCGCTTCGAACGTTGACGTCGTCGCCAGCACCACGACACGACGCGAGGTTGGGCCGACGCGGATGTCGGGCTGGCTCTCTGCGTTGGCGTCCCCGATGGCGATGAGCGAATCATCGCTTAGAACCAGTGGTAAGAGCCGGAGCTGAAGCGCCAGCGCCTGGGGGATCTGGCGCGCTGTCGCCTGATTCGTGGCGAGGCCCTTGAATGGAATCGCGTAGGAACCCATCGCATCGAGAAATCCCCGAACAAGGTCGGCCGGCGGCAGCCCTGCGTCCAGTAGCGCGCGTTCGAGGCTCTCGCCGCGGCCGATCCGCGCGAGGGCGTCCGAGCGTTCCACGGCGCTCAACCCGCCACCATGGTCCAGCCAGTTGAACAGCCTCGGCACGAACGTGGTGGGGTCAGGTGGAAACATGAGTTTCATGCTGTCGAGCCTCGGTATTGTGACGTTACTGGCCCGAAGGCGGGCGGTTTGGCTCGAGGGCAGCAAGAAGATGGCTCTCGTAAGCACGCTTCCCCGGGGGACCGCGCAATCTCCGGATCCGCGCCCGTAGCCGCGAAGATCGCGTTGCACACGGCCGGGGCGAGCGGCGGGAGCGCGGGTTGGCAAGCGTTCCCCCCCAAACCGGCACCAGCGTGTCGATCTCCTCCGACAGGGGGAGGCCACCGCGCGGATCGAGGAACCGAGCGCGGATTCGCACGGAGATGACCCGCCGACCGTCCATCCTGAGCGCGTGGAGGCAGGCCGCCCGGCCCGTCTCACGACCCACCAACTCTTCAACGCACCCGGGTCAACGCCCCACCCAAAGACCATCCTCCCGGGAGCCGCAACCAGAGCGATCCTGCGCTGGACCGCAGGGATTCAGCAGGCAGAGTCGGGGAAGCAGTCGTCGTCGTCGCAATCGACATCGCCATCGCCGTCGTCGTCGGAGCCGTTGGCGCACGCCTCGCCGCTGGCGCTCGTGCCACCGCAGCCGGAGTCGGAGAAGCACGCGCCGTCGTCGCAGTCGGTGTCGCCGTCGCCGTTGTTGTCCACGCCATCGTCGCAGGTCTCGGGGTCGCCGGTGGACCCGCCGGAGTCGGTGTCGGTGTCGCCGCCGCAGCCCGGGTCGTCCGCACAGTCGGCGTCGTCGCAGTCCACGTCGCCATCGCCGTCGTTGTCCACCTCGTCCAGGCAGATCTCGCCATCCCCGGCGCCGCCGCACAGCTCGTCGCTGATGCAGTCGGGGTCGTCGCAGTCGGTGAGGCCATCGGCGTCGTCGTCCGCGCTGTTGCCGCAGTCCTCGCTGCTGGCATCGGTGTCGGTGTCGGTGTCGGTGTCTGCGTCGGTGTCCGTATCTGTATCTGTGTCGGTGTCGGTGTCGGTGTCGGTGTCGGTGTCGGTGTCCGTGTCGGCATCGCCGGTGTCCGACGTGTCGGCGGTGTCGCTCGGGGCCTCGTTGCCGCTTGTGCACGCGGCGAAGAAGCTGAGCAGGGTAAGGCCGAGGAGGGGAAGGAGAGAGGTGGTGCGCATCGGAGTCCCGGAGACGCCGCAGGGTAGCACCCGTGACACATCGGCGTCAATCGTGGGGATTCGCCTACCAACCGGACAGGTCGAGCAGGGCGAGCAGCCCGCCACCCGCTGGTCCAGCCAGAACACCTCGCTGCGCAGCTCCTCCCCCGCTCCCCCGGCTCCGTGGACGCGGGCAGCGTTCGATGCCGTCGAGTTTCCCGGCGACGAGGTCGATCAGAGCTGCGATGGCGTCGAGGCCGACGACGATGGCGATGCCTACGGGGAGGCAGCTATCCTGGATGAACGTTCACACTCGTGAACGCCGCAAGTCAGGTTTCGGATTGTGGAGGGGCGCCCGCCGCGCCAAACTGCCGCACGTACCAGCTCGACTCATGGTAATCCACGGCCACCGGGTCGTGGCGAAACCCTGGCTCGATCTTCTCGCGTAGAATGCCGATCGACCTGGGGTCGCGCTGGCTCACGACGGCGATCGCGTTGCGAAGCAAAAGCGCCGCGGCGACACCAACGCCAGCTCGAAAGCGACGGTGCTCCACGAGACGGCACCCATCCGAGATGACCTGTGTTCCGCAGGCCGCGCTCATGTCCGTGAGGATCGCGAGCTCAACCCGGTTCGAAAGTGCAAAGGCGAGCATTCCCCGTGCACCGGCCACCATCCCGTCCGTCAGGTCGGTGCCGTGCTCGTCGAGCACCCGAGCGCGCCCGTCGAGCACGTCGTGCCCATCGCCGCCATGAATGTCGGGCAAGGTCCTCGGGGTTCCGAGTCCGACCTCCTCGGGGCAGTAGGGAAACGCCCGCACCGCGCCCACCGAGAGCAGGTCGCGAAGCACTACGCCCAACCCGTAGTCGGTGCCGTTGACCCCGCAGCCCATTCCCGCGAGGCACCCGCTCACGAGGATGCGGAGCGGCTCCTCCGGCGTTGGGCTCCGCAGGGCGAGGAGGATCTCCGGAGTGTGGGGAATGCGCATTGCCCTCAGAGCTCGAACGCCCGGTCGTAGACCTCCTTGAGCGTGAGGGCCTTGGAGAGAGTCTGCAGCGGGATGGCGTCGGCGAGCAGCACGAACCGCTCCTCCTCCCAGCCTGTCGGCGAGGTCGTCGAGCGGCGGACGTGAAGCACGTCTACTCGCTCCTGCTCGATGAACAAAACCTCCTTCAAGCTGGCGATGGTCTTGTAGTGCTGGAGCTTCTCGCCGAGGTCATATGCGCGCGTGGATGGCGAGAGGACTTCCACGAGGATGCTCGGATTTCGAACGGTCCCTGTCCCCTGGACGGTGAGCAGATCCAGAGGCCCACAGGCCACCATGGCGTCCGCGTACGTGTAGAGCCCGTCTCCGGTCACCACCCGCTGCCCTTCGCCGAGCACACGGCAGCGCTTTCCGACCCGGCGATCCAGCGCCCCCTGGGTCTTGAGCATGATGTTGTTGTGCCGCGGCGAAGCGCCTGCCATAGCAAGGATGGCCCCGTTGTAGAATTCAAAGCGCGCGTTGGAGTGGAGTTCGAATTCGAAGTAGATCTCGGCGGTGAATTCGTGGTGACGGAGGGCTTCCATCGGTCGAGCATAGCCGCATTGTCCTGGACCGCGCCACGAGGAGGACGACGCGCAAGGGGGGGCGCCCACTGGCCAGCGGAGGATCAAGCGGTGTGGTCATTCCAACTCGGCCATGAAGGGCGGGGCTAGCGTCGCGTTGACCCCGGGCGGCCACGGGGGGCCGCCCCTACGTGGGGACGAGGCCTCGGTGTCTTCGGCCTCCAGCCTCCGGTCTATGGCCTCCAGGCTCCTAGCCGCAGCGCAGCCGCGATGGGCCGAGCGGCCACCTTGCCGCCCGCCCGAACCAGGTACTCGCCGCGCGAGGGCACCGGCTGATTGTCCACCCAGACCCAACGATCGAGCGGGTCGGCAGCGGGAGCGCGCGGTGTATGCTCGCGGAGGTTTTTGAGGAGGGGTAGGGGTCAAGCCCACCCAAATGTCCGAAAATCCGACTGCCCAGCACGCTCGCGCCCTTCGAATCTTCGGTGTTCAGGTGGACGGGCTGGACCGGGTCGCGGCGCTCGACGCGGACAGTGCCCGTGACGGATGAACTGAACTTCCGACCCGCTGGCGAGGGCGGCCAGAACGGCGCATTCGTGCACCGGGGCTGGGGATGGGGAGACGGGTCGGCGACCGCGACCGCCCAGGCCGAGTATACCGAGGTCGTCCGGTGCGGCGGTGGCCCCGGGTGACGCTCTACCCCCCCTCACCCCCGCCGATACAAAATCTCCACCTCCGCCACCCGCTGGTCCGGCCAGAACACTTCGCTGCGCAGCTCCTCCCCCGCCCCCGTCACCCGCAGGGACCAGACCACGGCGGGCACGCTCGGGGGCGTGACCCATACGAGGCCGTCGGGGCTGGCCTCGACCGCGTGATCTGCGACCGCTCCTGCCATCAAATGCACCACCCGGAGCTGGCCCGAGCCAACGTCGAACCGGTAGAAGCAGACGTCCTCGTGGTCGCCGACGCGCTCCCAGAGCTCAAGTTGCGTGTCGGACAGCACGCTGCGGACCCGCAACGACGCGGTCACCGCCTCGCCGTGCGCCCGGCCCTCGCCGATCCAATCGCCGACCAGGGGCATCGCCGGGGCGAGGCCTGAGCGCGCAAGTTGGAGGTGCCGGTCCCAGTCGCTCATGCGCGGTAGGCCAGGGTCTGGGCCACGGCGTCCGCCAGCGGGGTCTCCTCGAAGCCGGGGATCCAGGAGCGCGTGCGCCGATCGTCCAGGAAGATCGCGCCGGCCCAGGTGTAGAGCACCTCGCTGATGAGCCGCTCCTCGGTACGAAACTGGCCGACGGCGTGGGTCCAGACCTGCGGGATTCGGCGCACGCCCGGCGCGCCCAAGCGCTCCGCCCAAGCCTTGGCGCCCGGCACGAGGTGTCCGTGTAGCGCGTAGACCTCGGCGGGGGACTGGGGCGGAAGATCCGGATCGTCCAGCTGCTCCGCGGACAGTTGCGGCCGCGGCAGGGGTGGGCCCAGCAGCGCCCGAACCCCCAGGCGCGCAAGGTCTGGCAGGAAGGTGAAGCTGTGGCCCATGCCGGCGGGTCCGGGCCAGGGGATCGCCGACTTCGCCCGCGCCGCCTCGAACATCCCGGCCGCGGGCCAGGCGACCCCGCCCGGTCCGAAGGTGTCGCCGGCCCGCACCATCACGACGCGGTTGCCCCGCAGCTCGGCGAGCTGGGCGTAGGTCGCTTCGATGGCGTCACGGATCCGGCCCGGCTCGCAGGGGGTGTCGTTCACATCCGCGAGCGGGGGATCGGCGGGAAGCGGCACGTCATAGACGACCTTGAAGCCGTACAGTCCCGTAGGCAGGAGGATCGTCGCGCCAACCAACTCGGCCGCCGCGCACACGCTCTCAGCGAGCCGCAGCAGCTCCGGGTCCCACCGCGACATCGGCAACTCCACCGCGACGGTGATGCTGACACAGAGCGGCGAGCAGGCCCGCATCGCGGCGATGATCGTGTCCAGGTCCAGCCAGCCGGCGTCGAGCAGGTGTACGGGCTCGCCCGCCGCCCGAAGCTCCGCCACCACGGCGCGCCCAAAACAAGAGCCGGAGCCCACGACAAGGTGCACCGCTACTCCTGCAGGGTGATGGCCACGCGCACCAGCAAGCCCGTGTTCCTGGGCATCCGCTCGCGGCTGAGCTCACGCTCCATACACGCCCGGGTCGCCTCGTGGTCGTAGTTGAGCAGCTCCACCGCGGTGATTTGCCCGGTCGGCTGAACGGTCGCCTCGATCGCGAGGTAGGGCGGTGACTTGCAGGTCCGTTCGGCCCGCACGCCGGCCGTGCCAAGGGCGCCCGCCACCATCTCCCAGTCCTTGCGAATGGTCGGGTCGGACTCCTGTCCGGTGAGCGCCTGCGGGCCGCCGGAGAGCCCGAAGTAGAGGCCGACCCCCGCGAGCAGCGCAAGGACGCCGCCACCGCCGAGCAGTCCGACGACGCCGACCCCCATCATCGCCCCGGCGCGGCTCGGGGTCGGCTCCTCGGGGAAGGGCGAGGAGCGCAAATCCGGCGGGGGCGCGAGGATCTCGGGGGGCGGGAAGCTCGAGCGCACGGGCTCCGAAGGTCGGTCCGGAGGCGACAGGAGGGCCTCGCTGACGGGCGGATGGACGTCCGATTCCACCGGGGGATCGAGGGAGATGTCCGGAGGGAGGCCCGGGGGGATCGGCGGGGGATCGCCGGCGTGGCGGAGCGACCGCGGCTCATGTACGGCCGGGACGGGCTCCCACGGCGGATCGTCCGCGTCCGGCGGGCGTTGGAGACGCTCCATCACCGGATCGGGCACGATCACGGGAGGGAGCGGGGGCGGAGCGATGGGATCCGCTGTGCCGGCCGCGGGATCAGGCACCACCGCGCCCGGACCCGGGGAGTCGTCGCGCCAGGCGCGGGGCGGGTTCGAGAGCCGCTCGACAGGCTGCTCCGCGCGGGGGCGCTCCTCATTCGGGCGCTCTTCGCTCGGTTCACCGTCGAGCGGCAGGCCGTCGCTGATCCCTGCGGAGATGGTGGGCGTGCTGGTTGGCAAGTCCCTGGGGGGACCCACGGGGACGTGGCCTGGATCGCGCTCGGCGGCGATGTCGGCAAGCCGGCGGTCGAGGGTCGCCAGATCGCACCGATCCGCGGGATCGACCTGCATGGCCATCGCGAGCGTGTCCTCCATCCAACGCCGTAGGTGGCCCGGCGCGTTGACCTCGGCGAGCCGCACCGGCAGGTGCCGGATGAGCTGTTCGCGTTGATCCTCGGGATCCAACTCCCCCATGAAGTCCGCCACCGCGTGCAGCGTGAGCAGGAAGTACATCACGGCGCCGAGGGCATAGACGTCTGCGGCGGGGCCGGGGGTCAGGCCTTCAAACTGCTCGGGGGCGGCGTACTGAGGCGTGCCGATGAACGCGCCGACCCGCGTGAGCCGGTCCCCGATCCCGCCCGAGACCTTCGCGATCCCAAAGTCGGCGACCTTCAGATCCGGGATGGTCTCCGCCGACACCTGCTTGACCAGCAGCACGTTCTCGGGCTTCAGGTCCCGGTGAACGACCTTCTGGCGGTGTGCGACCTCGAGCGCCCAGCAGATCTGGCGACCGATGCTCGCGGTGGTCGGGATCGAGAGCGAGCCGACTCGCCGAATGTGGTCGAGCAAGCTCCCGCCTGCCTCAAACCGGGTGACCAGGTAAGGCGAGTGGCCGGTGCGGTGGACGAAGCCCCGGCACTCGACGATCTGCGCGTGGTTCAGGCCCTGCAGGATCTGCGCTTCGGTCGCGAGCCGGCGGAGGTACTGGCCCTGGTCGCGCTGCTGGTAGAGCACCTTGACCGCGAGGAGCGGCCCGACCTCGTCGTTCTTGGTGCCGATCTCCCGCGCCAGGTAGGTGACCCCCGCGCCGCCAATCGCGAGCCGCTGCCGAATCTTGTAGGTTCGGTCAATGGTTTCCCCGGCCTCCAGCAGCTCCCCCCAGCCCGGGGCGGGGCGCACGGAGCGGCAGGACAGGTTCGGGCACCGCTCCACGTCGTTGGTGAACGTGGTCAGGCATCGGCTGCAGTAGCGGGTCCGCTGGGACATCCAGGGGGGCTTATCTCCTGGACGGATTTTCGACGCAGGCTCCGCTTGCTTTCCGGGAGCATTTCGTCTATTGTCGCCGCGTCCTACACGGAGTCGGCATGCGCTACAGGTCTATCTATCTCCTCGGTCTGCTCACGGTCACAGCCGGTTGCGGCATTGACAACGGCCTCGTGAAGAAGCAGCCGACGGGCGACGATGGGCCTGTCATCGACGTCTCCCCGGAGACCCTGACGTTCTCGGATGTTGCGCTCGGCGCTACTGAGTCCCAGGTGTTCACCGTCACCAGCGTTGGCGGGATGGATCTGGAGGTCTCGGACATCCACCTGGACTCCAACACGGTGTTCACCTGGGCCAGCATCGATGGCAAGCTGCCGGGGGTCCTGCCGGTCGGCGAGTCTGCAGACGTGACGATCACGTACACCCGCGCCTCAGACACGGACATGGACACCGCCTGGGTCACGAGCGATGACCCGGCCAGCCCCGATGTCGGCGTGCTGCTGTACGGCGGCAACGTCGCGCCTGCGCTGACCCTGGATCCCCCGAGCTGGGATGCCGGCGCCATCGCGGCTGGCGAGGTGGTGACCGGGAGCATCACGATGATCAGCACCGGCGGCTCCCCCGTGGTGATCAACGACCTCTCGATCTCCGGCGACAGCGAGTTCAGCATCGCCGCGTCCGATGGCCTGCCGCTCACCCTGGCGCCGGGCGAGTCCAGCGTTGTCGACCTTGAGTTCTCCCCCAGTGACATCGGCGATTTCTTCGCCGACCTGGTGGTGGACGCCGATGCCCCGGTGGGCAGCATGACCGCGGCCTTGACCGGCTCCGGCGCGGGTGGGCCGATCGCGATCTGCTCGGCCGTCCCCGATGAAGTCGCCGCGAACTCCGGCACGACCACGTTCACCGGCTCCAGCTCCTACGACACCGGCGGTCGCAGCCTGACCACCTACACGTGGACGCTCATCTCCGTCCCCAGCGGCTCCGTCGCCTCCCTCGAGCGCGGCTCCGGCTCGGACCGCGACTTCTCGCCCGACCTGGCCGGCACCTACACCGCGCAGCTCGTCGTCACGAACGACCTCGGCGAGTCCTCCGAGCCTTGCGAGGCCAGCGTCGAGGCCATCCCCGGCCAGGACTTCTGGATCGAGATGTTCTGGACCCACTCGGGCGACGACATGGACCTGCACCTCACCAAGCCCTCTGGTGCGCTGACCACGAACGGCGACTGCTACTACAGCAACTGCACCTACGGCGGCCTGGAATGGGGCGCTGCTGGCCCGGACGACAACCCCTCGTTGGACCTCGACGACATCGCTGCGGTCGGCCCAGAGAACATCAACATCCAGACGCCTGAGAACGGCGTGTTCACCGTCTACGTGCACGACTACCCAGGTTCGACCTACAACGGCGAGAACATGGTCACCGTGAACATCTACGTGGGTGGCGCGCTGGTCTGGACCGATACCCGCGACGTGGACTCGGAAGGCCACTACGAGGGCTTCGCCGAAGTGACCTGGCCGGGCGGCACCGTCAGCGGGCTGTAGCCCCCACAGAACAACGCCGGCGGCACCTCCCAGCAGGTTAGCCCCGCGCCATGCCGCCCCTGCGACTCTTTCTACCGGTTTTTCTCTTCCTCGCCCTGGCATGTTCGGGCGGCGAGGAGGGGGAAGGCGAGGAGAAGGAGGAGGACGACAAGGTCCTGACCGACCCGCGAACGCTCGTCGAGGTCGTGGCCGCAGGGCCGGGCGACGTCGCGGATCCGGTCGCGGCCTCCGGGGCGGTCGAGTCTGAGAAGCAGGCCACGCTTCTGCCAGAGACAACGGGCCAAGTCACGCAGATCTTCGTCGAAGAGGGCGACACAGTTCGCGCGGGGCAGGTGCTGGCGACGATCGCGAGCCCGCAGTTGAGCGGGGCCTACGAGCGCGCCGCTTCCCAGCTCGCGAACGCCACCGCCGACGCCGAGAGCGCGGAGCGGTTGCATGTGCAAGGGGCGCTCTCCACGTCGGAGCGGGATGCGGCGCTGAGGGCATTGCAAGCGGCGAAGTTGGCCGAGGCCGAGGCGCAGAAGACCCGTGCGTTCACCCGTATGGAGAGCCCCATCGCGGGCGTGGTGGCGACGAAGAACCTGCGTATCGGCGAGATCGCGGGGGGCCAGGCGGCGTTCGTCATCGTGGACCCTGCCACGCTCCGGCTCGTCGTTCACCTGCCAGAGCGGGAGATCTCCCGTGTCCGCGAGGGTCAACCTGTGCGGTACCAGGGGACGTACGACACGACGACCACCGCGACCGGCGTGGTCCAGCGCGTGTCGCCCATCGTAGACGCCACGTCGGGCACGTTCCGCGCGGTGCTCCAGATCACCGAAGGAAGCAGCTTGCGCCCTGGCATGTTCGTCACCGCGCACATTGAGGTCGCGCGGCATGACCAGGTGCTCACGGTGCCGCGCCGGGCGATCGTCTGGGAGGAGGGGCGGTCGTACGCCTATGTGGTCTCCGACATGACCCCCGAGGATCTGGAGAAAGAGAAAGAGGAGAGTGAAGGCGGCGAGAAGGAGAAGGCAGAGGGCGGCGGGGGCGGGTTCTCGTTCAACTTCGGCGAGGAGGAGAAGGAGGA
>CANKNP010000066.1 GCA_947483545.1 Deltaproteobacteria bacterium | reverse complement strand
CGTCAGAGGATCCGACCGACACGGTGGGATCGCCATCGTCGCAATCCGAAGCGTCTGTCACGTACCCGTCGGGCTGGGCACACGCGAGCAGGGGGTCCCCACCCCCAGCCCCAAAACCATCGCCGTCTTCATCCGGATACCAAGCGGTCTCGGGGGCGACACTGTCGTCCGCGTCGTCTACCAACCCATCGCAATCGTCATCGACCTCGTTGCAGATCTCGGCGGCGTCCACGCTGATGTTCGCGTCCGTGTCATCGCAATCGTCGGCGTTGCTGACCACGCCCTCGCCCAAAAAATCGTCCGGGCACACCAGATCCGCGAGCGCCGGATCGCCGTACGAATCGCCGTCCGCGTCCAGATACCACGGATCTCCCTCGCCCACGGTCGCGTCAGCATCGTCGCAATCATCGGGGTTGTCGGCGTAACCCAACCCCGGGCACGCTCTCTCGGCCGCGCTGGGGTTTCCCCACCCGTCCCCATCAACGTCCACGTACAATTGTTCGTTGCACGGGATCCAGGGGCAGCCGAGCAGAAGGAGGGGCAGGAGCATCGGGCGTTCTCGAAGGGGAAAGCAGGATAACGCGCTCCGATGCGTCGGGCGGCGCGCTCAGACAGGCCACGCCGCCAGGACCGCCGTCGTGCCGCCGCTGCACATCGGGCGGGCGGGGGGGCGGCGGGGTTTTCAGGCGAACCCCCCTCCGCCCTTCGGGCACCTCCCCCCGGTGGGGGGAGGGAAGGAAGAAAGATCCGTCAGAAGCCCGTATTCGCCGTGCCCGCCCGCTCGCCGGGGGAAAGAAACAAGGTCCACCCTACCCCATCTCCCCCAGCCGCATCTGAAGCTCCTCGAGCTTCTTGATCTCGTCCCGGACCCCCGCCGCCTTCTCGAATTCCAGCCGGGCGGCGGCGCTCTTCATGTCGGCGCGCAGCCGCTTGAGCATCGCGGGGATCTCCTCCAGCCGGATCTGGCCAGAGTCCGACTTGGGCCCGTCCTTCGGCGGCGTGACATAGTCGCCGGCCAGGAGCGCCGCGAGGGGGCTGTCGATGTTCCGCCGGATGGTCTGGGGCGTAATGCCATTCGCGATGTTGTACGCCTCTTGTTTCGCGCGGCGCCGAGAGGTCTCATCGATCGCCATGGCCATGCTTGCCGTGGTCCGATCCCCGTACAGGATCACCCGCCCCTCCACATTCCTCGCCGCCCGCCCGATGGTTTGGATCAGCGAGGTTGCGGAGCGCAAATATCCCTCCTTGTCCGCGTCCAGCACCGCGACGAGCGCGACCTCCGGCAGATCGAGGCCCTCGCGCAGAAGGTTGATGCCGACCAGGATGTCAAACCCGCCCGAGCGCAGCTCCCGGAGGATCTCCATCCGCTCCATCGTATCAATGTCCGAGTGCAGATATTTGACCCGCAGCCCAAGCTCTGTGTAGTAATCGGTGAGCTCCTGGGCCATTCGCTTGGTGAGGGTCGTGACCAGCACGCGAAACCCCGCCTTGATCGTCGCACGCATCTCCCCGAGCAGGTCGTCCACCTGGTCCTTCGCTGGACGCACCTCGATCTGCGGGTCCAAGAGCCCCGTCGGTCGGATGACCTGCTCGGCGACGATGCCCGACGCCTGGTCCAACTCCCATTTGGATGGCGTCGCGCTCACGTAGATCGCGTACTTGATGTGGCCCAGGAACTCCTCGAAAGTGAGCGGCCGGTTGTCGAGCGCGCTGGGCAGACGAAACCCGTACTTGACCAGCGTCTCCTTGCGGGCGCGATCTCCCTTGAACATGCCACCGACCTGGGGAACTGCCACGTGGCTCTCGTCCACGATCAACAGCCAGTCCCCTCGAAAATATTCGAGCAGCGTGGGTGGCGGCTCGCCTGGGGGCCGGCCGGTCAGGTGACGCGAATAGTTTTCAATCCCGTTGCAATACCCCATCTCCTCGATCATCTCCAAATCGAAGAGCGTCCGCTGCTCCAGGCGCTGGGCTTCGAGCAACAAGCCTTGGTTTCGGAGGTCTTCCAACCGGGGCTGGAGCTCCGTCCGGATGGTGTCCATCGCGGCCTGAAGCTTCTCCTTGGGGGTCACGTAGTGCGAGGCAGGGTAGATGCACAGCTTTTCAAGCTGGCCGAGGGTGCGCCCGCGCAGGGGGTCAAACTCGGAGAGCTTCTCCACCTCGTCGCCAAAAAGCTCGATGCGCAAGGCCCGGTCGGTCTCGTGTGCCGGGAGCACCTCGATGACATCGCCGCGCGCTCGAAAGGTGCCGCGGTGAAAGTCCTGGTCGTTGCGCGTGTACTGAAGCTCAACAAGCCGGGAGAGGATCTTCTGGCGAGAGATGAACTGCCCCGGTTCGAGCTGCAGGATCATGTTGTCATAGGCTTCCGGCGATCCCAAGCCGTAGATGCAGGACACCGACGCGATGATGATCACGTCGTTCCGCTCCAACAACGCGCGGGTCGCAGCGTGCCGCAGCTTGTCGATGTGGTCGTTGATCATCGAATCTTTTTCGATGTAGGTGTCGGAGCTGGGGACGTACGCCTCCGGCTGGTAATAGTCGAAGTAGCTCACGAAGTATTGAACGGAGTTCTGGGGGAACAGCCCCTTCATCTCGCCATAGAGCTGGGCTGCGAGCGTCTTGTTCGGCGCGAGCACCAACGCGGGCCGGTTGAACTTCTGGATCACGTTCGCGATCGTGAAGGTCTTGCCGGTGCCGGTGGCGCCCAGCAGGACCTGGCTGCGTTGCCCGGCGTTCAATCCGTCGAGGAGCTGTGCGATGGCGACCGGCTGGTCACCGGCGGGTTCATGCGGGGAGACGAGGGTGAAGGGCATCGGGGACTGATAACGTGTTCAGCCGCCGGACCCTCCCGCCTCAAAAATCAAACCGAAGCCCCGCCGTGATCTCCCACCCCGAAAGATGCAGCTCCTCCTCCCCCTTGGGCATGTAGCTACGGCGGTATTCAGCCATGATGAACGTGTCGTCGATGCCGGTCGTCGCCTGCAGCTCGCTGGCGGCCTTGCGATCAAAGGCGTCGAGCCGGAGCATGCCGCCCGCACCCCAGTGCCAGCCCAGCTTGCCGCCGGTCCGGGACTTCTCCGCCACGCTCCCCTCAGGGATGTACCAATTCTCTCGCCAGATCCAGTAGTTGCCGCCGATCCGACCCGTAGGCACGAGCCACTGCTCGTCGAAGAAGTCGAGCCGCACCGTGGCGCCGGCCTCCAACGGAAAGAGCGTGAACATGTCGTGCTCGTCGGAAACGTCGCCATCGGCGGTCTGCAGGTAGCCCATGTCCTGGGCAAACCCGCCCGAGAGCCCAAATTCCGCGATGCGAAAGCCCAGCGAATATTCGAGCTTCAGCAGATCGTTCTGCTTGCCGAACACCTCGCGAAGGTAGGTGTCATCTACGCTCACGGTGCCGTAGCGAACGCTCACCGCGTGGTGAAACGGCCAGGGCTCAGCCGCCTGGGCGATGCCGGGCGAGAGCAGGATTGCTGGGAGGGCCAGGAGGGAAAGGATGCGCATTTTCGGGCCTCTATCTAGGAGAGGGGAGGTGTGGGCGGCTCGGAGCCGTGGGAGCGCCGTCCACGCGGGCCACATCATGGCGCCGACGGGCCACAAGGGCGCAAACCGCCAGGATCCCGGCGATCCCCGAGGACCCCGGTGCCGTCGAACACCCGAAGCCCCCGGGATCCCCGCGCCGCTCCGACGCGCTGTAGGTGTACGACGGCGTGGCCGACAACACCGACGACATCGGACCTTCCAGGCCACCGGTGTCCACCGCGCGAACCGCAGCCCAGTAGGTTGTGCCGTTCTCCAGCGGGTAGAACGTGTACGAGGCGTCTTCCCCAGGGGTGGCGTCGATCTCCAGCGGGGTGTTCACGTCGTCCGATTCGAAGGTCGGGCCGCCGGTCTCGTACTCGGCGGCGGTGAAGGCCGCGTCGGACAGGTAGATGACGAAGTGGTCGAGGTCCTCGGTGTCGTCGCCGGCGATCTCGACCAGGAACGTGCTCTCTCCGAAGCCGACGGAGATCGCCATCTGGGGCGGGGGCGCATCCACGGTGATGTCGGTCGCGTCGTGGCCGATGCCCACGCCGTCATCGAGGGTGACCCAGAGGCGGTTGACGCCTTCGATCCAGGCATCGTCGATGGTGGTGGTGACCGTCACGGTCTCGTCGGCCGTGGCCGAGCCGTTGTCCAGCTCGGTAGCGGTGTCGAGGTCATCGCCGAGCCAGAGCGTCCAGTCGCCGTCGAGGTCCGACGAGAACGAGATCTCGACATCTCCGGTCGCCGCGGACGACGGCGCAGAGGTGATCTCGACCCACGCGCCCTCGGTGACCCAGGAGAGCAGGCTCTCGTCGGTCGCGAAGCCCAGCACGCCGTCCTCGACGGCGGCGGCCCACTGGAGCGCGCCAAGATCGCTGACGCGCCCCTCCTCGTCGCCGAACGTGCCGCTCGTGAACGCCACAAAGACGAGGTCGGCGTCTGCTGCGATCGCCGCCCAGCCGGCGGTCTCGTCGAGGCAAAGCGCGGTGGTGTCCTCGCCGACATCGGCCAGGTAGAGCGTGTAGCCGTTGTCGCCGGTGTCGAAGGACCAGAGGTCGCCGCCGGTGGTGTCGGTCAGGAAGATGAGCCCGGCGTCGCTCGCCGTGGCGGTCTGGTAGTCGGCGCCGGTCGCCTCGCTGGTCAAGATCACAGCGGCGCCGGAGGTCGTGACGCGGGAGATGTCGTCGCCCCCGTGCAGCACGTAGAGGGAGCCGTTCAGCAAGAGCGTGTCGTTGACGTCGTCGTGCGAGAGCGTGGTCGGGTAGCTGGTGACGACGCTGGCGTCGGTTGGGGACAGGGCGGTCAAGTCCGCGAGGCCGCTGTCCCCCTGCATCAGCACGAAGAGCGAGGTGCCATCCCACTCGAGCGCCGTGACGGCGGTCGAACCGGCGCTCAAAACCTCGTCGGAGAGCGTGGGGGAGCCATCGATGATGTCGATGCGCTCGACGCTGCCGTCACCGCAGCCGATCCAGTAGCTGTCGGTCGTCGTCGTCACGCTGTCGTCGTCCGTGGTGGTCCAGGTGCCCGCCGCCAGCCCGCCGGGGCTGCCGCCATCGGCGCAGATCGAGGTCAGCGCGGTGCTCTCCCACGTGCCGAGGTCCAGCAGCGTGAACGACGTGCCGAGGATCGCGACGGTGTCGCCGCTGTCTGCGACGGCGCCGTACACCGGCGAGGCGACGGTCCAGGATTGGGCGACTCGGTCCGGGACTGCGAAGGCGAGAGCAGCGAGCCACAACATTTATTGCACCGGCCGGGAGGGTTCATGCCCTGCCTGGTTTCCAGACCCGCCCTGCTTTGGGGGGGGCAAGTGCCATGCACGCATCTCCGAGCCCACGAAGGTGTTGCCACCCTTCTCCCGCCCCGTGGGAGAAGGTGCCCGCGTCTTCGCGGGCGGATGAGGGCCGTCCCAGATCGCCGGGGAGCCCTCCTCCGCCGCCGAGTACGGCGGCACCTTCTCCCAGAGGGAGAAGGGGAGGGCTTGGGCATCGACGCTCACCCCAGCCTGGCTCATCTAGGCGTTCCCCCTGGCAAGTACCCCGGCCGCCGCCAGCCAGTCTGCGACCATCAACGGCACGGCCGCCGCCGCCCCCGCGAGGTTGTCCCCGACGGCGACGAGATGCACGCCATCCCCGCCGGGATCTGCCCGGAGTCGGCCCCACGAGATGCCGACCTTGCCCGAGATCGCCCGGGGGTGCAGCTTCGTCGCGTTCCGCACGCTGCGCAGCCCGGTTGCGGTCGCCAACGCCTCCTCGGCGGCATCCAGCTCCACACCTCGCGCGTGGACGCTCATCACGACCCCCTGGAACAACGCGCCCGTGCAGGTCGTGAGCGCAATGTGATCCGGTGACAACCCGGCAAGTTCCCCGGCCTCGTCGGCCGCGAGGCGCTCCGGGGTAGACCATTCGTCGCTCGGCACGTCCTCCGCCAGCACATCGAACGCGAGCCCCTCAGGGAACACCTTGCGCGGCGGCTCCTTGCCCGAGAAATTCGCCAGCATCTGCTGTCCAAGCTCGTCGGCGCCGGCCTTTCCGTAGCGAATCGCCCCCTCGGTAGCGCTCGCGGTCACGGCGGTCGCCCCCGCGTTGACCAACGGCGCCAGAACGCTCGCCAGCACCCAACCCAACGCCGACGGGGTCCGCACCGCGCCCGCCAGGATGGCCGCCTCCGGAAGCCCGGACATCACCCCGGGGTGCACCAACGGCACAGCGAGCACCCCAGCAGTGGCGTCGCCCACGTCGATGACGTAGATGCCGCGCGCGATCAGCCCCGGCAGGATGCGGGCGGCGACCTGGGGCGGCAGGCAGGAGAAGACCAGATCGGGCTGGTGATCCGCGAGCGCGGTGATCGGGTGGACCGGCAGGCTGCTCGGCCCCCAGGACACGCTGTCGGCGCGTGGCGAGCGACGAGGCCCGGCGAACGCCAGGACCGGGCCGGTCACCAGCGGGGAACCGTGAAGGGTGGCGAGCAGCGCATCCCCCGCCGCGCCGGTGGCGCCAAGGACTGCAAGGGTGAGCGGGTGGGACATGCGCGGCGGGTAACCGGAGATGCGGGCGGGCGGGCGTAACGGTGCGACGGGAACGGTCACGGGGTGTCGCGGGCTATGATCTCCGAATGCGCGCTTCTGACGCTGGACTTGTGGTGGTCCTCTGCCTCGCGGGGGCCATCTGCCTTCTGGCGGGGTTCTTGTACCCGCCGGGGCGACCGGGGGGCGTCTATCCGGTGCTGACCGCATGGGGGCCGCTCGGCGTGGTGGTGGCCGTCGGGCTGGCGTGGTGGGCGACGGCCACGGCGATCGGCATCGGGGCGCTGCTGCGGCCTGCGGTCACGGGCGAGGTGGTGTTCGAGAGCGACGGGGGCTGGTTCATGCTCGCGCTCGCGGTGCTGCCGTTGGCGATGGGCCCGGCCTTTTTGGCGGGCGCCGTGGATCAGGTAGGCACACACGGCGCGCAAGGGGTCTTGGGCGCGCTGGGGGCGGGGGCGATCGGGGTGGTGCTCACGCTGGGAGGGCTCGCGCTTGGGTATACGCGGGAGGAGGTGCGGAGCGACGGGGTCGTGCTCACGACGGTCAGCGGGCGCGGATTCCCGACGACTGAGCGATGGGCGCTGACAGACGTAAGGTTGGAGGTCGTGGACGTGAGCGTCGCGCCGCGGCCAAGCTGGAAGGTGGAGCTGGTCGCGCAGGACGGCCAGCGGCGGGTCGTGGGGCGCGCGCGGAGCGAAGCGGACGCGCGCGCCCACGCGGCGCGGATCGGGCTGGCCCCCCTTCCCACCACCCGCGGCGAGCGATAAAGGCCCACACCACTTAGGAGCACTCCGTGCCAGCTTTCCGGATCATCCTTCCCCCCGCGAGCGTCCTGGATCGAGATTTTGGCACCGCCGAGGCCGAAGTGCTGCTGGGCGACGGTCGCCGCGTCGTCGTGACCTTTCGCACCCTCGGCAACATCGAGCGTGTGTTTGTGAACAATCGGCGCTCAGGGCAACGCTGCGGCGGGGCCTACCTCCCCACCCCCAACACCATCCTCGTCAACGAGATCACCGACCCCATCGTACACACCGCCGTGCGCGACCTGCTGGAGTCCGGGGAGCTGTTCACCCTCGGCGGTGGCGTCCTGGCCGAGACCGACGAGCAGCTTGAGCTCACCGACCCCCGCGGCATCATGCCCGCCCCGCGCGGCGAAGAGCCCAAGCCGGAGCCCACCTCCACGTGGCGAAAGGGCAAGCTCACCGCGCATTCTCCCCGAGGCGCGGCCACCGAGCAGCCCCTCCGCGTTGGCAGCGGTGACATCGAGGGGCTTCTCGAAGCACACATCGGCGACTGGAGCAGCACCCTCACGCTGTTCGGCACCAGCCAGCGGATCGAGATCTACCTCTCCGAGAGCAAGGTGGCCGTCGCGGTGACCACCGAGGACGGAGCGCGGTATCACTGGCTCTCCGTCACCCCCCTCTTCAGCTCCGTGTGGTTCGCGATGGGCGGCCAGCTCGTCGAGCTACCCCAGCGCCAACACATCGGCATGCTCGATGCGATCTCGTTGGCCGAAGAATTCGTGTCCAACGGAGCGGTAGACCTGGTCGATCTGGAGTGGGAGCGGCAGGCGGCTGGGCCGGCGAAGAAGGGGAAGCGCTAGGAGTCCGTAGTTCATACGCCGGGAGCGCCGCCCGCGAGGGCTCGCAGCGGGCGCCGCGGCTGCTCCCGGAGCCGCAGAATTCAACGCCGCCCGGGCCCCCGGCGCGGGTACTCCCGCGTCGGGGCTAGATAGCCCTCAGAGATCCTTCACATAATCGTAATATTCGCCAAAATGCACGCGGTTCACCTGCTTGCCCATCTTGATCAGCTCGCGCGCGATCGCCTCGATGGCGTGCGCCATCCCGACCGGCTCCCGACGCGCGCTGGCGATGATGCAGGCGTTGATCGACGCGTTGACGATGGCGCCGCCGGCGATCGTGAATTGGGTCGCCAGATAGGTGATGTCCAAATCCGGCGCGCGAGGCGCGTAAGGCGGAAAACTGTGTTCCCAAAGGCGGCGGCGCTGCTCCGGGCTTGGCATCGGGAATTCCACGACGGCGCCAAACCGGCGTAGGAACGCCTCGTCGATGTTCTCCTGCAAGTTGGTCGTGAGGATCGCGCAGCCTTCGAATACTTCGAGGCGTTGCAGCAAGAAGCTGACCTCCTGGTTGGCGAACCGGTCTTGCGCCTGTTTGACCTCGCCGCGTGAGCCGAACAGGGCGTCGGCCTCGTCGAACAGGATGACCGCCGTGCCGCCCTCGGCAGCGTCGAAGATCTCTCGCAGATTCTTCTCCGTCTCGCCGACCCACCGGCTGATGACGCTCGACAAATCGACCCGGAACATGTCCAGGCCGAGCGCGCCGGCGATGACCTCGGCAGCCATCGTTTTTCCCGTGCCCGGACCACCCGAGAACAGGGCTTTGATGCCGTACCCTCGCGCCCGTACCTTGTTCGCACCCCAGCGATGGTAGACCTGCTCCTGCTCGGAGAGGTACGAGATCAGGTGATTGAGTTGGTGCTCGATCTTCTGCGTGATGATCAAGTCCGACATCGTATATTTGGGCACCACGTGCAGCGCGAGCCCGCGGAATTCCGGCCGCGAGCCTTCCCGAGCGGCTGCCCAAATCGTCTCCACGCTGGGCTCCCGCCCGCCGGCCTCCGCCTCCGCGCGGTCCATGACCCGCTGGATCGTCGTGCCGCCCACCGAGTAGAACCGCTCGGCGATGTCCTTGGCGAGCGTCTCATCCCAGCCGCGCCGCGACAAAGCCGCTGCCCAGGCTTCGTTGCGCTCTTCCAAGGTCGAGCGGGCCACCTGCACGGTCACGCTCGTTCGGTCCTGGCCCAGCAGCAGCCCGAGCGCGCGGCGGTCGTTTCCGCCCACCAGCACCGGGTACGGAAGGCGCGTCAACGCACCGCCCAACGCCAACAGTTGATTTCTCAGCGCCGGATCTTCCTGTGCGCTCGCGACGTTGATCACGAAGGGCAACGCACCCGCAAGCCGAAGCTCTCGAATCAGATCCCCGGGCTCCTCCAAATAAGCCTTGCACCGATCCAAATCGACTTGGACGAGCGGCCGGCCACACGTGCGTGCGATCGCCTGGGCCACGCCTTCGCGCAGCCCCAACGTACCGCCGATGATGGCGACCGTAATCGGCTTTTCGAGCGACATGCCCAGCTCTTCGATGCGTCGGCGCGTCGGCGCTGGAATGAACGGCTCCACGTCTGTCGGCACCGGGTTGAACCCGACCGACTCGGGCAGCTCCTCCTCCTCCAAGAGCCAGCGCAAAAGCCGCGGGGCCGGATGGAGACGCCGGGACGTGTGGGTCTCGGTCCCCTCCGACGGGTGCAAAAGCAACAGGCGGTGACGGATGAGCGGCCCCCCGGGCATCAAGCGCGCTTGCAACGCCAACCGCTGACGACGCTCCGCGCGCAACACCCGCGTCGTCATATCGACGGTCAGGTAAGCCTGGTTCAGGTTGTCGTTCAGATAGGCGAAGATGCGCGCGTACCCGGCGGAGATCTCGGGGGCCAGCGCGAGCAGGATGAGGTCGGCGTCGTCGCCGTCGAGGTCGAACGCCGCCCGAAGGCGGGCAAAGCGTCCGTCCGGCGCATCGCGAAGCGCGGTGGAGGCAGCGACGGCGTCCTCCAGCCCGTCGGGCCCGGTGACATAGTCGATCTCGCCGTGGGCGCGGAGCAGCGCGTCCACCTCGTCGTCGGTGATGACGGACCCCCAGAACTGGCCCTTCGCCCGCATGGAGGGGCGCGCGCGCTGGCGGCGGACGGCACGGAGAAGCAGGAGATCCGTGCGCCGCAGCCGGCGCGCAAGCTCTTCGAAAACGGTCATGGCCGGAAGGTAACCGCGTTACCGCGCGCCCATGCCCTCGCTCTTCACCCCCTACCGCTGCTTTTTCGACGCTGAACACCAGCAGTTTGAGGCCGACGCCATCGACTTTGCCAGCCGAAGCACACCCCGCGGGACCATCGCCGAGCGGGTCGCCGCCCTCGGGCGTGCGGGGATGCTCACCGGCGTCGGCCGGTCCGATGTGCGCACCCTCGCGGTGCGTCGCGGGGCGCTTGCCTACCAAGACGGTCTGGACGATCTGGCGTTCATCGTTCAGGAACTTGGCGGCTTTCCCTTACACAAGTCCGGCGCGGAGCCTCATATCCTCGAAGCCGCTCGGGCGGGCCACGCGGTCCTTTGCTTCGCCATGACCGAGCCGGAAGCGGGGAGCGATGTCGCCGCGATGACCACCACCGCGACCCCAGATGGCCACCAATTTCGCCTCACAGGTGTCAAACACCTCATCTCCAACGCGCCCGACGCCGACCATGCCATCGTCTTTGCGCGTCAGGCGACGGACGGCAAGATCGCTGCGTTCATCGTGGATCAACCCCGAACTGAGATCCAGCATGTGAGCGGCCACTCGATCGGCCGTGTGATCCTCGATGAGACACCCGCCCGTCGCATCGCCGAGCGAGGAGGTGCGCTGGCGCTGGGGACCCTGGAGCGGTGTCGCCCGACCGTTGGGCTCGCCGCCTGGGGCCTCGCCCGACGGGGCTTCGACGAGACGGTCGCCCGACTTTTGACCCGCGTGCAATTCGGGGCCCCGCTCGCGACTCAGCCCGTCGTGCAGGCCCGCATCGCGGAGATGGCGCTCGACTTGGAGCAGGCTGCGCTCTCGGCGCTCTGGGCCTGTTGGGCCAGGGACACCACCCCGCCCGATCAGCGCACGACCTACATGAGCGCGGTCGGCAAGCTGACCGCCACCGAAGCCGCCGGCCGCGTCTTGGACCAGTGTGTACAGCTCACAGGCGGGCTTGGCGTGACCGACGACCACCTGATTCAACAGCTCTGGCGCGACGCCCGACCGCTCCGCATCTACGAGGGCGCGACGGACGTGCTCAAGACGGTGATCGCGGGGCGTTGGCTGGCGTGAAAGTCACAGATCAGCTGGGGGCTGATCTGTGATCGGCGGATCACAGATCGGCCGGGGGCTGATCTGTGATCGGTGGACAGCGGGGGTGACAGGTGACAGGGGGTGACAACCGTCAGGGGTGACGGTTGTCAGGCTCGGGCTCCGAATAGTCGGCGTTTTTCCTATGGCACGGTCCTTGCGCAGGGGCGATCGCATGTCCACCCACCACCGCTGCGACTTCCCCGGCGCCTTGCATCACGTGAGCACTGCCACCCACCATCGGCTGCCGCTCCTCGACGACCCGGACTTCATTCATGACCTGCACGCGCGGTTCGCTCGGCTGCACGAGCACGGCATCGACGTCTTGAGCTACGCTCGGATGTCCGACCATTTCCACGCGCTTCTGCGCTCTCGTCTCGGCGAACTCTCGGCCGCGATGCGTGAGTTCCTCGCGCCGCTCGCCATTCGACACAACGGCCGGCTGGTGCAGCGTGGCGCGGTGTTCGAGCGCCCGTATTGGAGTCGCCCGGTCCTAAACCTCCCACAGGCACGCTATCTTGCGGCGTACATTCACCGGAATCCGCTCCGGAGGGGTGGCAACCTGGACACAGGCAATCGCACCAGCCATCGCCCCTGGTGCGACGAGCGCTTCCGCCCGGAGTGGCTCCTGGCGAACGGCAGGGAGGAGCTGTTCGGCGGGGTGGAGGCCTACCTGGCCTACATGGAGGCGTTCGCGGCAACGCGACAGCCGCCCGGGATTCGGCAGATATGCCGCAGCCTCCCGCTCCAAGTGGACGAAGCGATCGCCGAGGTAGCCGCCGTGTACGGGGTTCGCCGGACGACCCTGCTCGACGAGGAGCGAGGAGCAAGGTGGGACCGAAAGCTCCTGGCCTGGTGGCTCCGGGAGCGCGACGGACTGAGCGACGCGGAGATCGGCCGGGCGCTTGGCGTACGGCGGGAGACCGCGCACCGGTGGTGGGCTGAAGTGCGTCAAGTTCCGCACCTCACCCCGCTGCGGGACGCGCTCTTCGTCATGTCTGGGATGGTTCGGCCGTAGGGCGCGCACCGACGGATCACGGATCGGCTGGGGGCTGATCTGTGATCGGCGGATCACAGATCGGCCGGGGGCTGATCTGTGATCGTTCGGCCCCGGACCGGATACAATCCGAACGAGGTGCTGCGATGCTGATGTTGACGCTCTTTCTGATCACCGGTTGCCGGAACAAGGACACCGCACCCGCCGGAGATGACTCCGTCGGGGACAGCGCCGTGGACACTGACACGAACCCGCCCGACAGCGAGGGGGACGCGGACACCGACACGGACAGCGACACCGACACGGACAGCGACTCGGACTCGGACTCCGACACCGAGGAGACAGGGGAGGACGACCCGTTCATCTCCAGCGAGGGCGGCTGGACGGACGTGAACACCGGTGGCGAGTACACCTGCGGCGTGAACAGCGTCGGGGACGTTCAATGTTGGGGCGCGCCGGGCACGCAGAACGACTACGGCCAGCTCATACCGCCCATCGGAACGTTTGAATCCGTCAGTGCGCACTACATCGAGACCTGCGGCATCGCGACCACCGGGGGGCTGAACTGTTGGGGATACGACAACGATCTCGGCGCGACCGGCACGTTCACGGATGTCGCAGTGGGCTCGTTCCACATCTGCGCGCTGTCCAGCGGCCAACCCCAGTGCTGGTCCACCGACTCCAGCCGGGACTCCGGTCAAGCGACGCCGCCCACCGGCACGTTCACCAGCCTGACCGCCGGTGCGCTGCACACCTGCGCGATCAACAGCTCCGCGGGCCTTCAGTGTTGGGGCGCGGGCACCGGCGAAGGCGGGGACAGCGACCAGGGACAATCCCTCCCCCCCTCAGGATCGTTCACGCAGGTCAGCGCGGGCACCTTCCACACCTGCGCGGTGGCGACATCGGGCGCGCTCTCCTGCTGGGGCGCGGGCCAGGGCGAGGGGGGCTCCCATGACGCGGGGCAGTCGCTCCCCCCCTCCGGCACGTTCACGCAGGTGAGCGCCGGCGGTACGCACAGTTGTGCATTGTCCACGACCGGTGAAATCGAATGCTGGGGGAGCGAGACGGACGGCCGAACCACGCCGCCTTCGGGCACTTTCACCAAGGTGGACGCGGACTCCTACAACACCTGCGCCCTCGATGCGGCCGGTTTTGTACATTGCTTCGGCGGTGACAGCTTCGGGGAGTCAGAGCCGCCGTAAGCGGCTTAGACTCCCACGGTGAACCTCGCCCGCTACTTCCTCGACCACAATCTGGAGCATCGCGCCGACAAGGTCGCGGTGCGGTACACCCCTCCCACACCCGACGGCGAGGCGGCGCCCCTCGGGACCCCCGAGCAGCGCTACACCTTCGCGGAGATGCACGCATGGTCCAACCGCGCCGGCAACCACCTTCGGGCGCTCGGCATTCGCGAGGAAGATCGCGTCTTGTTCGCGCTCACCGACACCCCAGCCTTCGCCGCCCACTGGTTTGGTGCCCTCCGGGTCGGCGGGGTCGTCGCGATGATGAACCCGGGCGTTCCGGCAGAGGACTGGGCGTACTACCTTGACTATAGCCGCGCGGCGGTGTTGATCACCGAGCGGGTCTTCGCGGACCTCCACGCCCCGGCCATCGCGCATGCCTTGCACCGCGGACAGCTTCGCGGCATCATCGTCGTGGATGCGCCTCTCGACATCGCGGCCCAGCACACCCTCGGCGATGCCTGTCGGACCGCCGACAGCTCGCCGGACGATCCCTCCGTCTGGCTGTTCTCCTCGGGGTCCACGGGCAAACCCAAGGCGTGCATGCACGTCAATTCGGACTTTGTGTTCAACACCGAGCGGTACGCAAAGGCCGTCTTGGGCATGCGCGAGGACGATCTCACGCTCGGCGTGCCCAAGCTCTTCTTTGGGTATGCCACCGGCACCAACTTGATGTTTCCCTGGGCGGTCGGCGCGACGACGTGCTTGTACTCCGAGCGTTCTACGCCTCAGACCATCTTGACACACATCGCCCGGTACCGCCCGACGATCCTCACAAATGTGCCGACGATGATCCACCGGATGCTGGAGACCCCGCTGTGCGCGACGACGGATCTGTCGTCCCTGCGGATGGTGCTGTCCGCCGGCGAGGCGCTCCCCGCCGAGCTGTATCGCCGCTGGACGGAACGCACGGGGGTCGAGATCCTCGACGGCATCGGCTCCGCCGAGCTGTTCCATATCTACCTCACGAACAGCCCTGGCGATGTCAAGCTTGGCACGCTGGGCCGCCCGGTCCCGGGGTACACGGTCAAGTTGGTGGACCCCCAAGGACGCGAGGTGGAACGCGGCGAGATCGGCACCCTGCTGGTTGGGACAGACGCCCCGGGCGAGGGTGCATCCAACGCCTACGGATACCATCGGGACCGGGCCAAATCCCGCGATACTTTTCGGGGCGCTTGGACGGCGACGGGGGATCAGCTCCGGGTCGATGAGGAAGGGCGGTACGTCTACTGTGGGCGCGGCGACGACCTCCTGAAGGTGGGGGGCGTGTACGTCTCCCCGACTGAGGTTGAGAATTGCCTGCTCACACACCCGCGGGTCCGCGAGGCCGCCATCGTCGGCGTCGAGCACCAGGGACTCGTCACCACCGTGGCGTGCGTGGTGGTGAACCAAGTGGTGGATGGCCTCGACCGCGAGATCCAAGAGCATGTCAAAGGGCGGCTTGCACCGCACAAGTACCCGCGGTTCGTGCGGTTCTATGAGGTGCTTCCGCGCAACGATCGCGGCAAGGTCGCCCGCGCGGAACTGAAACGCGATCTGCTCGGCACCCTTTGACCCCCTCCCATCGTCTCGGCGAACAAACCTCGGTGAACGCTGGGATCCGCGGGGCCTGGGCGATCCTTCCCTGCGGTAGCTGTGAGGCCCACGGCCCGCATCTGCCGCTCGACACCGACGTGCGCATCGCAGAGGAGACCGCCCTACGCGCCTGCTCCCGCCTGCCTTTTCGCGCCGTCGTGCTTCCGGCCCTCCCCTACGGCGTGACCGAATACGCCGCGGCCTTCGACGGCACCCTCTCCGTCCCGGCGAGCGTCGTGATCTCGACCATCGACGCTGTCGCCCGATCCGCTGTCCGCAAAGGCGCCATCGGCGTCGCGCTCACCAACGCGCACTTTGAGCCCGCCCACATCGATGCCCTTTTCCTCGCCGTGAAGGGCCTCGCCGATCTCGGCGTCCCCGTCGTATTTCCCAACGTCGCGTCGAAGCGATTTGCGGATCGCTTGGGCGAGGAATTTCCGACCGGGGCCTGCCACGCCGGGGATTATGAATCCAGCATGGTCCTGGCCATGCGCCCGGATCTGGTCGATCACGCCTGCATGGTCGGCCTGCCCGACGTGCCGGTCAACCTGGCGCGGGCGATGCGCACCGGCGCGCGGGACTTCACGGAGGCCGGCGGCCCTGACGCCTACTTTGGTTGGCCCGCCCGAGCGACCGCAGCCCGGGGCGATCAGCTCCTGGACGTGCTCGCGGACATCCTCGTCGAGGCGATCCGCGCGGCTCCGAAGTGAGCCTACGGAATTGGGGCGGCTTGCTCCCTCCCGCGCCGTACCCGATCCGGTGTGAAACGCCGCTGAAAATCGGGCGGGCGGGCCGATCGTGACCACGACGGCCGCCCCGATGTTCACCCGCGACCGCCTCGCGCTGCTGATCCTCGCCGCGTGTACCTTGGGTCGGCTCATCGTGGCCGCAAACCTGCCCCTCGTCGAAGACGAAGCCTATTACTGGACGTGGTCCACGCGCCTCGCCGCCGGCTATTACGACCACCCCCCGGCCATCGCCTGGATCATCGCGACGGGCACCGCCATTTTGGGGAAAACCGCCCTCGGCGTTCGCGCCGCAGGGATCCTCCTCACCACGTTGGCGACTGTGCCGCTGCTGGGGTTGGTCCGCTCCCGCGCGCTGCTGGCCGCGATCCTTGGATCCATGCCGTTGTTCGCGCTTGGCGGGGTCCTGGCCACGCCGGATGTGCCCCTGATCGCGGGTTGGATGCTGCTCGTTGGGGGGTTCGGACGATTCGCAAGCGATGGGCGGCTGGGCTGGATTCTTCTGGCGGGCTTCGGCGGCGCTTTGGCGCTGCTCGGCAAATACACCGCGCTGGGGTTCTGGCCCTTGGCGGCAGTGTGGGTCGGGATCGGCGTGTTGCGCCCGCTGAATCGCGTGCGGTGGACCCTTGCGTTTTCCTCCGCGCTGGGGCTCACCGCCCTTCTCACCGCCCCCCACCTTCGCTGGAGCGTGGAGCACGACTGGGTCAGCCTCCGTTTTCAGCTCCACCACGGCCTCGGGGCGACCGCGGCGCCGGGGATTGGCGGCGCCTTGGAATTCCTCGGCGCCCAACTCGGACTTGGGTCACCCGTCCTGCTCGGCGCCGGGCTTGTCGCCGCTTGGAAACATCGGGCCGCGCTCTGGGAGCCGCAGCCGATCACCCGACTGGCGCTCCTCACCAGCCTTCCAGTGCTCGGGTTCTTCACCTTCGCCGCCACACGTTCGCGCCCGGAGGTGAACTGGGCCGCGCCGGCCTTCGTAGGGTTTGCGCTGTTGATCGCTGGGACCGCCGATTCGCCCGCGAGCCCCCGGATCACGCGCGCGGGTTGGATCGGCGTCGGCATCGCGGCGGCGCTGACCTCGCTGGTGGTGACCCATGCGTTTTCACCTTTTCTGCGGCTGCCCAACGATCCCATCGCTCGTTTGGGTCAGGGGAGAAAAATGGCGGAGTCCGTCGCGGCTTGGGGGGTGAACACCGTCTGGACCACCCGGTACCAGGAGGCCGCACTGTTGAGATGGTACGCGGATATTCCCGCGACGACGGTGCCGGAGGTGGACCGTGTGGACCAGTTCGATCTCTGGCGGCAGGCGGGTCTGGACGCCGAGGACCCCAGCCTGTTCGTGCGGCCCTATCGATCCGGGGAGGCCACCGTGGTAGACGGTCTCTGTCGACGCGGGGGTGCCAATGTGGTCACGGAGCAAGACGATGCGGGCGTGCGTTTGCGTTGGCAGGTGTATGAGGTGAGCGGGTGTACGCGGTGATCGGGGTGCTCCTGGCGTTGCTCATCGCCTGTGGCGACCGGGATCATTGGCCGGACCCCAAGTGGGCGAAGCAACAATGGCCGGCGGAGCCGGCCGGGCTGGAATCGCTCGGCAGCGGCCTCGGCGCGTTGGATCGCCAACCCGGGTACGCGGGGTGCGGTGTCCGCATCTCTCGGGACCTGGATCCGGCGTTTTACGAAGAGGCAGAGTTTGACGCCGTCGGACAGCGGGTCTCCCAGTCGGTTGCCGATGGCCAGGGACACATCACAACATCGCGCATTCAATGGGGACCGCTCGGGTGCCCAACGCTCGT
>CANKNP010000065.1 GCA_947483545.1 Deltaproteobacteria bacterium | reverse complement strand
GTCCGACATGACCCGGATCGAAGACCTTCAGTTGGACGATCGGTATGTCTCGGGTGGGGAGTGGGCCCTGGAGCCTGCCTGGAAGGGGGGCGCGCGGTACCAGCTCCGCAACCGACGGAACGGGACGCTCCTCGGGGAGGAGGGGCTCGGGGAGGACGACGACGCGTTGGCCCTCACGCTCGAGCCCGCCGAGGGCTGCGCCACCTTCCCTGAGCTGTCCCTCGACGCCTCGGGCACCCTCTCCCGCACGACCTTCGAAGATGGCACGCTCTTCGGGATTGCGGACGCGCACTCCCACCTCCTCTCCAACTTTGGCTTTGGCGGTGGTGGGATTTTCCATGGTGGAACCTACCATCGCTTGGGCGTGGAGCACGCGCTGCCCGATTGTGCGCCGTACCACGGTGAGGCGGGTCGGCACGACTTCTTCGGCTATGCGTTCGACGAGTCCGGGAACAACACCGCCGATTTGACCTCGATGATCGGCGACCTGATCGCGGGTGAGCTTCAGGACGACAATCACCAGACCGCTGGGTACCCCGAGTTTACCGACTGGCCGGATGCCCCACACCGTGCGACCCACCAGACGCAGTACTACCGCTGGCTGGAGCGCGCGTGGATGGCGGGGCTTCGATTGGAGGTGCAGCACGCGACCACCAACTCGGTGATCTGCAACTTCATGGTTGGCGATGGCGTGCAACCGAGCCGCTACGACTGTGAGGACATGACGGCGGTGGACCGCATCATCGACGAGACGTGGGCGATGCAGGACTACATCGACGCGCAAAGCGGCGGCGTTGGCAAGGGGTGGTTCCGCGTCGTCACGACACCGGCCGAGGCCCGGGAGGTGATCGGCGCAGGAAAGCTGGCCGTCGTGCTCGGCATCGAGACCTCCGATCTATTCCGCTGCAACCTGACACAACGGCCGGATGGCCCGGTTTGCGACGCGGCGTACGTGGAATCCCAGCTCGACGAATACTACGCGCGCGGCGTCCGGGCGGTTTTCCCGGTCCACAAGTACGACAACCGGTTCTCGCCGGGGGATGGGTCTGGGGACTTCATCGAGCTGGGCAACTTCTTCAACAGCGGCCACTGGACGAACCAGACGGAGGAGTGCGCCGGCGACGGGACGAATGATGGTTTCGACGGGGGGAACCTGACGTTCGGCGGGTTGGCCTCCGCGCGGGAGACGTACCTCTCCGACCCACCCAACGACTTCAGCGGGTTTCCCGACGACCCGTTGGACACAGCACTCGACTTCGTGGCGGAGATCCTGGAGGGCTCGGTCGAGGGGCGTTGGTGCCAGAACGGCGGTTTCACCGACGTTGGCGAAGCGCTGCTGGAGGGGCTGATGGCCCGCGGCATGATCGTTGAGGTGGACCACCTGCCGGTCGGATCGTACGAACGCGCGCTCGAGGTCCTGGAGGCGAACGACTACCCCGCCGCCGGCACGCATGGCCGGGATGCGGGTGGTCGCATCTACGCCACAGGCGGGATCTCCACGGTCGGGCTCGGCCGCTGCCAGGATCCGAACGACCCGGGCGGCACGGTGCGCGGTATCAGCGACAAGGCCGCGCTCATCGAGCAGAACGGGGGCTACCCCGGGACGCCCCTCGGCTTGGACTTGAACGGGTTCGCTGGGGCGCCCGGGGCGCGGTTCGCTGACGGCGCCTGTGCCACGACCCAGGAGTACCCCATCGTGTACCCGTTCACGTCCTACGGCGGAGATGCCACGTTCACCGAACCCTGGTTGGGAAACCGGGCCATCGACTTCAACCAGGAGGGCATGGTGCACATCGGCTTGCTGCCGGAGTTGATCGAGGACGCCCGCCACGACGGCGACGCCGACGCCGCTTTGGAGCCCATCTTCCGGTCGGCGGAGGCGTGGGTTCGGATGTGGGAGCTGGCGGAGCTACGGGCGGGCGCTCTCGCGGGCGAATGAGGCTGGAGGTTACCCTGCCCCTGTATGCTCCTCCTCCTCACCGCCTGCATCGAGAACGGCCTGTTCGGCCGCAAGGACGTCGAGGTCGAGGTGTTCGTGGACCCGGCGCCCGTGGACGACACGGGCGATCCGCCTCCGCAGGAGGAGTGCAACGGTGTCGATGATGACGGAGATGGCGAGGTGGACGAGGGTTTTCCCGATGACGACGGGAACGGCCGTCCCGATTGCCTGGACGGCGTGTGCGCGTTGGAGGCCCAGCCGGCTGGGAGGTGCGACCAGGGGGCGTCGTGCAGCGTCATCGACCCGATCCCGGACGCCTGGGCGGTCCGGCAGCTCTGGACGTTCGCCGGGCCGAGCGCCGCTCCGGACGCTGCCTTGTCGGTCACGCAGCCGCTGATCGTCCAGCTCCAGGACGACAACGGAGACGGCGCTGTGGACGCCGGCGATGCGATGGATGTCGTCACCGCGGTGTATGACCCAGACGGCCACGGCTGGCTCCTGGCGCTCGACGGTGCGACCGGCGCGGAACATTGGGCGATTCCTGGGGTGCGCGCCGACACCCAAATTGCGGCAGCGGACCTCGATGACGATGGTTTCATCGAGATCGTCGCGTATGTCGAGGACGGTCACGCGGTCGCCTTCAATGCGGCGGGCGTTCTGGCCTGGACCAGCTCGGAGGCGGCCGCCCCGGCCGAGGACGGTTGGCAGGTCCTGGTGGCGGACCTCGAGGGCGACGGGTCCGCGGAGGTGATCGCGGACACGATGATCTTGAACGGGCAGACTGGCACGCTGCGGGCCTCGCTGACTGTGGACACCGTCACGCACCAACACAGGCTCCCGTATGTCGGCGACATCGACGGCGATGGCCAACAGGAGATCCTCATGGCCGGTCGGGTGTTCGACGCCGACGGCGTGGAGATCTGGTACTCGGGCGAGGGGGTCGAGGACGGGGTTTGGGCGGCTCTCGGGCAGCTCGACACCGATGACGACGCCGAGGTCATCACGCTCGGCGCGAACCTCGTGCTCTCCGACAGTGAAGGCACCACGCTGATCCGCTCGCCTACCTTCGCCCGAAATTGGTCCGGCGGGCCGTGCGTCGGGGATTTTGACGGCGACGGCGCACCAGAGTTTGGGTACGGGGCGTATGACGGCTTGTATGTGCGCGACATGGACGTTCGAAATGTCTGGTACGCGCCCATCGATGTCGCCAATTACGCAGGCCAGGCAGCGTGTGTCGGCTACGATTTGGACCGGGACGGCGCGCTCGAATTGCTCTACGCCGATGAGCACGCGTTCCGAATCTACGACGGGCGAGACGGCACCGTCCTGTTCGAGGACAACGCCAATTATCAATCCGTCGCGCTCTATGCCTCGCCCGCGGTTGGAGACCTGGACGGCGACGGGGACGTCGAAATCGTCGTGGTCGTGAGCGACGGGACGCTCGGCCACTCGGTGATCGCCTACACGCACGACGGTGAAGGCTGGCCGGCGGTCACGACCACCTGGCCGGTGTTTGATTTTGACGGTTGGAACATCGCTGCAGATGGTTCCGTCCCCGAGTTCCCAGCCGCCTCGTGGTTGAACGGTAACGGGGTGAGAACCACGCCGGTAAACCCCAGATATACGGACGGCGCCGACCTGGTCGTGTCCATCGACGATGTGTGCATCTGGGACTGCACCTACGGCCCGGTGCAGGTCTCGGTGCAGGTCCGGAACCAGGGCGTGGTGACCGCGCCTGCCGGAACGATGCTCGATCTGTTTGCGATCGATGGGGAAGATCGGCGGCTCGTCGCCAGCCTTTCGCTCGGCGAGGTGCTGGCTGGAGCGGTGTTGGAGGGCGTCATTTTTGACCTCGCGGCCGCGGATGTCGGCACCGACGGATTCGCTGCGATCCTCGACGGCACGGGGATCGTGGCCGAATGCGACGAGACGAACAATGAGGCGCTCTGGGAAGAGGGGTGCGTGCCGCCATCCTAGGCCGGCCCGGGGATCAGCGGCGTTCGACGGCCACAGTGGACGGCGCGGCGAGGGTCTGAAGCCGCCCACCTTCCGCCGAAGAGACCCGCCCCGCCGGACACCACCAGTGCCAGATCGCCGTGGTGTCCGCGCGACCATCGGCGTCGTTGTCGGCATCCTTCCAGGCGATCCGGCCCGCGGCGTCGTAGCCGCGCCACACGGAGCGATCTACGCCGCCGTCGCCATCTCTGTCGCTGTCTGTCCGGATCAACCTGCCGAGATCGTCGTACTCCTGCCGCTCGGCCTCGTCGCCGTCGGGCACGACGATGTCCTCGAAGGTCTCCGAAGCAAAGGCTGAGGCGTCGGTCCAGAAGCTGGACCACCGATCCACCTGGCCGTCTGCGTTGTGGTCGGTCCTGGCCCCAACGCGCAGATCGCCCATCCACTCGGTCCACGTCCGCGCCTGGATCGAACCATCGCCGCGGTCGTCGGTCTCGGCGAGCACGTTGCGATCGGCATCGTAGCGGTAGTCCACGTATTGGCCCTGCCCGTCCGCCTTCGGGTTCATGACCGCGCGCTCCAAGTTGCCCCGTTCGTCGTAGTGAAACGCGATCGTGATGTTGGTGAATCCCTCGTCGTCCTGCATCCGGGCCCAGCGGAGGTCGCCATTATCGTCGTAGACGTATACCCAACTCGCGGCTGCGGGCGCCTCGGTGGAGGGTTCGGCGCCGAGCCAGAAGTCCATGCGGGCCATGCAGTCGGCCATTTGCCACCAGAGCGCGAAGGTGCTGGGGAGGAGGGCCACGGGGGAGTGTATCCGAATACACCCCCGCAATGCCCTTCGCCCACCTGCACGTCCACTCCCAGTACAGCCTGCTCAACGGCGTGCCGACCCCGAAAGAGCTGGTCGCAGCGGCCAAGTCGGCGGGCATGGCGAACCTCGCGCTCACGGACACGTGCAATCTGTACGGTGCGGTGGACTTTTACAAGGGGTGCAAGGACAAGGGGATTCACCCGGTTTTCGGCGCCGAGATCTGGGTGGACCCGCGCGGCATGCACGTCCGCGAGGGTGGCCTTGAGCAGGCGTACCAGTTGGTGCTGCTCGTGGAGGGGCAGCAGGGCTACGAGAACCTGTGCAAGCTCGTGACCGCCGCGATCTTCGACGGGATCTACCACCGGCCGCGGATCGATCTGGCCATGCTGCGAACGCACAACGAGGGGCTGATCGCGCTGACGTCGGCGGAGCTGGGCCCGATCCGAGGGGGCCGGCGGGGGCAGGACAACGGGGAGCGGCTTGTGCCGTTGGTGGAGATCTTCGGGGTGGAACGGCTGTACGCGGAGCTCGCCGATCCGGGGATCGATGGGGTGGAGGAGCGTCTCGGAGAGGTGCGATTGTGGGCGGAAAAGCTGGGGCTCTCGACGGTGGTGACGAACGACATCCGCTACGTGGAGCCGTCCGACGCGGTGCTGCTCGACGTGCTCAACTGCATCGCCTCGGGCACCTCGCTGAACGACGCCAAGCGCGATCGGCCACGGACCGACCAGCTCTATTTCAAGACGGAGGCGCAGATGCGGGCGCTCTTTCCGGACGACGGCGCGGCGCTGGATCGCACGGTTGCGATCGCCGAGCGTTGCACCTTCAAGTTCAATACGAGCACGTACTACTTTCCAAGTTCAACGCCGCCAGACGCCGAGCCGACCGCGGACAGCGACCGCAACTGGGCGTTCTTCTACGAGGCGTTCCCGCCGCCCCGGGACTATGGCATGCCGGCCGAGACACCCGAGCGCCCGATCGGATCGGGCAGCCTCAACGGGTACTTTTTCTGGTATGCCCGTCGCGGATTGGAGCTACGGCTCAAGCTCATCGCCCCGGAGCTGCACCCGGCCTACCTGGAGCGGCTGGAGGATGAGCTCCGGTTGATCCTGAAGATGGGCTTCGCGGCGTACCTGCTCATCGTCGCGGAGTTCATCAACTGGGCGAAGGACCGCGACATTCCCGTGGGTCCAGGCCGTGGATCGGCGGCGGGGTCGGTCGTCACGTGGGCGATGCGTATCACCGACATCGATCCGGTCCGGTACGTGCTGCTGTTCGAGCGGTTCCTGAACCCCGAGCGCATCAGCATGCCCGACATCGACGTGGACTTCGCGCAGGACCGCCGCGAGGAGGTGATCGAGCATGTACGTGCCAAGTACGGCACCGACGTGGTCGCCCAGATCATCACGTACGGCAAGCTGCAGACCAAGGCCGCGCTCAAGGACGTAGCCCGGGTGTGTGATCTCTCGTTCACCGAGAGCGACCGAATCACAAAACTGATCCCGAACAAGCTGAATATCTCGATCGACGACAGCTTGAAGGAGGAGCCGCGGCTCGTGGAGCTGTGCCGCATCGACCCGCGGGTGCGGCGCGTCGTGGAATTGGCCCGGGGGATCGAGGGGATCACACGCCAGACAGGGGTCCATGCTGCGGGTGTCGTCGTCGCGGATCGGCCGCTGGTCACGCTCACGCCGCTCTACCGGGACGGGCCGGAGGGCGGACCCGTTGTGCAGTACGACATGAAGTCGGCGGAGTCGATCGGCCTGATCAAGTTCGACTTCCTTGGGCTGAAGACCCTCGACCAGATTCGGGACGCCGTCGCGATGGTGCAGCGCAACACGGGCGAGCGCATCGACATCGGCAACATCTCCGTCGAGGACGAGAAAACCTACCAGCTTCTGCAGCGCGGCGATGGGCTCGGGGTGTTTCAGGTCGAGTCGTCCGGCATGCGGGAGCTGTTGACCCGCCTGCGGCCGAGCTGCATCGACGATCTGGTGGCGTTGGTCGCGCTCTATCGACCAGGGCCGTTGTCTTCGGGCATGGTGGATGACTTCATCGACCGCAAGCATGGCCGGAAGGAGGTCACGTACCCGTTCATCGAATTGGCGACGATCCTCGGGAGCACCTACGGCACGATCGTCTACCAGGAGCAGGTCATGCAGGTGGCCCAGGTGCTGGCCGGTTACTCGCTGGGCGAAGCCGACTTGCTGCGTCGCGCCATGGGCAAGAAGAACCCCGAGGAGATGGCGAAGCAGAAGGGTCGGTTCGTGTCCGGGTCGGTCAAGAACAACCACGACGAGAAAAAGGCGAGCGACCTCTTCGATTTGTTGGCGAAGTTCGCCGAGTACGGGTTCAACAAGTCCCACTCCGCGGCCTACGGCTACATCGCCTACCAGACCGCGTGGCTGAAGGCCCACCACCGCGCCGAGTACATGGCCGCGCTGATGTCCATCGACGCGGGTGACAGCGACAAAATCCTCATCTACCTGGGTGATTGCAAGCGCGCGGGCCTGACGATCCTGCCGCCCGACGTGCAGACAAGCGTCCGTTACTTTGACGTCCCGGCGACCGACCGCCGCTCGATCCGCTACGGCCTCGCGGCGCTCAAGGGGCTCGGGGAGAACGCCATCGCCGCGATCGTCGAGGCCCGGGAGGCCGCGGGGGGTGCGTTCAAGGACTACTTCGATCTGTTGTGCAAGCTCGACTGGAAGCGCCTGAACAAGAAGGCGCTCGAGAGCTTGATCAAGTCCGGTGCGCTCGACACCCTGCGCGAGCCCCGCGCGCGGATGTGGGCCGCCGCCGAGGAGGCGATGCAGGCCGCCCAGGGCGTGCAAGAGGCCGCAAGATCGCCGCAGATGGGGCTCTTCGGCGGCAAGGCGCTGCCGCCCGCCTTCAAGCTGCCGGCGGTCGGCGAATGGCCGATCAGCGAGCGGATGACGAACGAGAAGGAGGCCCTGGGCCTGTTTTTGACGGGCCATCCGGTGCAGGCGTTCGCGGAGGAGGCGAAGCGGTGGGCGACACCGATCCCGGAGCTGAACAAGCTTCCGATCGCCGAACCGGGGCCGCGTCGTCGGGAGGACAGCCAGGTGCCAGACGCCCGGATCTGCGGGGTCGTCGCCGCGTTCCGGGTCATCAAGACCAAGAAGGGCGACAAGATGGCGTTCGCGACGATCGAGGACGAACAAGCCGCGGTGGAGGCGGTGTTCTTCGCCAAGGCGCTGGCCGCGAGCCAGTCGGTGCTGGAGGCCGGAAAACCGCTGCTGGTGACGGGAAAGCTGGAGAAGAAGGGCGACGCCATCGTCATGCTGGCGGAGACGGCGGAGCTGATGGAGGACCTGCGCGAGCGTCGGACGCGCGCGGTCGAGATCCACGTGCGAGCGGAGGAGCTGGAGGGCGACGCCTACGGGAAGTTGGTGGAGCTGCTCGCGGGCAACCTGGGCGCGTGCGAGACGGCGATCATACTGGAGGAAGCTGGAAAGTACGCGGCAACGATTCGCGTGGGCGAGGATCACCGGGTGCGGGCGACGCCCAAGTTGGTCGAGGGATTGCGGGGGTTGTTTGGACGGGCGGAGGTGGTTCGGTTGGGGTGAGTGAAAGCCAAGCGAAAGCCCCCGCCATCGGTTCGGCCCTAGGTTTTGGCCAGGAGACAGAGCACCAGCGGATCCTCCGCCTCGCTCCTGACCCAAGGCCTCGCGCCTACCCCCGGAGTATTCCATGTCCAATCGTTTCCCGATCACCGCCCTCGCGTCTGCCCTTGTGCTTCTGGGCGGTTGCGCCCCCACTCCTGGTCCGTACGGCCTCTTCCACCCCGGCGACACGACCCGTCGCAACTCAGAGGCCGTGGGGCGGACGGACTATCAGGGGGCCTCCACCGTCGAGGGCTGGGGCTACGACGACGATGGTGAGGTCGTGTCCATGGGCGAGGGTGACGTGGAGGAAAACGGCTCTTTCTCCGTCAAGTTGCCGGCCGACACCCTCCGCGTCGTGCTTGAGGTGCGCGACGAGGAGGGGGGGACCCTGGGATCGTCGCTCCTGGCGGTCACGGCGGCCGCCGGTGAGGTGGCGACGAGCGCGCCGGTCAACGCGGAGTCCTCGTTGGAAGTGGCGGTGTACACAGCGATGGTCACGGCCGGGACCCTCTCCACGGACATCGACGTTGTCGACCTGCGCGCCCGGTTGGACGCCAACCTGACGGTCGAAGCCGCTGCCAGCGCGGACGCGAACTTGGTGGCCACGCTCGCCGTGGGTGTGGCAGCCGCGCAGCTTGCAGCGGCCTCCGCATATGCCGAAGCCGGCGTGAGCCTGCCTGCCGATGCCTTCGTTGCGACGGAGGCCAGCGCCGCGAGCGCCTATGACGTGGCGCTGGACGCGGACCTGACCCTGGCGGAAGACGTCGGGGATGGGGTCGAGATCAGCGCCGTCGCGAGCTTGGCGTACGACGCCTTGATCGAGGGCATGATGGAGGCGCGCAGCTCGTTGGGAGTGGCAGCGGACACCCAGTGGGAGGGGGAGGCGCAGGCCGGTCTCGCGCTGGTGTTCTACGTGGAAGAGGCGACGAGCGGCAGTTCGTCCGGCGTTTCGCTGGAGCTCGCCGCCGGCCAGTTGGAGGCCTACTTTGCCGGCGCGGCCGCGGTGGCCGCCACGGCTGAGGCTCCCGCCGCCGAGAGCGTCGCGATCGACGCCGCTGCCCAGTTGGAGGTGGCCTCCGCCGCCGCCGCCGCCGCTGCGGATGTCGAGGCCATGCGCGACGCCTGGGCCGCGTTCCGCGGGGCGTTGGTTGGGCCGTCCAGCGAGGACACCCTCGCGGACCTGGTCCTGAGCACCAGCGCGATCCTCGCGTTGGACGGCCTGTTGACGGCCACGCTCTCGACCTCGGCGGACCTTGACGCCAGCGTGGCCGCCACAACGGAGGCCGCCGTGGGCGCAAGCGACAGCGCCTCCGTCATGGCGACCGGCGTGAACGGCGCCTGGGGCGAGTTCACCGCCGAAACGCGCGTGGCCGCCGCCTTGGTCGTGCAGGACCTGAACGAGGCGGAGGCGCTGGCCTCCCTTGTCGTGCTCGCCACGGGGTCTTTCCGCGCGGGCGAGTCCGAGTAGTCGGGGGAGGCCCGACTGCGAACTGGCTCGCGGCCCCCTGACGGTTCAGATGCCGACGCCTTCTCTCTCCGGGGGGAGGCGTCGCTTCGTGCGTCGCAGAGGGCTGGGCACGTTGACGAGGGCGGCCAGCGGGAACGGGGACGCGTTCAGTTCCGGATCAAGAGCGGAAAGGCGTTCCGTTCAGCACCGGGGACACTGTTGCCCAGCCTCCCGGGGGCCGCCCCTACGCGGATCCAAACGGGGGCGTAGGGGCGGGCCCCCGTGCCCGCCCTTTGGGACACGTGCAGGTTCAATGCCTGCAGTGCGTTGACGGGGGCGGCCACCGGGAACGGGGACGCGTTCAGTTCCGGGTGGCATTGTCGCAAAGCCTCACGGGGCCGCCCCTACCCGGATCTATAGCGGGAACGCGTTCAGTTCAGCACCGGGCTCCGTTATCCAGGGAAACATGGCCCAAACGCGCCCGGAGGGCGCCCTTCCGTTTTTCAAGGAAGCGGGCATCGAAGCCCGCGTCGTTCAGATCGTGCCGGAGTCGGTGGAGCAAAACGTTCAGGTTGTTGGCGTGCAGCCTGTCTGCCTCTCTCCCCCAAATCCCGCTCGCCACTTCATCGTTCGTACACCAACCCTGTAGATCCGCCCGGCGATGGGCTGCCCGGTCCTCGAGCGTTCGGGCCCCCAGGACGTAGAGCAACACCGCGCGGTTCTCCGCGGTGACATGGCACACCCGATGTTGTTCCAGGTCCTCCACGCGGGCCTCTGCCCCGGCGGGGCCGCCCAACGCTACATGCAAACGATACGAGTCGGTCGGGCACCCTGGGATGACCTGTGGCAGGAGCAGACTGTCACAGGGGCAAATCCGAAAGTGAACGCCACCCAGCATGAACGGCACCCCTGGCCGTACCTGCTCCACCTGTCCATCGTGGCGTAAATCGGCGCTCTCCTCGCCCGGCGTGACCGTGAAGGCTTCGAGGCCTTCCAACGGGATCGCCAGGTCCACCGCCGGGCCCTGGCCCACTCGAAGCCCCGAAGGTGGGATGGCGATGCCCGCCCCCGTCCCGAGGACCTCCAGCCGCCATGCGGGCGGGAACTTCAACTGTGGCGAGCTGCTCCCCAGCAGCAGTCCCGGCGTCTCCCCCAGCCGGAGCACTTGCCCTGGCCGGAGCGCGGCCTCGCCATCGACTTGCACGTCGTCCACCCAGGTGCCATGGGTGCTCCCAAGGTCCCGCACGTACACCTCGCACCGCGCCACCCCGACCGTGGCGTGCTGGGCGGAGACGCTGGGTTCGCTCAACACCAAATCGTTGTCTGGGCCTCGTCCGAGCCGCAGAGGGTGCTCGCCGAGGAACAACCTTGGGTTGGTCCGGAGCGCAAAGTCGCGGCCCGGGAGGAGTTCGAGGTACACCTGTCCGCCCGGGGGCGGCCACGGCCGATGATGGAACAGCCTGTCGATCACGAGACCTCGTCTTTACAAAAAAAGGCGCTCCGACCTGGGCGTTGGCCCAGGCCGGAGCGGATTCTCGGTGGGTCAGCGCGCAGCTTCGTCCCAGCCGCGACGAACGTGAATGCGCACATCCTCCCAAGGCTCCTCGGGGTGGAGTCCGGTCCACTCAGCGCGCAGCCGGCGCTCGGTATCGTCGCTCCACGCCACGCCATAGTAGGAGGCCGCGCCGTAGCCATAGCGGATCGGCCGCTCTGCGTCTTCCCAGCGGTGGGCCTCCGCGGTCTTCTCGGTCAGCGTCTTGTCGATGGCCTTCTCTGCGTCCTTCGCCCACCGCTCGGCCTCGTGATCCATCCGCTTCGCGGCGTTGCGAACGTGGCGCATCGATTCCTGCGGGGTCATGGGATTGGGCGTGTTGGGCCCGGGGATCGCCTTCTTGCCCAGGGCCTGGGCCACGGTGTCCCCGACATTCTGATTCAGGTCGGCGCCCTTGCGACCCGCGGTGAAGTCCGACTTGGTCTGATCCCAATCCCGACGCATCGCCGACCGCGCGCGCTGCCAACCGCTCTCATGAGAATCCTCCCACCAGGTGGGCGAGGGGCGTCTGTTTTGATCGTTTTCGTACATGGAGGCTCCTAGAGGTGAACGTTGCCGGTGAAGTACAGGGCGAAGAAGACCAGGGCGAACACCCCGATCGGGCCGATGCCGCCCGCGGCCCCGTACCGGGAGTAGCCCCAGCCGCCGCCTCCGAGCGCAAGAAGGAAGAGGACGATGAGAAGGATGAGCATCATGAGATTTCCAGGAAAATAGCACCCCGTTCGGGGGCCAGTGTGGGGGGAGGCATCCTGGTCCAATGCAATTTGCGGGCCATACTAAGACACGTAGGAATGTCAGGTACTTGGTCCGTCAGCCCCTGGTTCAGCGCGAGGGCCATCCATCAGTTTGATGCCCTCGGCTAGCCAAAATCCCCCAAAAATGCTGCCCCTCGCTCCGGAAATCCCCCGTGCGCAGGCATCCCCGTCGCGGAGGTGAACAACCCGCCTGACACCAGCCGGGGGCGGAGCTCGAGCCGCCAGGGCGCGCCGTCCACGAGGATCAGGTCCACGGCGGTGCCAGCGGGGAGCACCCGCGTGAGCCGGTCGAGGGTCCGGGCCGCCAAGCCGGCGACTGCGGCCGGATTCGAACCTTCGAAGGTCTGCAACCCGGCGCGAGGCAGCACCCAGGTCTCCAACGGGGCGCGGGGTGCCCACGCCAGGAGCGCGACGGCGTCGGTGTCCACAGCGATGCAGCGCGCGCCGCCGATCTCGAGGTCCCGCCAAGCCGCGGGGGTGGAGGTCGCGATGTCGAACGGCAACGCGACCAGGTCGAACCCGGCAAGTTGCCCGTCCCAAGCCCGCCCTGCGAGTCCGAAAGCGCGGAGTCGAACGTCCCGGCGAAGGTCGGTCATCCGCTCCCGCGCCAGGTGCATCGCCTCCGCCAGCGTGCCGCCGATCGCCTCGTGGGCGCCGAGCCCGTCGCGGGAGACCGCCGGGGACCTCGAGATGTCCGTGCGCCCCTCGACGCCGACGGCGGGCGGATCGTGGGGCCGCCAGCCGGGGGCGTAGGGCGCGAACCGGGGCAACGCCAGAGGCCGGCTCTGGATCGACAGGTTCAGCAGCACGGTGATGCCCTCGACGGGGCAGGTTCGAAGCTCGCGGTCGGTCATGGATTCACGGCTCGCTCCACCACTCCAGCCGCAGGTCCGGGAACACATCGTCGTGCAGGTGCATGTCCTCCAACTCGTGTATTTGAATGGGCGTGTCTGCCTCCCCGCGGTCGCGGGCCTCCGCGATGGTGCTCGCACGGTCGAAGCGGGCGAGGTGCTCGCAGAAGCGCCGGTAGCCGTAGTCCACCGCCCCGCGGGTGTGGATGACGAAGCCCCAGTCGCTCGCTTGCAGCAGCAAAAGCTCGCGCGCGGCGGCAGTCAGCGCAACGCGGACGGTGGGATCTTCCCGCCAGCGGAGCCGGTGGATGTCCCCGAGGAACCTGTCTTCCGCGCGGTAGCTGGCCTCGCACAGCCAACCCAGCTCGTCGTTGAGCCAGACCCGAAAGTCCCCGCCGGCGCCCCAGCTCCCCGGGGGCACGGCGACCACCTTGTCGGCCGGGTGCGCCGCCAGGAACTCCGAGACGGTCTGGGCTTCGACGTCCAGCGAGGCCAGACAGCGGAAGAGCTCGGCGATGAACGCCGGCCCCTCGTGCCACCAGTGCCCGAACAGCTCCGCGTCGAACGGCGCGACGACCACGCCATGTCGCCCCTCCGGATGGCCCGGCGAGCGCGTCTGCTCGCGATGTTTGCCGAGCAGGCTCGTGATGAGCGCTGAGAGGTGCCTCGCGTGCTCCTGCGTCGCGGCCTGGGTGTCCTGCGGGTACCAGGGCTGCTTGTCGCCCAGATCCACGCGTGAGCCGGTCACCTTCCAGTAGCGGTGCCCGTCCTGGCCGTGCCGCTTGTGGAACTCCAGGTAGCGGGACTCGCCGGGGTAGCCGACCTCGCCGCTCCAGACCTGCTCGCTCACCTCGGGGTGTCGGAACAGCGCTGTCAGGCCGCTGGGCGTTCCGAAGGAGGTGAGGACGTGCGGCTCCATCGGGCTGCGCCAGCCGCGCGCCGTGTCCCAGGTGACCTGGCTCCAGTCGGTCTTCTGGAAGGCCCGGGGTGCGCCGGGGTTGATCGGAGGATGGAGGATGCCCTCCGAGCGTGCGTCCCGGGCGAGATGCGCGTCCAGGAAGAAGAACTGGATGCCTTCCTGGCTGAAGATCTCCTCGACACCTGCCCGGGGACGAGGCCCGTCATCCAGCACGGGCGGGCTCCAAGGTCCGCCGGGCCGATACGCGCACTCGGGGAGCCACGCACCCGCCGGACGGAGGCCAAGCACCCGCTCGCTGGTCGCGACGCCAGCCCGGACCTGTGCCCGCGCGCACGCATCGTGACGCAAGAGCGGCATGAAGCCATGCGTGGCGTTCGACGTCAATAGTTCGATGCGACCCGCCCTTGCGTGGGCAGCGAACGCGGCGGGGATGTCTCGGTTGATACATGAAAATGTATCAAGGCATTTTGATACATATCGCTGCCAGTACCCGGCGAGCCACGCGAGATGTCCGTCGTTACGGGCTGAGAATTCCGATGTATCAGCCATAGCTCGGGCGAGCCGACCCTCCAGCCAACGCACGAAGCCTTGCTTGAACGCCTCGCTCGACAGTTGCTCCAGCAGGATCGGCGTGAGGCCGAGCGTGAACGGCGTGCGGAACCCTTCGCGGAGGCCGACATCGATGACGTCCAGCAGCGGCAGGTAGGTCTCTGCGGCGGCTTCAAACAGCCAGACCTCGCCGTGCGGCCAGTGCCCGTGATGCAACGACCAGGGCAGATGCCCATGAAGCACGAGGCAGAACGAGCCCCGCGGTGGGCTCACGCGGTCTCCAGCGTCAACCCCAGCTCGATCTGGTGCTTCTCCTGGGCGTGAAACTCGATCGGCCACCAGAGCACGATGCACGTGCCTTGAAACACGCGTGCGAGGCCGCGCGGCGTGCGACTGATGGTCTCGATGGGCCAGGACCAGACGTGTGCGGGCTGCTCGATGTGTACCCGCACGCGAAAGTGGCGCCGGCGGTCGAACCAGACCACCTCGCTCACGTTGGAGAGGTCGAGCTCGTCGTCGAGGCCGAAGCCTTTGGTCTTGCCGTTGCGCACGGTCTCCAAGCCGAAGTCCGCGCCGCGCAGGCCGCCGAGCCCAAAGTTCAGCTCGACGCCGAACCGCGTGTGGACGGGGTCGTGCATCCGGTTGTCGAGCTCGTAGCGGACGTCGAGCGCCGGCTTGTCGCGAAGCCAGCCAAAGCGCTTCTGTACCCGCATGAGCTTGAGGGCCGCCCCTTCACTCATCGCGCCATCCCGGGCCAGGGTCCAGGCGGCGGAGGCGTCGGTCAGCTCCTGCTGCACGAGGCTGTACTCCCCGGTCAGGAAGTCCCCGGTCTCGACGTGCGAGGAGGTCCGCAGCGATGCGAGGGTGGTCTCCGGGGCGAGGAAGCGATCGAGGAAGGAGCTGCGCGTGTAGCGGTCGACGAACACGCGGGCGGCGAGGCCGTCTTCGGCGACACGAACGCTTGGCAGATCCGGCAGCTCGCGCGTCGGGATGGGGATCGGCTCGGACTCGGTCGTCGGCTCCTCCTCATCGCCACCGGCAGGGGGGGCGTCGGTCAACTGAAGCGAAGAGAGCACAGCGTGCTCGGGCTCGTCCACCCGGGACCGGACGTCCAGCAGGTTGCCGGGCAGCTTCCAAAGGCACAGTTCGACGAGGCTACCGCCGAGCGCGGGTGCGACCGTGGCCTGCCAGTGGGGCGTGCGCACGATGTGCTCAGGGCGACCGTCCAGGTCGGCGTCCACCAGCTCCGCGCGCAAGCGGTTCACATCCCCGACCGCAGAGGTCGCGACGCGCTCGGCCGTCAGCACGTTTCGCCAAGCTTCCCCGCGGACCTCGGCGTCCTGGGCGCCGACGTCCACCCCGTGGACATAGGCCATGCCCGTCTGGCCCCGGTAGAGGGCGAGGGTAGCCTCCTCCAGCGCGTTCATGCGCGGGTCGTTCTCGCCCCGCCCCTCGCGGATGGCGTTGCGGAGCCGCTGGACCTCGGCGGAGGCCCGCAGCATGTGCTTGTGCAGCCGGTTCACCTCGGGGTGGGCGCCCAGCGTCGCATCCCAAGCAGGAGCGCGGACCCAGCCGCCGAGCGGCGAGTGCTCCCCCTCGCGGAGCTGCTTGAGCAGCCCGATGAACGCGGCGCCGGAGCGCCCGCCCATCGCGTGGATGGCGACGGGCAGCGACACGGAGGGCGGCGGGTAGACGCGGCTGGTCGGCTTCATCCGGTCGAAGGCGGTGCCGAGCGTCACGAGCTTGAGCCAGTGGCGGTTGTCCGTGAGCACTCGGAAGAACCGCTGCACCCACCCCGATTTTCCACCGAAGCAGGCGGTGGCGCTGGAGTCGAGCGCGGCGCCGAAGCCCTCGACGGCGATGGCGAGGGTCAGGCAACGCACGCCCTCTGTCGCCCGAGTGTGGATGGCGTGCAGGATCCGCGTGGGTGGCGCCTCGGGCACCATGGCTGCGAGCCGCGAGTCCGCCACGAACACCCCGAGGGGCGTGCCCTCCCGCTCGGTCAGGTACCAGCCGTCCGGCACCACGCCCGGCCCCATCTGGTGCTCCTCCAGCACGGTGTACTGCAACCCCCGACCGGCGAGGACCCGCACGGCGGTCGGATCCCACGCGCAGAACGGCAGCCAGGCGCCGCGCGGCTTGATGTCGCCGTGGGCGCGCCACCACCGCTGCTGCACGGTGACCTGCCCGATGGCGTCGCGCTCTGGCACCCCGGGCAGCAACGCCCCGCCGAACAGCCCCCCGAGCACCTCCAACTTGCCGCTCCGCACCATCGCTTGCATCGACGCGAAGGCCTCCGGGGCCTCCCGGTCCATCCACTCCAGCAGCGGGCCGCTCCAATGAACGCTGGCGGTGATCTCGGGAAAGTCCTCGAGTGCTGCGATCATCGGCAGGTAACAACGCTCAAACGCGCGGCGCAAGTCCGCCTCGGCTGTCCCCGGCGGCTGTGTGTGATGAAGCACGAGGGCGAGGCCGATGGACTGCATCCGGGCCCGCTATCCCGATCCGGGCTACGCCCCCGACCCATGCTCCTGCTCGCTGACACCCTTCGGACGCTTGGTCAGGACCCGCTCGCGGTCCCCTGGACGGTCCATCTCGCCTCGGGTTGGTCGGGGTCTTCCCAGGTTCGGACCTTCCACATCTACGCTCCACCCCGGGACCGCGCGATCCGAGCCGTGTTCTCCCGGCTCCACAACGCGATCCTGCTCGCGAACCCCGCGTCGGCCTGCCTCGAAGCCCCGTTGCCCGATGCCGCGCTCCACGCCGCGCTGCTGGAGCTTCGGGCGGTTCACCACGTGCCCATCACGCTGGGGAGGGAGAGCGCTCCTCCCCACATGCACGTCGGGCTCGACCTGCCCGCGCGCGACGACGTGCGGGATCCGTTCCTGCCGGATGGGCTGGCCGCGGGCCTGGATCTGGGCGGTACCGGGATGAAGGCGAGCGTCACGCGAATGGGCGTGCCGCTGCGGACCCGCTCGGCCCCGACCTGGCCCGATGGAGCAGACGGCATCGACTCGCTCGTGGCCAGGGCCCGGGCGCTCCTTTTGGACGTCGCCGAGGGGGAGCGGATCGAGAGCCTGGGGATCGGCATGGCCTGCCCGATGGACGTCTCGGGGCGGGTCGTGGAGCTCTCGACGGTCATGCGTGAGCACGTCGAGGATCCCGCCGAGTTCGATACGTTCGCGGCCAGAGTCGCGGATGGCCTGTGCGTCGGGCCGGTCGCGATGTTCAACGATCTGGTGAACCTGGGGCGGTGGCGCGCCTCCCAGGCGGCCCGGCGGCTGGTGCGCGTTCAGATCGGCACGAGCTTCGGCGGTTGCTGGATCGACGCCAACGGGGATGTCTCGCCGGTCGAGATGGGCCGCCTCGTCGTGGACGTGAGCCCCGACGCCGTCGCCCATCCGTATCTGCCCTTGCGCGGGGCGATGAAGAGCTACC
>CANKNP010000064.1 GCA_947483545.1 Deltaproteobacteria bacterium | reverse complement strand
TGAACGTGGAGGCGGAGGATGTGGGGGATCTAGGCCCTCGGCGTTCATCATGCGGGGATCTGTGCCCTCGGCGTTCATGGCAAGGGGGTATGGATGAACGCGGATCCCGCCCCGGGCGACCCTTCCGATGATCAGCGGCGTTCCACGGCCCGATTCGACCGACTCTCCACGGCTCCAAGCCGCCCGTCGCACGGAGAGAGACGGGCGATCTGTCCTCGGCGTTCATCGCACCGGAAAGAACATCGGCTCCCGCCGTGACGAGCGACTAAACCTCGCTGGTCCGGTCGGGTCCCGGGTTAGCGCCCTCCCGATGAGCTGGTTCAAGAACCTCACCGAGTTTCCATGATGACGCTCCACTGGGCACTCAAGACAACCTGGTCGGACACCGTGCCGCTGCCGGCGCGAACGGTGCGCGCGAACCTGGAGTCGGCGTTCGCGGACGGCCGAATCGTGGGAAAGCTGGACGAAGCCGGCTTCCTGGTGACGAGGGTGCGCGGGCAACACCTGCGGAACTCCTGGCGGCCGCGCATCAACGGCACCGTCACCGAGATCGACGGTCACTGCCGTGTGGACGTCATCGCCAGCGTGCATCCGCTCGTCTTCGCGTTCACGCTGGTGCACGGCCTTTTTTTTCTCGGCATTACGTGGATCATGGGCACCATTGGGTTCTCCGCCGGATTGCCGTGGATGCGCGCCGCGCTCAGTGGCGCGGTGATGGGAGAGTCGAGCTCGGCTGCAGCCAGCAACCCAACTTCGTGGTGGTGAAACCGAGGTTGGTCGCGTGACGAGGCCGCCGCAGCCGGCGGCCTCGCACCCGGGGCCACCGCGCCACCACCGCCGTGAGCCGGCCGTTCGAATCGGGCGGCGCCGCCGATCCGTGCGCTCGGCGAACCTCGCGACCGGATCGGCGGTTCCTTTGCACCGTTCCTACCGGTGGAAAGCAGCGGCCCCGTCGAAGACGCCGGACCCGCCGCTTTCCACCTGTAACGGTGCGTTTTGGGCCAGCCCGGCTCCAGGTCAAGTGATTCCAAGACTTTGGAGCACCGATGTGTGCGCAGCGCCCGGGCTGGCCCCCGCCCGCTACGAACCAGCACCGGCCGGAGGATGTGTTCGACGCCGCCCTGTTGCTGCACGCGCACAGTAGGTACAATGCGCAAATGGAAGCTGCTGCCCTCCCCTCGCATCGCCGGGCAACGTACGCGGACCTCCTCGCGATGCCCGCACACCTCGTCGTCGAGCTGATCGACGGCGAGATCTATGCCATGCCGAGGCCCAGAAATGTCCACGCGGATGCGTCCAGCGGCATCGGGGCAGATGTCCGCACGGCGTTCGGCAAACGAAAGCCGGGGGCTGGGCCTGGCGGCTGGATCATCCTGGACGAGCCGGAGCTGCATCTGGGTCCGCTCGCACCCACGGACCTCGTCCTCGTCCCGGATCTCGCGGGCTGGCGGCGCTCCCGACTCCCCGAGGTGCCCGACATCGCCGCGTTCGAGCTGGCGCCCGACTGGATCTGCGAGGTCCTGTCGCCCTCCACGGCGAACCACGACCGGATCCGGAAGATGGAGTGGTACGGCCGGGCCGGGGTTCGCTGGGCCTGGCTCGTGGATCCGACGCTGCGGTCGGTCGAGGTGTATGAGCACGACGGCGTGGGGTGGCGGTTCCACGGCGGCGTGGACGGAGACGGCATGGCCCGGATCCGGCCGTTTGACGCCGTGGAGTTCGACCTGTCGGAGTGGTGGGGGCCACCGCCGGCGGCGCCCGAGCCTGTCGTGACGGGAGTCGCGCAGCCCTGAGGGCTGACGGGGCGACACCATGGGTAGCATCACCGCGTCGGGTCACCCTCAGGATCACCGCGTGGCGAACCACAGCGATCCGGAGAGCACAAACGGGGAGGCCCACCAGCTCAGGGCGGCACACGCGACCAGGCGGACCAAGTCGGTGGAGGTCAGCAGAGGCGTGGCGATCACGGCGAACATCGGCATGGCGGCGACCGGGGGAGCGGCGACGCGCACGGCGGGTGCGTCGCTCAGGGTGTCAATCAGAAACGACGGGGGGAGGGACATGGACGCTGCGGACATGGGTGACTCCAGCTGGTTCACCCAGAGTCAAGGGGCAGCCCGCGTCGGCGTTACGACCTCGTGCACCGCAACCTCAAGCCCGAGAACATGCGCGGTGATGGGGGAGTCGAGTCCGGCCGAGGGAGGGCGCGGGTGATGGCGACGACGGAAGTCTATCGGACCCCTTGGGACAGCGAGTTGTCGATCGTCGCGGGGACGAGCCACACCCTCGGCCCGAGCCCCACGGCGACCTCGCCGGCCCCTGCGGCGACCTGGAGCGAGCCCATCGGCCACGCGTTCGGCCTCGTGGCGGCCCTCCGTGAGGCTGGGCAACAATGCCCGTGGTGCGAACTGAACCCGTTGCGGCTCTCGATCTGCGCAGGGGCGGCCCCCCCGCGAGGCTGGGCAGAAATCCTTGGGGCGTCGAACTCCGGGGCGTTCCGGGTCAGGAGACCGGAGGGCCCACCCCCGCGGGGGAGGATGTCGCCGCCCTCATACCCGCCGACGCTGAAAGACCCGCCCGCCACCAGCAGGTTGTTCGACTCGCCAGGGGCCCCGGGCACAGACACGGTACACGGTGGCCATGGGCATCGCGCGGGCGGTCGAGAGGAGCAGCATCCGGTTGGGCCCCCGCATCCACCCCGAATGACCCAAAGTGAGTTTGTCAATTGTGGTCACTCAGGCCCCCTCACCCCCGCCGCCTCCCCAAAATCCCCGCTGCCAACAAAACCAACGCCATCCACCCCCGCGGCGATCCCCCAGAAGTCGAACACGTCCCGCAACCCAACGCGTATTCGTCCTCGTCCTCGGGGGTGACCCCTGGATTGTCGGTGCCCGTGTCCGTGTCGCCCGTCCCGGTGTCGTCGGGCCCGGTGTCGTCCACCACCGCGGTGTCGTCGGGCCCGGTGTCGTCGGCCCCGGTGTCGTCGGGCACGACAGGGTCGGCGAGCCAGGTGTCCACCTTGCCGATGCTGTCCTCACTCGTGTAGCGCTCGCCCAGCGCGATCTCCCAGGCCTTCTCCGGGTCATCGCCCGCGTCGTCGATCAGGAGCTGCCCCGTGATCGGGCTCGCGTACAGCAAGTCGAGGTGCGACAGGTTGGCGGTGTAGCTCTCGACGACAATGGCGCCGCGACCAGTCAGGGCGGTGCTATCGAGCGCGCTGGTGACAAACACCAACCCGTCCGATGGACCGGTGATCTCGCCGAGGATGAGCGCGCCGGACGCCAACCCCTGGATCTCCCCTTCACTCACCCCGACCCCGACCAATGCGTCGCCGATAGCCTCTGCGATCAGCTCGGAGAACGCGCCAAGTCCGTCGTAAAAGGCTTCGGCGAAAACGGTCCCGTAGTATTCGGTGACCATCGTCTCAAACGAGCTTGGCATCAGCGGGTTTTCGCCCGCCATCAAGTAGATCTCGACGCTTGGATCGATGCCCTTTCCGTGCAGGCTCTGAATCAGGCTGCCGCCCTCGGCAATCGCCTGGTCAATGCCATCGCTCTCCGAATAAAATCCGGTCCCGCCCTCGTAGGTCGTGTACCAGTCCTGCTGGGATGCGTAGGTCCCGAGCCAGGGCATCGCGCCGGGCAGCTCGTAGTCCTGCCGCGCGAGGAGCTGGCGTTGGCCGGGGAAGAGATCCTGGCCATCGGGCAGGAAGTCCTGGTCCGTCAACGCCTCCGCGCCAAACGGATTGGCGGTGGTGTAGGGATAATACATGGACCAGGAGGAGGGCGAGAACGCGGTGTCGCTCTCCAACGACATCAGGTTGCCAGAGGACCAACGATAGGCCGTGTCGATGCCGGCGAGGGGCGTGGCGATGAACACTGCACGACGGACGGAGCCGTCGTAGGCGGTCGCGCTGCCCGCGTAGGCGGTGTCCGCCCAGTCGGTGCTGGCCTCGTTCGACAGGTAGATCGCGGTGGCGATACCGCCCTTGGAGTGGCTGACGACGTCGATCTGCGACGCGCCCGTCCGAGCCTTCACGACGGCGACGGCGTCCGCGACGATCTCGGCTTGCTGAAAGACGTCGCCATGGGGGTGCGGGAACGTGATCGCGAACACCGGACGGAAGTCGTAGTCAAAATGGCTCGCCATGGTGATGAAGCCGCGGCTCGCGTTGTCGCCAGCGCCAGGCACAAACAGGATCGGCGTACCCGTGGCGAGCGCGATGTCGGGCCCAACGTGAAGGAGGAACGTGCCTGAGTCGGGCTCGGTCGAGCCGAAGCAGGTCGCGATCCAGGGGGCGTAGAAGTCGCTCTCGGGCCAATCGGTCTGGCTGTTGTAGGTCACGCTGCCGAACAGTGTCGTGTCCGGATCGCGATAGCGCGCGATCTCCGCCCACAGTCGCGTTGTGCCATCCTGGGTGTAGATCTCGTTGCCGTTGAACACCTCCTCGGCGACGGAAGGATCGAACCCTGGGGTGGCGAGGGCTTGTCCGGCCAGGAGGAGGAGGGGCAGGGTCATGGAGACTCCGGTGCGGGCGAACCGAGGAAAGCATCGACGGCCGCGTTGAACCCGCGGGCGTCATCGTGATGGGCGGTATGCCCGGCTCCGGGCAGCATGACAAGCTTTGCGCCTGGAATTCGGTCCGCACCCCGCTCGGCGATGCTGCGCGTGCTGCCACCCGTGAAGATCGGATTCGGGATCATGTGGTCGTCCGTGCCGAACACGATGAGCGTGGGTGCTTTGATCTCGGGGAGCCGCGCCCAGACGGGAAAGTCGAGCATCCCCGCGATGCTGCGCGACACCGCGACGCTCGTCCCGCGGAACGCAGGCCCGTGTCCCATCCGCACCCGCTCCTCGATCAGCCGCTCCACACCGTCATCGTGACGGTTGAACACGCTGGCGACGAAGTTCGCGCGGATCTCGTCCTCGCCGGCTTCCAAGGCGCGGGTCTCCGTCCAATAGCCCTTCATGAACGCGGCAGGCCCGGCGTCGAAGCGCTCCAGGCCCGCGGGGGCGGAGAGCACGAGGCGCTCGACGCGCTCGGGGTGATCGAGCGCCAGGGTGAGCGCTACCTGGCCGCCCATCGAGTGACCCATCACGATCGCGCGGGGCGCCCAGACGGTGTCCATCCAATCGGCCACGACGGAGGCAAACCACGGCGGCGTGTAGCTCGCGTCCGGGTGGCCAGACTGTCCAAACCCCGGCAGATCCAGCGCGAGCACGCGGTGGTGCTGGGCGAGCGCGGGGATCTGATACTCCCAGAAGCTGGAGTAGCTGGACAGGCCGTGGATCAGCACGATGGTGGGCACCTCGCCGCCGCCGACAGACGCGTCCGGTGGCGGACCCGAGTCGATGTAGGCGATGTCGATGCCCCGCACGGAGACGTGCTTCACAGGGAGCGGGGACCAGATCTCCGCGGGGGTGATCGGGCCGCGGGCGGCGTAGCGGGGCGCGCAGGCACCTTGCATTGCAGCAAGGGCGAGCAGGCCCGGGACCATGGAAAAGCGGAGCGCACGAGGGAGCATCAGAGCACGATCCACTGGAAGGAGGAGTAGACGACCCATGGGTTCTCGGGCAGACCGCTGTCGAGCACGACCGCGCCGGCGAGGCCGAGGGTGGAGAGGGGGAAGGGGTGACCGGAGACGCGACCGTTCACCTCCATGCCGTGTCCGCCGCCGTTGGACGCGGCGTAGCCCCCGCCCGCCGTCAGCGTGAGCAGGTTCGGGAGCACATCGTACCCGACGCTTCCCGAAGCGCCGATCAGCCCAGCGCCTGCGTTGGAGGGGTCGTACACCACGGCCACCTGCCGATTGATGGACGTCGGATCCGGGAACAGCAGCAGGCAACCGTGCGTCGCCCAGGTCGCCGCAGCGATGCCGTAGCTGTTGCCCGTGACCACGCCCCCGTACGGGTCCCCTCCCCCGTGACCCTCGGCCCCCGCACCATCCGTCGAAGCGTAGAGCACCTCCGCCCGAACCACGCTTCCGGCGCCAGGGGCGTACCGCACCCTCGCTTCGGCATCGAACAAGGCGCCCAGAACGGGCACATCCTTCTGGTCGATGACGTAGAGCCTGCCCGCGTTCACGAAGCCCGAAGCAGAAGCCCCAAAACGTCCGGCGTCCAGCGCGGGGTTGTAGCCGATGTCCCCGCCGAACCACGCAAGCGCGGCGTGGGTCTCAGGGGCCCCCTCCACGCTCTCGTCGGAGGTGTCGCTGCGAAGGTCGAGCCGCGGCCCGCCTTGCATCTCAGAGAGCGCGCTGGTCGGGCCGCTGCCGAGCAGCCCAGCCCCGCCGCCCGCCCGATCCCGCAAGTACCAGGCATGCGCACCCACACGGAACCTGAACGCGGGCCGCCATTCCGCGTCGGCCATCCACAGCGTGATGTCGTCCGCGTCGGCCAGGCCTTGCTCGTAGAGGGTGTACGCCCCCACCCGGTACCGGAACACACCGCCCTGCACGCCGTACAGCGTGAGGCCCGCGGCCTCCGTACCGAAGAACAACAGCCGCCCGCCGGACCGGGTCAGGTCGTCCAGCTTCGCGCCCTCTGGATCGTGAACACCGTCCCCGACGAACTGCAAGCCGACGACCAGATCAGCGTAGGAGTGCGCGCCCTTCGGGGTACCCGGAGCGCCCCACAGGCGGAACTTGCCGTAGAGCCGGCGCGTCTGAAGGTTGATCTGGTCCGCGCCCATCGCGCCGCCGGTGTTGCCGCCGGTCCCGTACGAGGCGTCGCCCCAGGCAAAGTCGATCTCGAACGCCGCGCCGAGCGTTGCCCGCCCGTCCATCAACTTGGGCCGGTACGTGAAAAACGTGCTCGCACGCTGCTCCACTGCGAACCCGAGGATCTCGCCTTTGTCCAGCACAGTCGTCGAGTTCGTGCCCCCGAGCGTGCCGACGATCTGCCCGTTCACGTAGGCCGACTCCGCCGTCAAGTTGGACAGCGTGGGCTTCACGTCCAGGATGCCGACAAAGCGGAGGCCGGTGGCCGGTACCGGCGCGTCCGGGGTCACCTCCGCCTCCGGATCGTCCGCATCGAGGATGTGCTCCGCCTGCTCGCCCGTGCCCGGCCACGCTGGCGTCTTTGCATGGGCGGCGCCGGCAGCGAGGAGGAGGAGGACGAGCGACATCGGGCACACGGGGGGTGCGATGTTGTAGCGCAGCATGATGAATGTTGCAACCGCGAAGGTACGCGGCGCCGACCATCGCGGTGCGATTCTTCGGGCTCGGGACCGGCGAAGAGGTGAGCGGGCGGTCTTGGTGCTCATCGATGGGCTCGTGGTTGGAGAGGAGACCGCCGCCGATCGAACAAAACTGAGGGGCTCAGTTTTGTTCGGTGACGTCCCGGCAAGGTCTACCCCCCCGTCCCCCCGCGCCAGCCGATGCCCACGGCCGTTCCACGGCGGTGACCAGACCCGCTGGGTGGTTCCGAGGCCGCCGGTTTACCCCCTCAAAACTCGTACGCGATCCGACTCTGCAACGTGAAGTAGTTCCCGTAGGTATTCCCTTCATCGTCCGTCTCATACCCGAGTCCGGTCGTCTCCAGCGGGAGGCGGTCGGTCACGTGGGCGTAGCCACCTTCGAGCGTGAAGTTGATGTGGTCGTGAAACTTGTGCTTCACGGCCAGATCGGCCTCCCAGCCGATGATCTTCTTCGTCGCGTTGTACTGCGCGCAGTCGATGCCATCGTCCTCGGAGCAGAAGATCCGCGAGCCGTCGGGCTTGTCGGGCCAAGCGACCAGGAACGCGCCGATCACCTCCCAGTTGGGGAGCGGGCGGTACTTGACGGTGGGGTAGATGTAGCGGCTGTTGTACACGCCGCCGCTCGACCACAGGCCCTTGGCCTCCTCGGACCAGGTCTCGGACGTGACCCGGGCCATGACCTCTTCGTACAGGATCAAGCCGACGTTGTAGTCCGGGTTGAGCGCGCGGCCGGTGAAGTTCTCGTCCGCGGCTTTGTCGTCGCCCGAGGCGTAGCCGGTCTCAAAATAGCCGGTGAACGTCTCGTTCTGGTAGCCGGCGCGGGCGATGTAGCCCCAGATGTCCACGTCTTTGTACAGCGGGTCGTCCACGCCGCTCGGGTCGTATGCGCCGGGCAGCGTGATCGCCTCGGAGTGCCCGCCGATGTGGTAGATCTCGCCTTCAAAGTAAGTATTTGCGATCTCGCTCTTGGCGTACCCGTCCACGATGAGCACATTGGAGTTGGTCTCTTTCTGCACCCGGTTCACGGCGTAGACCCCAGCGGTGATGTCGCCCCGCAGGTCCTTGCCCAACTTGACGCCTTCACCGCGGTAGACGAGCACGTAGACCATCTCCCAGACGTCGTCGTTGGTATCCACCCACCAGGAGTCGCTGCGGTTCTCGGCGTCGCGCTCTTCGGAGAAGCCGTGATCCTCGTCGGGATCGCTACAGCCGTCTTCGTCGTCGGAGTCTGAACACTCATAGCCGTAGTATTGGATGAGCGGATCCTCCACCAGCCGGTCCACGCCGATGGCCAGGAAAAGCGGCACTTCCTTCGCGCCCTTCTTGCCCATCACGGTCTGGACGATGCTGATGGGTTTGGTGGCGAAGATCGCACGGTCGTAGGTCGATCCGTACTTGTTCTCGCCGAACGTGTCGTCGAACCCGTTGCCCTCATTCGCGAGCGCGCCCATTCCCCAGTTGGAGCCCTGGCGGCCGATCCGCAAGACCCCGAGCGGGATCTTGAAGTCCATCCAAACCCGCTTCAGCTGGATGGGCACGATCTCGCCGCCTTCGTAGCTCGTGGCGGAAGGATCCGCGGCGAACAACGCCGTGCTGGCCTGCGAGGCGTTGTCGCCCCAGTACACGCCGTCGAGCGCGTCGATCATCATGAAGAACTTGGCGCGATCCTCAAAGTTGAGCTGTGGTTGGAGGCGCAGCTTGTGCGTGAGGAACGTGCCCGGCTTGGTCTGCCCGTCGTACAGGCCCGCGTAGATGTACCCGCGCGTCCGGTAGTAGCCGTCGAGCGTGAACTTCCAGTTGTCGGGGGTGTCGGCGTGGGCCGTGCCGGTCCAGAGCCCCAGGCCGAGGAGCAGGCCGACCATTACTCGCAGGCCTCGACGCAGGAGGCGGGGAAGTAGACGCCGTCGTCGTCGCCCGTGAAGATGTTCGAGATGACGACGGAGTCAGGCTGCATCGTCAGGTTCGTCACGCCCATGAGCTTCGGCGCCGCGCCGTCGTACACCCACATCTCCACGATCCAGTCGCCGGGGGGGATGTTGATCGCGGACCAGAGGCCGTCGTCATTGGTGGTGGGCCGCTCGGAGTTGGGCAGGCCGTTCTCAAAGTAGCGGATCGCGATGCCGTCGGGAATGCCGCCGTCCGCGTCGTGGATGAAGACCTGGGCGTTCTGGATCGGGTCTTCGTTGCAGTCGTAGGCGGTGCCGGCGATGATCGCGGTCCCGGGCGTCCACTCGAGGCCGAGCAGAGAAGGGATCAGGCGGGAGGTCGCGACGGAGACGGAGTTCCAGGTGTCCGTGGTCGCGCCGCTGGCGTCCCACGCGTAGACTTGGTGGACCTCGAAGGTGTCCACCGTCTCTTCCCACTCGACCGGGGTGGAGGTCCTGTAGCCGACTGCGGTGCAGGCCGGGACGGTGATGGACCCGCTGCCGTTGCTGTCCACCTCGATGCCGATGTCTGCGCTGGTGTTGATGTCGTCGTTGGTCCAGACGTCGAGCGTCGCGCCCGGGACCGAGTCTTCCGTCTGGAAGTCGCTGACGGTGCCGCTCACGAGGATGTTGCTGGTGCAGCCGGCGCCAACGGCCTGAACGTTCCAGTTTGTACCGTCGTAGCAGGCCGTGTCGCCGATGTAGGCCTCGGTGGTGTTGACGAAGTCCTCGAAGGTCAGGCCGCCGTTGTCGCCGCCGTTGTCACCGCCGTTGTCGCCATCGCCGCCGTTGTCGGCGGAGCTGGTGTCCTCCGACTCGCCGGTGCAGGCGATGAAAAGGGCCGGAGCGACCAGGGAGAAGGAGAGGAGCAGATTGCGCATGGAGAACCTCGGGGCGAAGGGGAAAGTCGGGGCGCTTATAGGGGAGGATCAGGGCAAAGTCAAGGTCTGGGGGCGTGTTGCGGGTAGATGGAACCGTTTGCCGCGCTCAGTTCGCGACCCCAAACCGGCTCCCCGTGATCCGGTTGTAGTCCAAGCTCGGCGCGGCGAGCACGCTGCCATCCTCCGCGGCGGCGACGGGCACGTAGAACGTACCGCGGAGGATCGCATCGACCCTGTGGCCACCGTCGCTTCGATGGTCAACGGGGCGTATTCGGAGGCCCGGCTCGGGGGTTCGGTGGCGGGGGCGGTGTCGACGGAGGCGTCCGACGCGGGGGAATCCGGCGCGGGGGAGGGGGAGGTGCAGGCGAGGAGGAGGGGGAGCATTTGGGGCTGTATCGAAACTTCGCGGATCAGGGCGGCTCGGCGCCACATCCGGGCCGCTCACGATTTCCTTGAAACGCCGCTGCACGCCCTCGCGGCCCCCCTTCTGGGTGGACCCAAGGCCGCCAATCACCGAAATTTCTTGAGGATGCTCTCCACCTCCGGGCTCTGCGACTCCGGAAATCCCCGCATGTGTCCAGCCTTGTCGATGATGACGACACGATCCCCGTGGAGGATGCGATCCGGCGTGCCCGCCGGCATGTCGGTCACCTCCATCGCCTGTTTGAACCCTTCGACGACAACCTTGCGTACGTCATCGACAGGCCCGGTGAGAAAATACCAGCCCGGTTGGGCGTGGAATCGTTGGGAATAGGCGAGCAGCACCGGCGGGGTGTCGGTGCCCGGATCGACCGAAAAGGAGACGTACGTGGCCCAGGGATGCTGGGCTTGCAACGCGGCGAGCTTGGTGGTCACGAGCGGGCAGACGTCCGGGCAGCTCGTGAAGATGAAGTTGGCGACCCACACCTTGCCGGCAAAGTCGGCTTGCGTGCGGACGATGCCGTTCTGGTCGGTGAGCTGAAAAGAGGGGGCGGGCCCGAAGTCGTCGTCCGCCTGGGCGTCTTCGTAGTCGGCGGTGGGCTCGCCGGTGCAGGCGAGCGTGAGGAGGAGCAGGATCAAAGGGCCTCCAGGGCACGTTCCGCCGCTTCGTTGCCGAGCTTGACGGCCTCAGTAAATGCGATCTTGGCACCGGGGGTATCGCCCGTCCGCTCCCGCGCGACCCCCAGCCGATACCAGGTCTGACCCTTGTATTCGAGCGGCGGGCTTGGAAACCCGAGGTAGGTCTGCCACGCGGTAGTCGCCTCCGGGTAGCGTCCCAGCCGCGCGAGTACGATCCCGCGAAAATAATAGACCCGCTCGTTCTGCACGTTCTGGGCGATCACCCCGTCGTACACGCGCAGCGCCTCGTCGTAGCGCCGCATCGAGGTCAGGATTCGACCGCGTGTGAGGTTGTTGACCACGCAGTCCGGGTACCGCGCGACGTTCACGTCCACCGCGCGCAACGCCCGCGGCAGGTCGTGCTCCTCGATGTAGGCGTACGCCATGACCAAGGACGCGCCTGGCCCCAAGAGCACGCCGCCCGACTCGGCCTGCATCAGCGCCCGAATCCCGTCGGCGCGTCGGTCAGGAAAATCGGGGATGAGGTTCGACGCTGCGGAGACCGTGGTGCGCCAATACAGATACATGCCGTCCCCAATCTTCGCGTCGTGAAGCTCCGGGGCTTCCGCCTCGGTTTGTTGCAACGCACGCATGGCGGTGACGGCGCTGCCCAGCGCGCTGATGTATTCGCCTTTCCGGAGCGCGTGAACGGCGTCCAGCCCGCCGACCCCCGCCAGGACGAACTGCTCCAGGGGCTCGGCGCCGGCCTCATCGAATCCCCGTTCCAGCTGCGCCCGGGTCTGGGCCGAGGCTGCGCGAAACTGCGCGTCGTACTTCCAGTCGAAGTTCTCGAACATCAACGCTTGCCAAAGGATCGAGATCCCGAGCGGGCCAACGCCTGTCGTCGGGTAGCGCACAGCGATGTCGTCAAAAACCAGCTTCGCATCCCGATAGCGCCGGGCGAACATCAGGTCGCACGCTTGTTGGGCGCGGACCAGGAGGTCCGGCGGGATGCGCAACATCGCCGCAGCAGCCTCCGTCGTCGGCTTGGGCGGCAAGGGACCCGGCTCCACAGGCGCGAGCACCGGGAGCCCCCCGCCGCCCAAAACGCCGCCTTCGTTCAAGCTGTCGTCGTCCTTCTGCTCGTCGGAGAGCAGAGAGCCGGCAAGGGCGGGCGGGGCACAGAGCAGCGCGAGGAGCAGCGTCATCCGATCGCGTCCCAAACCAAACGTTCGATCTGAACCCCCTGCAGGCGGTTGATCTCCTGGATGCCGGTCGGGCTCGTGACGTTGATCTCGGTCAGGTAGCCGCCGATCACGTCGATGCCGACGAACAGCAGGCCTTCGGCCTTGAGCATCGGCGCGATGGCCGCGCAGATCTCCAGGTCTCTCGCGTTCAGTTCACACCCGACGACGGTCGCGCCGGCGTGCATGTTGCCCCGATGGTCGGTCGCCGTGGGCACCCGCAACATCGCACCGACGGGCTCGCCCGCAACCAGCAGGATGCGTTTGTCGCCCAACACGATCGCGGGGATGTGTTGCTGCGCGAGGATGAAATCCCGGCCCTCGCAGGTCAAGAGCTCGATCATCGAACGCAGGTTGGGATCGCCCTTCTGCGTGACGAGCACCCCGCGGCCGGCGTTGCCATCCCAGGGCTTGAGCACCACTTTTCCGGGGAGCGATTCTGTGAACGCGACAATTCGCGGGATCTCGTGCGAGACGAGGGTGTTGGGCGTCAGGCCCGTGAACTGGAGCGCGAAGAGTTTTTCGTTCCGGGAGCGCAAGCCGGCGGGGTGGTTGAACACACGCGTGGAGCCTGTGCGCATCGCCATTTCGAGCAGGTAGGTGGTGAAGATGTAGCGCATCTCGAAAGGGGGGTCCTTGCGCATCCAAATCACATCGAAGTCGGTCAGCGGCCGCTCGACCCAAGCGCCTGTGTCAAAAACCTGGGCGGCGTTGGGCGGGTACGCCTGGACGGATTGGCAACGGGCCCAGGGGACAGCACCTTCGACGGCGTAGAGGTCCTGGGGTGTACACCAGGCGGCGGGGAAACCCCGGCGGGTGCTCTCGCGCATGAGCATATACGTGGAGTCACCTGCGATGTTCAAGCCCGCGAGCGGGTCGATGACGTAGAGGGTGTTCATGGCGGGCGGTATATCGCCTGGGGGTTTCCGCGCGCTGGCGGTTTAGATCCGGCAGATGGTCCTGTCCCTGCTCCTCCTGTTTCCCGCGGCTCTTGCGGAGACCGTCGCCGAGGCGTTTCCGCCGCCCGCGGGTGCCACACGCATGACCGGCGGCGCTTTCGGCGACTGGCTGGGCGCGCTCCCCCTCTACGATGCAGGCCGTGCCGTGCTCAGCTACGACGGACGAGCGATGGCCATCGGGGCTGCCCGCGTGGTTCAGATCCCCGTGGGCACCCGCGACCTGCAGCAGTGCGCCGACAGCGCGCTCCGACTTCGAGCGACCTGGGAACGCGCAGTCGGCGAATCCCCGGCGTTCCACTACACCTCTGGGGACGTCTCCTCCTGGGCCTCCTGGGCGGCGGGCACCCGACCGCGGGTCTCCGGCAGCCGCGTGAGCTTCGTCGCCAACGCAGCCGCGCCGAGCAGCAGCGACGCCAGCTTCGAGGCCTGGCTCATGGACCTGTTCACCTACGCGGGGACGCGGAGCTTGCCGATGGACACGGTCTCCGTCGCCGATCCGCTCCCCGGCGACGTCGTCGTCATCCCCGGGTCTCCTGGCCACGCCGTGGTCCTGCTCGATGTAGCGACGAATGGCACCGGGACGTGGGTGCTCGCCGGGCAGGGGTTCATGCCCGCGATGGATTTTCATGTGCTGCCGGGGCCCGTTCAGGGCTGGTTCCTGGTCGAGGGGGACATGCTGCCGTCGTCGCCGATCCCGGTGCCGTGGAGCGGGTTGAGGAGGTGGAGGTAGGGGGCAGAACTGAGCGGGGAGCCAGACTTGAAGGCGCCACGAAGTGCGCGGCTTCAAAGCTGGCTCCCGTGTTTGCGTCCCGGGCGGGAACGGCGAGGGAAGCGCCGGACCCGGCCGAGAGGACGCGAACACCACGGATCCTTTCCTGCAGAAGGAGGGGAGCCTGTGGTTGGTCGAGTGCAAGAATTGGTCGAAGCCGGTCGATCCGCAGACCGTCACGGCGTTCCGCTCGAAGCTTCGGCCTTGATGCCGGGCGCCGCCGCTATGGACACGGCATGTCGCGGTAAACCTCCTCATTGTTCGCCTCTTCACACTCCGCGACCTGCCCGCCGCCGTCCACGATCGTCGTGAGCCCCAACGCCAGCTCGCCGACCGGAACCACGAACGTCACGTAGTGCCCCGCCCCTCCCGCGAGGGAAGCCACCGTGGCTGTCCCCAGGACGTCGCCCGCAGCGCCCTCCAGCGTGACACCCACGGCACGATCCAGCGCTTCTGCGCTTGCGTTGGCGATTCGCACGGTCACAACCGCGTCCCCCTCGCACGACTCGACACACACCTCCGTAATCGCGACGGTCAGGTCCGGTCGTTGCCCCACCGCGGGGGCAAGGCCCTGCCACACGTTGTCCCCCGGCACCAGCCAGAAGGGCGTCGGGCCGGGGAGCCCGCCCGTCGCCGTGCGATCGCCTGGGTGGTGGTCGGGGCCGGGCCAGTCGAACTGGGCGCCGGGGATCGGGTAGCCCCCCTCTGGGGACTCCAGCGCGACGATGTCGTAGCCGCCGACGACGATCTCCGCGAGCCCGTCGCCGTCGATGTCAACGACGATCGGCTGGTTCTTCCATGCGCTCCCGTCTTCGGTGTCGAACTCGTAGGACGTCAGGGCAGCGCCGGCGTGGTCGAGCACGACGAGGGTGCCGCCGTCGTTGACGAGGATCTCGTGCAGCCCGTCCCCGTCGAGGTCCGCGAGCGAGAACGCCGTCCAGTTGCCTTCGGTGGAGGTCCAGGTCCACAGCGTCGAGAGGTCGGTGTCGAAAGCGGTGATGCCCCACGCATACGAGACGACGATCTCCGGCCGGGAGTCGCCATCCAGCTCGCCGAGCCCGACAAGGGGTGGCTCATTCCCCTCAAACGCAGGGACGCGGCCCAGGGGGGTGCCGTCCGCATCGCAGATGGCGAGGTACCCTGTTCCGGCGGCGACAAGCTCGCCGTCGTCGTCGTCATCGAGGTTTCCGACGGCGTAGGAGGCATTGTATACAGTGCCGCCCGCCTCCACACAGGGGGCGATCACGTCGCCCTCGGCAGAGAAGATGTCCACCTGGCCCCGCGACCATGCGGACACGAAGATCTCCTCGATGCCATCGCGATCAAGGTCCACGGAGGCGGGCGGGGAGAAGGAGGAAAAGGGCGCGTCCAATGTGGTGAGGAGGTCCCCGGTGAACGGGTCCATCACGTACTTGCCGGTCAGCATCTCAGGCGCGCCGTCGCCGTCAAGGTCGGTGAGCCAGGGGTAGGCGCTCTGCTCCTCCGGAACGGTGTTGGACCAGCGAGGACCCGTCTCGCTGGCGACGTCCAAGAAGCCGTCGCCACCGAGGAAGTACCCGGAGATCACCGCCTCGGCGCCGTCATCGGTGGGGTCCACGTCTCCGGTGGTGGCCATCACCAGGTGCGCGCCTGTGCTGGTCACCGTCCTTAGGGTCCCATCGCTGTCGAGGATCTCGATAGCGCTCCACCCCGCGTCTACGATGATCTGCATGGGTCGGCGGAGTCGATCACGCCGTCCCCGTTCCCGTCTTCCATATGCGCGGCGTGGAGCGCCGTGACAAAATCCGAAGCCGGGGTGCGCCACAGTTCGACAAACTCCCCGGTGAACGGTGTCACTGTGCCCAGGCAATCGGCCGTTATTGGCTCTGCATCGTCGGCCGGGACGGTATCGGGGCAGCTCGTCGACGAGTCAACAAAAGGTTCGGGCGAGGAGTCCCCGCTATCGACCGGCTCCGGCGAGGAATCCCCGCTCTCTGCGAAGGGCGGAGCGGCCGACGGGCCCTGGAGCCCATTTTCGACGCATCCCAGCAAGAAAAGCAGCATGGCCGAGCCTGGATGGTGAAGCCTACCACAGAGACGCGCACCCGCGGGACCATGCGTCGATGGCGGGCTCGGAGCCATCGCGCCCATCGCGATCATCGGGGACGATGTGCCGGAGCCCCGCTCAGACGGCAGTTGCTGCTATGAGGTGATCCTCGCCTCTTGCGACTCAGGAAAAAGAATCGACTGGGGCTGTATGGGCCGGCCGCTGCGGCAAGGCGGCTTGATCCTCCGACCCGCGGTTTGCCGGCGACCTGGGCCCACCTTGCCGCTCGCGAAGGGCCTCGCCCCCTGGCGACGCGACGTGCTCACGACGTTCTGGACCGAGATCGCCATCGCCGAACACGCGTCGATCGCGGAGTTTCACCGGGCCGCCTTGGAGTTACTTCGTTTTGGCGCGCCAGATTCGCTCGTCGCCGGCGCACAGCGAGCCGCGATGGACGAAGCACGTCACGCCCGGCGCGCGTTTGAGTTGGCCTCCGCATACGCCGGGGAGCAGATCTCCGCGGGGCCGCTCAGTCTGCCAGCACACGTCTCGCTCGCGGGCAGCCTCGCGGAGCTCGCCGCCACCACGCTGGCGGATGGCTGCGGCGCCGAGACCTGCTCCGTCTGGCTGTACACCCGCCTGGCGCGGCAGGTAGACGATCCGCTCGTCCGCGCCGTCATGGAGGGGATCGTGCGTGACGAGGCTCGCCATGCTGCGCTCGCCTGGGAGGTCGTTCGGTGGGCGATCTCCGAGGGAGGACGGGAGGTGACGGACGCCGTCGAGGCGGAGCTCGAAGCCGGCCCTCCCCGCCCCATTTCACCCGCGGCGCCGGAAGACCCGGAGCTACGACGGCACGGCTGGGCGCCCGAAGCCGAGCAGGACGCGATCGTGTGGGAGAGTTGGCGGCAGGTCGTGCGCCCGGTCGGACGCGAACTCGTGTCGCTGGCGTGAGGTTTGTCGCCAGGGTGGCGAGGAACTTCGGGGCGTGAGCACGAGCGTGCAGGACCTCCGTGCCGCGGCTCGCTTTCGACGGGGCCTGGTTGCCGTGCTCCTTGGGCTCTGGACCACCTCGGCACAGGCGGGGCCGGATGTCGATTGGCGCGACGGTTGGCCCGTGGCGGTCTCGATCGCACCTGACGGCATCGTGATCGCGCGATGTGGCACGATCACCCGGCGCTCCAGCACGTGCGTGATCGAACGACGGGACAGCACCGGGGCCGTCGAATGGCAAAAGGAGGTCGCCGTCCCCGCCCAGGTGCGCCCGCTGGCCGGGCAGTTCGATGCCGGGCGAAACACCCTCCGACCGGTGACCGAGGTGCCAGACGGCGACTTGGCGATGCCCACCGAGCCCTCACGCCGACTCTTTGAGCACGGGGAACAGCTTGGCCTCTGGCTCTGGGGCGGGGATGACGTCGCGCTTGTCACCCTCGACCCCCAGACGGGACAGTTCACGACCCGCTTGTTCTCCCCTCCCCCCGGGTACGAGCCGTTGACCGTGCTCAGTTCTCCCGACAACGCGGCCCACTGTCTGATCTTCTTCAGCTTGGATCTGCGCGGGCTGAAAGTTCTCCGGATCGGCAGCGACGAGCCGTCCGAGTACCTCGATCTCCCGCTCCCGCACGCGCTCGACGAGGACAGCGCGCTCCAGACCCTGGCCTTCGACAACGCGGGCCGGCTCTATGGCCTGGAGACGAGCACGGATCTTCGTGCCTCTCGGATCCGGTCCTGGGACGGCACCACACCGGGGCCGGAGATCCCGCTGTCCGGGGCGGGAGGGCGCCTGCGATCGGCCGCGATGATCGTTGACGCCACGGACCGGCTGTGGCTGTTCCTACGCGTGGCCCCCC
>CANKNP010000063.1 GCA_947483545.1 Deltaproteobacteria bacterium | reverse complement strand
GAGCAAGCCATGCTGGGTGCGAACGACCCCCTGGCCCATCGGCAGCGGGGTCGCAATGATCCGGTCGATCCTGAGCAGCTCCAGCGCCGAGCAGGCCGCCACGATGTCCACGATCGAGTCCACCGCGCCGACCTCATGAAACTGCACCTGGTCCACGGGAACGCCATGCACGCGGCCCTCAGCCTCCGCGAGACGGGCGAAGGTGGCCAACGCACGCTCGCGAACCCGGCGGGGCAGCTTGGCGCCCTCCAGCATCGCCCGAATCGTCGCCCAATCGCGCTGGGGCTGGCCCGGGAAGCTGTCGGGGATGCCGTGATCGTGGGCGTGATCGTGGCCGTGCTCGTGGGCGTGATCGTGGCCGTGCTCGTGCTCGTGCTCATGATCGTGATCGTGATCGTGCCCGTGATCGTGCCCGTGATCGTGATCATGGCCGCGGTCGGGTACGTCGGCGGTCGGGGTCGGCGAGACGATGAACCGGGTCGCCGCGTAGGCCCCTCGACGGACGCGCTCGCATCGGGCGACCCAGCCGGGAACGCCCACCGCGCGCACATCCGCGAGCACGCGGTCGAGGGGGGCGCCGGCGTGAACCAGGGCGGCGACGAGCATGTCCCCGGCGATCCCGGCGAAGCAGTCTATGAACAGGATCATGGGGTCGGCCTCGGGCGGATCGCCAGCATCCGTGCGGCGAGTCCGGCCGCGCCGAAGCCGTTGTCGATGTTCACCACCGCGACGCCCGGAGAGCAGGCATTCAACATCGTCAACAGCGCCGCGATCCCGCCCAGGCTCGCCCCGTAGCCGACCGACGAGGGGACCGCGATCACCGGCGCAGGCACGAGCCCCGCCACGACCCCAGGGAGCGCCCCATCCATACCGGCGACCACGATGATCACGTCGCAGCCGCGCAGATCATCCACCCGGCCAAGCAAGCGGTGGATCCCCGCGACGCCAACGTCGACGATCCGCAGCGCGTCAAACCCCATCGCGCCCAGGCACACCGCTGCCTCTTCGGCCACCGGCAGGTCGCTCGTGCCGGCGCACACCACCGCCACCCGGCCTGGGCCTGTCGCCGCCTGGCCGCTCCACCACACCTGCGCCACGGCGTCGTAGGATCCGCCCAGCGCCGCGATCAGCGAGGCCCCTTTCGCCGGATCCACCCGCGTCGCCAGCGCGACCTCACCCGCCGCCAGGAGCGTCCGGGCGATGGCCGACACCTGCTCCGCCGTCTTCCCGGCCCCGTAGATCACCTCCGGAAAGCCCGTGCGGCGCGCACGATCATGGTCCACGGTGGCGAAAGGCAGCGACGGTTCAGGCATCGCCGCAGGGCTTATCCTCCCGCTCGGTTAGGGCCGCGGATGCGACGACACCTCGGGACCGTAGTCAAGCTCGTGGGGTTCGGGCTCTTGCTGCTGCTCCTGGCGAGCCGCCTCGATCTTGCCAGTGTGCAACAGGCTTTTCACGGTACGGCCCTTCAGATCGTGATGGCGGCGGTTCTGTTCTCCGCCGCGATGGTGTTCCGGGTCGCGAAGTGGGTCGTTCAGGCCAGGGCCACAGGCTTCGAGTTTCAAACTGTGAGACTTGTCCATGGGTTTCTCTGGGGCATCCTGCTGGGTCTGGTCACCCCCCTCCGCGCCGGAGAGCTCTACCGGCTGGGCGCCCTCCGGAAAGGCGGCGCACCTCTCCGCGGCGCGGACCTTGGGCTCGGGGCCGCAGCGCTCGTGCTCGAGAAGGCCTACGAGGTGCTCACGCTCACCACCCTCGTCGGGCTGGGGGCGCTCATGGTCTTTCCCTCGCCGCTGATCGGGCTCGGGCTGCTGGGCGGCGTCGGGATCGCCGGCATCGTTGGGGTGGCAAACCTCCCCATCCCGAAGATGCCGGGGCCGCTCCAGGGCATCGCCGAGAAGCTGGTCGCCGCGCGCGACGCGCTGTCGATGCGGCAGCGCTGGATCATCCTGGGCTGCACGGCCGCAGCGAACGTGCTCAATCTGTTCGGGGCGGGGTTCGTCTACCAGATGTTCGGGGAACTACCGTGGTCTATCCTACTGTTTGGGCTGCCTGCCGTCGCGTTCAGCTCAGCGGTGCCGATCACCGTGTCGGGGATCGGCCTGCGCGAGGTCGCCGCCATGGAGGTGTTCGGCCGGGCGGGCTACCCGGAGAGCGCGGCGGCGGTAGCGGCGACCCTGGTGTTCCTGGGGACGAACGTGTTCCCGGCGTTGGTGGCGTTGCCGATGGAGCCGTGGGTGGGCCGTACCCCAAGCCCGTAGCCCGTAGCCCGTCACCCGTTGCCTCCCCCCCAAACCTCCACATCCGTATACGCATCCAGCAGCACCACATCCGGGTGGTTGTTCACATCCGCGCGCATCTGATCCAGCCGGGAGCGGACCACCACGGCGTCATTGCCGACGATCGTGACCGCCAGCACGCACCGTTGATGGTTCTCCAGGTGGCCAACCTCCGCGACCGCCGCGCCGAACCGCGCGGCCAGTCGATCCTTGACGGATCGCACGCCATGCCGGCGATCCTTCAACGAGCGGCTGCCTGGCACCTCCAGGCTCAACCGCATCACGCCCACGTGAATCGCCTCATCCGGCGCCGGCAAGAACGGGATCAGGCCGGGCTTCACTCGGTGCGGGGGACCTCGACACGGGAGTAGCAGGTCACGATGTCGCCGATCGCGATGGTCTCGAAGTCTTCGACGAACACGCCGCACTCAAAGCCCTTCTCGACCTTCTTGACGTCGTCCTTGAAGCGCTTGAGCATCGCGATCTTGCCCTCGTGGACGACCTTGCCTTCGCGCATCACCTTGGCGATGGCGCCGCGGATCATCTCGCCATCCGTGACCATCGAGCCGGCGATGGTGCCGACCTTGGTGACCTTGAACAGCATCCGGACCTCGGCCTCGCCGATCTTCTTCTCTTCAAAGACGGTGGGCAGCATGCCGAGCATGCGCGCCTTCACGTCGTCGATCACGTGGTAAATCACGTCGTAGCGCTTGATCTCGACGTTGTACTGGTCCGCGGCGGCCCTCGCCTTGGCATCAGCCTTGGTGTTGAACGCGATGACCGTGGCGCCGTTTCCGGCGGCCAACGTGATGTCGGACTCCGTGACCGGGCCGATGGCTGCATGCAGGATCTTGAGCTGCGTGCCGGCGATGGCGATGCCCTCGAGCGCGCCGCGCAACGCCTCCATGGTGCCGCCCACGTCCGTCTTGATGACGACGTGTTGGACTGGCAGGGCGGTGCCGCTCTGCTTGTACAGATCGTCCACCGTGAGCTTCTGGCGAGCAGCCAACGCGAGCGCACCCTGGCGGGCGCCCTCGGCGCGGTGATCCGCCAGGGTCCGCGCGTCCTTCTCGGTCTCGACGACCGTAAACTCGGCGCCTGCAGACGGCACATCTTGCAAGCCGAAGATCTCGACCGGCTGGGAAGGCCCGGCGTCCTTGATCTTCTTTCCGGCGTCATCCGACATCGAGCGAACCCGACCCCAGGTGTTGCCGATGACCAGGATGTCGCCCTGGCGGAGCGTGCCGTTCTGCACCAGCAGAGTGACGACCGCGCCGCGCCCGACCTCGAGCCGAGCCTCCAGCACCACGCCTTCGCCATGACGCTCGGGGTTGGCCCGCAGGTCGAGGACCTCTGCCGTGATCAGCACGTTCTCAAGCAGATCGGCGATGCCGGTGCCCTTGAGCGCCGAGACGGGGCAGAAGATCGTGTCACCGCCGAACTCCTCGGCGACCAGACCGTGGTTCATCAGCTCACGCTTGACCCGGTCCGGGCTCGCGCCCGGCTTGTCCATCTTGTTGATGGCCACCACGATGGGCACCTTCGCGGCCTTGGCGTGGTTGATCGCCTCGACCGTCTGGGGCATGACGCCATCGTCGGCCGCCACCACGAGGATGACAACGTCCGTCGCCTTCGCGCCGCGGGCCCGCATGGCGGAGAACGCGGCGTGACCGGGGGTGTCGAGGAAGGTGATCAAGCGATCGCCGCTCTTGACCTGGTACGCGCCGATGTGCTGGGTGATGCCGCCGGCCTCGCCCGCGGCGACCTTGGCCTTGCGGATACCGTCGAGCAGCGTGGTCTTGCCGTGGTCCACGTGGCCCATGACCGTGACGACCGGCGCGCGTACGGGCATGTTCGCGCGCTCATCCACTTCGCGGGTGATGAGGTGCTCGGACTCATCGAACGCGACGCTGTAGACCTCGTGGCCCAACTCCTGGGCGAGGACTTCGGCAGTCGCGAAGTCCACGGTCTGGTTCAACGTCGAAGGCGTGCCCATCGACATGAGCAGCTTGATCAGCTCGGCGCCCTTCACGCCCATCTCGTGGGCCAGGTTCGCGACGGTGATGTCCCCATCGATGGAGATGCGCCGCTTGATCTTGACGGCGGGGATCATCGACTGGCCCTTCTTGCCCTTGGGCCGACGCACCTTGCCGAACTCCGACATGGTGTGCTCGGTGCGGTCCGGGCGACGGCCCTTCTTGCGGTCCTTGGCATCGCCTACAGGGGCGGGGGACGCGGGAGCATCGGTACGGCCTGGCGGCCGGGCGGCGGTCCCCGGAGGCGTCCAGCGTGTGGCGCCTGGCGCGAGGCCCGGGCGACCACGACGACCGGTCGGATCCGTGGGGTCGAAGCCCGGGGGGAGCGCGATGACGCCCTTGCCGAGGCCGGGGAGCATCGGCGTATCCGGCAGCCGCGCGAGCGTCGGCCGGGCCGGCGTGATGGTGATTCGCGCGTTCCCGCCTGGACGGTCCACGATGACGGCGCGATCCAGCGTGGGCTGGGCCTGCTCGATCTTGGGCTCGGGCTTGGGCGGCTCAACGACGACGACGGGCACCGGGGCCGGCACCGCGACGGGCTCGACAGCGGCGACGGTCACAGGGCTCGGCGCCTCGATCACTGCCGGGGGCTCGGCCACAGCGGGCTCGACCGGCGCCGGGGCGGCGGCCATCTCGACCGGTGCTTCGACCGCAGGGGCCTCCACGACGGCCTCCGGCACGGCTTCGACGACGACGGCGACGGCGACGGGCGCTGGCTCGACGACCACCGCCTTCGGCACCACGACGACGGGCGGAACGGACACGACCACCGGCCGCGCGACCACGACGGGACGCGGCTCGGGGACCGGGGCAGCGATGACCGGCGTCGGCACACCAGCTCCGGGCCGTCGGATGACGGTCCGGGGGGGTGCGGCGACCGGGGCCGCAACGGGTGCCGGGGCCTCGGCGCGGCGCCGGACAACGCCAGCACCTACACGCTCAGGCGAGTTGGGCGCACCCTTCACATCCGCAGTAGGCGGGCGCGCGGGCTTGCTCGGAGAGGCTTCTTTGAGCCTGTCGGTGATGTCTTTGATCGACATTCGGACCCTTGAGGTCTGGGTTTCGAGCGCTGGGAGGGTCCCGTCCGGACCGGCAACGCTTCGGGGACGGGGCGATAACCTGTGGGGGGCCACCGCGCACTAGCCCCGACGCGGGAGTACCCGCGCCGGGGGCCCGGGCGTCGTTGCGTTCTTCGGCTCCGGGAGCAGCCGCGGCGCCCGCTGCGAGCCTCGCGGGCGGCGCTCCCGGGGTATGCCCTGCGGACTCGTAGGCCCGACGCGGGAGTACCCGCGCCGGGGGCCCGGGCGTCGTTGCGTTCTTCGGCTCCGGGAGCAGCCGCGGCGCCCGCTGCGAGCCTCGCGGGTACTGGCGAGAAACTTCCCGGCAGGGACACTATGCCCCGGCGAGGGCCGCCCGCCGCCCGAGCCACATCACGAGGTCCTCCGCGGGCCCGCCCGGGCGAAGCGCGACGACGGCGCGGGCCCCTTTCCCGATGCGTTGCCCGAACTGCTCCCGATCAAGGCCGAGAACAAAGACCGGCAGCTCGCGGGACCCCTTGATGTCCGACAGCGATCCGGCCGATGCATCGCTGGCCACCAACAGGGCGACCGCGTCCCCCGCCCGGACCGCCGCCGTCGCCATCTCCGCCCCGCTCGCGAGGCGCCCGCTTCGGGAGGAGAGCGACAAGAAGTCGAGCACCCTTGCCTCCACGAGCGCCCGGGCGCGTTCCAGCAGCGCCGACGTGTCCACCGTCTCGGCTTTGAGCGCGCGCGCCAGCCGCTTCGGCTCGTTCACCAGCGTGCCGACCGCGGCGAGCGTGGGCGTGACCCACGCCCCCCGGCCATCGTCCTTGTGTCGATCCGCGACGGGGTACGCCGATCCGTCTGGGCCCAGGATGATCCGGAGCAGCTCGGAGGCCGGCTTGTCCTCCCGGCTCACAATGCACGTGCGAACGGGAACTTCACGCTTTGTACGCGACTTCTGGGGCTTCACGGATCCGACTCCTTCGCTTCGTCGAACAGCCGCCGGAGCCGGGAGCGCTGTAGCTTGCCCAGGGCGTTTCGGGGCAGGTCCGGGACACAGATCACCCGCCGCGGACGCTTGAGCCCGGAGAGATCCTGGCCACGCTGGATGATCGCATCCCGGACCGCAGCCTCCCACGCGCCCGGCGCGAGCACCACCGCAAGGCCGACGACCTCGCTCAGATCGGCGTCTGGCAGGCCGCAGACCCCTGCCTCGGCGACGCCGGGCATGTCTGCAAACACCGCTTCGACCTCGGCGGGCGACACGTTCACCCCGCCCACGATGATCAGCTCCTTCTTGCGCCCTACGATCCGCAGGTAGCCTGCGTGATCCCAAGCCCCGGCGTCGCCGGTGGAGAACCAGGCGGGAGCCGCAGCCGCTGTGTCCGCGCACCGACGCCCCGCAACGCGCAGCGGTTGCCCGGGCTCGAGGTATCCACCGAACACGCTCGGACCCCGAACCTGCACCTCGCCATCCACAAGCCGTACTTCTACGCCGGGAACGGGCGGCCCGACAGTCCCCGCCCGGCGCTCCCCCTCGCCGGGGTTCGAGCAGATCATCACGGTCTCGGTCATGCCGTAGCGCTCGAGGATGCGGTGCCCGGTAGCGTCGAAAACAGCGTTCGACGTGGCAAGATCGAGGCCGTCGGAGCCGCTCACCATGAGCCGCAAGCGCGTAAAGGGTTCGGGGTCGGCTTGCATCCCCGGGAGCCAGCGCCGGTACCATGTCGGCACCCCGTAGACATGGGTGATCCCCGTCGGCGGCGGAACCGGCTCAAAGCGCGCCTCCAAACGGGCGGAAGCGCCACGAAGCAGGGTGCCGTGCAGCCCGAGCACAAGGCCATGGGTGTGAAAGAGCGGCAAGGCGAGCCAGAGGTGATCCTCCGCGGTCAACCCCCACAGTTGCGAAAGGGCGTCGAGGTTCGCCTCCCACATCGTGAACGTCTGGGGCACGCCCTTGGGCCGGCCGGTGGTGCCGGAGGTGAACAGCAGCGCGGTGAGATCGTGCGAGGGCCAGAGCAATTCCGCGCGGGGATCGGTAGGGGCAAAGCACGCAAGCCCGGGGAACCGCTCGGGCGCACTGGTAAAGACCAGGACCGGCGAGGCGTCTTCGACGATCGGGCGGAGCTCTGCCTCCCGGTAGTGGGCGTTCAGCGGGAGTCGGATGGCGCCGAGGGCCATGCAGCCCAGATGCGCATCGACCAGATCCAGGCCGTTGTCCAGGTGGATGGCGACGACATCGCCAGGATGAACGCCCTGCGAGGCGAGCATGCCCGCGATGCGCTCGCCCCGCGCCCGAAGCTCGCCGTACGTGAACCACGTGTCGTCGATGTGGAGCGCGCGGCGAGCGGGGTCGTGAGCCAGGAACCGGGGCAGGAACATGCCGAAGCCTATCAGCCCTCCGAAAAGACGAACGGGTAGCTGACGAGCACGACGCCGCCACCACGCGGCTCGGGGAACTCCATGCGGAGAAAGCGCGCAGTCAGGCAGGACTCGACGGTGGGCATGGCCACGGTGTGGCGGGTCGTTGCGGACGAGACGCTGCCGTCCGCGGCGATCGTGAACTTCATGGTGACCTTGCCGCCGAGCCCGGGGTGGGCCTGCAGCTCCTTCTGGTAGCAGTACCGGATGGACTGCATGTTGCGCTTGATCACCTTGTCGATCTCGGCGCCGTCGAGCGCGCCCAGCGTGATCTTGTCGTCTGCCATGGCTTCGATCTTCCCGGGGGTGTGGCCGTCGCCGGGGCCGCCTTGGGCCAGGGTGTGCGCCTCGGTCAGGCGGCGGCGGTCAAAGCCGATGCTCTCGGTCTCCCCGCCGCCACCCCACCCGTCGCCGCGCGCGTTGAACCCGGATCCGCCCGTGCTGGTCGGCCGACCGCGCAGCCCCGCGATGCCGTCCTGTAGACCACCGGGGAGGGTGCCCTCGCCCACGCTCGGGAGCACGCCGTTCAGGGCCTCAAACATCCGCAGTCCTGGGGGCCGCAGGCTCTTGACACCTTCGGGCTTCTCATGCCCCTTCGCAGCCTTGCCCTCGGGGCCCTTGTGCGCCCCGGTGGATGCAGGCTTCACCTTGGCTACGGGCGGCGGAGGGGGCGGCAAACGCAGCAAGTTGAGCATCACCGCCTCGCGAGCGCCGGGCATCGTGCTGGCCTCGGGCGGCGGCGGGACGGTGCCCAGCGCGTAGCCGAACATGCCGGCAGTGACGCCGAGAAAGCTCAGGAGCGAGAGCATCGGGGTGTCGATGGACCAGCCGGCGCTTGGCACCTTCTTGGCCGGTTGAACCTCGGCGATGACGTAGATCACCGGGCCGACCTCCACGAGGAGCCGCTGGCCCGCGCGAAGCACAGTCTCGCCCGTCACCACGGTGCGCTCGGCGCTGTCGAGGGTGTCCACGAACGCGACCATGTCGAAGCCGGGCAGGAACACCCAGCCGCGGGGGTCACGCAACAGGTGCACCTCGGAGCCCCCGCGGGTGATGAGCGCGGGAGACGTCGGATCCACGCCGTTGCTCGCAAGCGCGATGGGCAGCCTGCCGTCCACGTGTTGAACGTCCACGACCTCCTCGCCGACGAACGCGAGGATCTCCAGCTTGGAAGGGCTGTTGGTCGTGGCGATGGAGGGCCCGCCGGTGCGGAGCAGGAAAGCGAGGGCGTTCTCGCGGGGGGTGGTGGTCTCAGACTCGGTGTCGAACATGGCGGCCTCGGGTGAACGTGCCGAGGCGGGTCTGCCGCGGTCACAAACCCTCAGACCGCGGCTGTTCCAGCGGGTTCGCAAAGGAACGGTGAGGAGACCGTGCGGAAATGGTCAAGTTGGAGGGGCGCTTCTGGACGACCAAAACGAAACCGGCCAGGGGATCGCTCCCCTGGCCAGTTGGCCGCTCCGCGTGGGTGGTCTACCCAGGCGAGAAGATGAACGGGTACTTGACGATGACGATGCCGCCGCCCTTCGGCTCGGGGAACTGGAACTTCTGGAAGCGGCTGTTGATGCAGCTCTCGACCGCGGGGTTGTTCATCGTGGTCGAGCCGGTGGTGGCCGACGACACGGTGCCGTCCTTCGCGATGACGAACTTGACCTGGATCTTCCCGCCAAGCGCCGGGTTCTTCGTCAGCTCCTTCTGGTAGCAGTACCGGATGGCGGCCATGTTGCGCTTGATGACGGCGTCGATGAGGGCCTTGTCCAAGGCGCCCAAGATGATGGGATCCCCGCCGACAGTTCCGATGCCGCCCTCGCCCTTCGAGCCGAACTGCCCGCCGCCAGAGCCGTAGCCGGTGGAGCCGGACCCACGGCCCTTGGTGCCGAGACCGCCGAGGCCGTCTGCCGTTCCGCCGCCGCCGAGGCCACCGCCACGCGCGCCGAGACCGCCGGAGCCCATCTGCGTGCCCTTGGACCCGATCAGGCCGCCGATGCCGTTCATCATGTTTGCGTTCAAGCCGGTCGCACCGAGCGCGGAGTCGAGGGTCGAGTCATCGCGGAGCGCGCCGAGGATACCGGCGTTCTGAGCGATCTCCCGGTCAAGTTGCTGCTTCTGCAACTGAACCTTGTCGCCCTTCGCCTTCTCCATCTTCGCGTCCTTCTTCCCAACCTTGCCCTCCTCCTTCTTGGCCTTTGCGCCCTCCCCGGCGTCCGGGTTGGCGTCGGGCTTCTTGTCCTTGATCTCCTCCTTCTTTTGGAGGAGCAGGTCGACGAGGTGCTGGTCGAGCTTGAGCTCCGAGTCTTCTGGCGGGGGAGGCACGACGGCGAGTGCGATGCCGAACATCACCCCGACGAAGGCGACGAACCCGAGGATCGCAAGGAGCGCGTAGTCGATGCTGTCCGAGGCGCGGCCCACCGCCTTCTTGCCAGGGAACACCTGATGCGCGACGAACACGGTGTAGCCGAGGTCCACGACAAGGCGAGCATCTTCGCCGATCTGGACGGCGTACGCAGAGCCGTTCTTGCGGGCGCGGCCGGAGCTGACGAGGTCCTCAAAGGAGTACCGGCTCTCGCCGATGTCCACGAAGCCGGCCCACTTGTCGTGTACGTTGGCTTCCCAAGCGTTGCCGACCCAGGTGAAAAGCGGATAGTTCTGCGTGGGCAGCAGCTCGGCGGGCACAAAGAAGGCCTGCTTGAGCTTGTTCGCGTCCGGCGTGATGCCGATGACCGCCGTTCCCAGCGTGACCCGCTGGGTCTTGCCGAACATCTTCATGTCCACGATGGAGTCGCCGAACACCTGAGCGACCTCCAGCATGCGACCCTGAGTGCGATCCGCCGAGCTGTCATTGGCCGAGGCCGAAGCGCGCATGACGAACGCCATGACGTCTTCCACCGGCTCGTCCTCAGTGAGCTCGTGCGGGGCCTCAGCGCGGTGGGGCTTGCTCAAATCCACCGGCGCGGGCACGTCCACACGGGTCTTCTCCTCGTCATCGGAGAACGCGCCTTCGTCCACGATCCGCACGACGACCCGAACGGCGCCGAAGCCGATGGTGTCGCCGCTCTTGATCACGACATTGCTGACCGCCTGGCCGTTCACTGTGGTCGCGCCATCGCCGACAAGGTCGAGCAGCTGTACCGATCCATCCTCGTTCACGTTCAGGACGGCGTGCAGATCCGCGAGCCCCTCGGCCTCGACCCGCAGCATCGCCGCTGGGCCCTTGCCGATGGTGACGCTCTCGGCGTTCAGCTCTTCCTTGCGGAGAAAGTCGCCGCCATTGAAGATCTCGAAGGTGAGGACAAGGGAATTCGAAGCCATCGTGGGAACCTCGGCAGGTGTCGGAAGTGCAGGCGTACGTGTTGCGTTCACCCCAAGGGTGACGCGGGAGAGGAGTCCGAGAAGCCCTTAGCGGACTTCGTCGATCGACTCTTCCATCTCGGGGTTGAAGTTCTCCCGCATCTTGATGAGCGGGTTGAACGAGGCCTTCTTGCGGTCGAGCACGAGCGCGCTGGACGGCTTGACCATCTCGCCCTCGACATCGAGGCCTTCGAAGTCGATCTCGGTCTTGGACTTGTACTGGATCTTCCGGCCACTCTCGGCGTCCACCTCGTCATCTTCGGCGCGGGCGAGCCCGGACGAAAAGGCGAAGCCGACAAAGGCGAGCATGAGCGGGAGCAGACGGAACATGGATCGGGACATGACACACTCCTGTGAGAGGTCGGGCGTATCTTCGCCGACTCGCGAAAGAGAGACAAGGCGGGGACGGAAAGGTTCCCGTCAAAAGATCAGCGGACGAGATCCACCGTGGCGAGGGCCAGGTCGTTGAAGTTGTCGCGGAGGCGGATCTGCGAGGTGAACCGGGCGCGAGGCGGCTCGGCGACGATGGTCCCCTCCGGCCGGGCAACGCCTCCCTCCACCGTCTGCTCGCCGCCATCGACGTGGGTGACCTCCTTGTACCGGACCTCGCGCGGGCCATCGGGGGTGTCCACCAGCTCAGGAACATCGGCGGCCAAGGCGGAAGAGAGCAGCAGGGCAGCGAACAAGGGGACCATCCGGGTGTGCGGGGATGGACAACTGCACGCGGGAAAGGTTCCGAAAAAGGGGCGGCTTGGGGCCACCGGCCGGGTGCCGAGCGGGCCGTGGAACGCCGCGGGAGACCGGGGGCCCGGAGTTTCCGAATCCGCGGGGAGCCCTCATCCGGCCGCGAAGACGCGACTACCCTTCTCCCGCCGAGCGGGAGAAGGGTAGTCCCATCGTTTGGAGTCCCGACCTGATACCTACGGATTCTTTGACTCTGTCCTACCCTTCTCCCTCCGGGAGAAGGTGCCGCCGTACTCGGCGGCGGATGAGGGCTCCCCGGAGGATCGGTCCTTCGGGCCGCCTCAGCCTGGAGGCGTTGCAGTCCCACCCGCCGGGGCCGGGGGCGCAGGTTCGGTCGGGGCAGGCGCAGGCGCTGCGCCATCCGCGGGCGCGACACCGCACGCCGCAGCGGCGCGGCCCGCATCCAACTGTGCGCGTGCTTCCACGATGAACGGCTCGATGTCGCCGGCGAGGGTGTAGTCCTTCTCGTCGAGCACCGGTTTCACCTGCTCAAGCACCATCGCGACGGTCTCGCTGACTATCGGGTCGATGGCCGCGCACTCCTTGAGATCCTTCTCGATCGCGGACACCTTCTCGCCGAGCTCCTTGAGGAGCTTCTCGCCGCGCTCCTTACGCTCCTTCTCCTCCTCGTCCGCCTTCTTCTTGTCAGCGATGCGCTTGTCCTCGGCCGCCTGCTCCTTCTTGATCTCCTCTTCGAGGATGAAGATCTCGTCGCTCGGCGAGAGCAGCCCGGTCATCACCTTCTTGAAATCGTCGACGATCTTCTGCGCGGTCTTGAAGTCCTTCGCGTACTTCATGTTGAACGTGATCGCGTTCTTCACGACGGTGCGGTTCGTCGGGTTGTTCTTCAACAACGAGTCGTAGGCCTTCTGGGCGCCGTCGTTGTCCTTCATGCCACGCAGCGCGATGGCGTAGCCAAGCTGGCCGTCCATGTTGCCGGGGTACTGCTTGACGACCGACTCGAAGGTCTGGAGCGCAAGCTCAAAATCACCGGAGTCAGCGGCCAAATAGCCCAAGTTCAAGTTGGCCTCGACGTTCGCAGGATCGAGCTTGATCGCGGTCTTGAACTGCTCGATGGCGGCGGGGGCGTTCTTCTGAGCGAGGTAGGTCACGCCCATGTTGTTGTAGACGCCCGGGTCGGTGTCCGACAGCGTCTTGGCCTTCTCCGCGCAGAGCAGGCTCATCGCGTAGTTGCCCATCGCATAGTAGGTCCGCGAGAGGTTGCGGTAGGCGAGCGCGTTCTTCGGGTCCCGCCCGAGGACATCCTGCGCTGTCAGGATCGCCTCGTCATAGGCCTTGGCCCCGACCAACGCATCCGCGTAGTTGTTCTTGGCGATCAGGTCTTCGGGGTGGGCTTCCACGTAGCCCTTGTAGATCGTGGTCGCCTCGGCTGCCTTGTTGCCTTCAACCAGTACATTTCCCAAGTTGAACAGCGCCTGGGTGTAGTCGGCCTTCTGCTCAAGCGCCTTGCGGTAGTACTTCTCCGCCTTGGCGTAGTCGCCCGTACGCTGGGCTGCCCAACCGGCGTTGAACCAGGCCTTGGTGAAGTTGTCGTCCTGGGACGTCGCTGCTTCGAAAAAGGTGAGCGCACCCGCGTAGTTCGGGGTCGCCGCCTGGAGCATCGCGACGCCTCGGGTGAACGCCTCCTTCGGGTTCACGGTCGAGGAGTCCACGACAGGGTCCACGATCTTGGGCTCGCCGCAGCCCGTGAGGGCCACGGGACCGAACGCCGCGAGCAGGATGAGCAGGGAGGGGATGGTGCGGGTCATGGGCATTCCTACGGCTCGGTCTCAAACGACGCGGTGGTCACCGCGGGGGCGGTGAAGCGGTTCTGGGGGACGATCTCGTACAGACCAGGGTAGTCGAGCGGCCGAAGCACGCCGAGCTGGCGGGTCGCGAACGCCGTGTTGTCGTTGTACAGGTTCAGCTCGTAGGCCTTCTTCAAGGCTTCCGAGTAGGCGGCCACCGCCTTCTCAATCTGGGGGAACGACTTGTCGCCGATCTGCGCGCTGTAGATCTCGCACTGATCCGCGGTCAGGTAGCTCGGGCACTTGGAGTTCGCGAAGGTGTCGGCCATGTCTTCGTAGACCTGCCCGAGCTTCGAGAGCGCGGCCAGACCCCACTCGCCGGCGCCCGTCGCGACAACGTCCGAGTAGGTCTTCTCGATCGCCACCAGCGCCTTGGCCTTGCCGATGAGCTGGCCTTCATAGACCTTGTCCTCGGCCCTCTGGTTCACCTTGCTCGTGGGCCCATTGATGCGCATGACGATGAACTTCTTGAACTCGGGCTCCGCGAGGATGTACTTGATCTGACCCACGTACTCGCGGGAGAGCTCAAACGTGCCACCTGCGACCTTGGCTTTTTCGAAGTAGGCGAGGGTCTCACCCCAGTGCTTGGTGACATTCGCGCTCTGGCCGAGCTTGTCCATCAAGAGGCCGTAGCGAAGCCGGGAGAACATGACCTCGTCGAGCGTCGGGGCCGGCGGGGGCGTGGTGCCCGCGGCTGGCTTGACCGTGCTGGTGACCTTCGTGAAGAAGCCAAGGTAGATCTTGGACGCCTCCGCAAACTTGCCCTGCTCCTCGTAGGTCTGCGCGATGCCGAGCTGCAGCGCGTTCAAGCCCGGCTTGGTCGGATACGCGACCATGTAGGCTTGGTAGTCCTTGATGGACGTCTCCCACTGGCCGAGCGCGCCGCGGAACAGAGCCGCGGAGAAGATGGCGTCTGCCGAGCTCGCGTGCGCCTTGTCGAGGGTGAAGAGCTTCTCGTACCAGTTCGCAGCCTCAACGAAGTTGGCCTGGGACTCGTAGTCAAAGCCCAGCGACGCGACCTGGTCCTTGTAGTACTTCGACTTGGGGAACTTGTTGATGAGCTCCAAGCGCAGGGGGATCCCTTCGGTCGAACGCCCCAAGTCGTGCAAATAGACGGTCGCGTTGTTCAACGCAAGGTCGGCGTTCGTGGAGCTCGGGAACTCCTTGTAGAAGGCCTGGTAGTCCGCGGCGCCCTTGACCTTGTCGGAGGTCTTCTTGAAGGTGATCTCGATGAGCTTGAGCGAAGCGTTCTCGTAGATGCCGTAGACCTCCTTCTTGAACTCGCTGGAGCCGAGGCCCTGCTGGTCGAAGTAGAACTTGGAGTTCGACTTCAAGCTGTCCCAATCCTCGACAAGCGCAAACGAGTCGAGGATCAAGTTCGCGGCCTGCTCGGCCTCTTTCGACGCCGGGTCCATCGTGATGACCACCTTGAAGCGCTCAGAAGCCTCCTTGAAGTGGTTCTTGTTGTAGAGCAGGTAGGCCGACTTGTAGATGATGTTGCGGGTCTTCGACTCGCCAGGGAACAACCGCGCGTACTGGTCGAGCGCGGTGAGCGACTTCGTCTCCCAATCGGAGAGGGCCTGCTCGGTCTTGCTGCCCGGATCGGGACCGGCACCGCTCGCCTTCTTCTCCTTCTTGAGCATCTCGTCCGCCGCGAAGATCGCGGAGGAGGCGCAGAACTCGGAGTGCTTGCCCTTGGGGTCGATGGCCACGACCTGCATGTACTGGTCGTATGCTTCGTCGAACTTCTTCACCTTGTAGACGAGCTCCGCGAAGGAGTACCGCATCTCGTAGGTGTTCTGGCCGGCGGGGAACTCCAGAAGGTAGGTGCGGTAGGCCTGCTCAGCGAGGCCGTACACCTTGGTCGCGCCCGAGCCGGTCCCCAACTTGCGTGCTTCGTTGTGGTAGTTCGTCGCGACGACGCGGAGCGCCTTCTCGATCATCTCGCCAGCGCTCTTGACGGCGTCCTGGTTGGAGGCGTTCGCGCGGGCCCAGCTCGACTGCTTGCCGTAGGTGGTGCGGAGGCGGTCGATCTCCTGAAGGGTCTCCTCCTTCTTGCCCATCTTCGTGTAGGCTTCGATGATCTGGTTCTGGAAGTCCGCGGCCACCGGGGCAGTCGGACTGTCCGTGATCAACCTGCGATACATCTCGATCGCCTGCTCGAACTTGCCCTGCTCGATGAACGTGCTCGCGAGCTTCTTGAGCAGGTCGTTGATCAAGTTCTGCTTGCCGATCTGCTTGAAGTAGGCGATCGCCTCCTCCATGTCGCCGCCGTCCGCGAAGAACCGGACGAGATCTTTCAGCGCCTCATCCTGGAGCTGGATGTTGCTCTTGTTCCCGGCCGCGGAGTCGGCGTAGCTGACCACGATCTTCATCGTGCTGATGGCCTGGCCCGCCTCGCCAAGGTTGTAGTAGCACCACGCGAGCTTGTACATGGCGAAAGGGTACTTCTCATGCGTCTTGTTGGTCGCCGCCTTCTTGTAGGCGAGCATCGCCTTGTTGGCTTCGGACTTCTCCTCAAAGTAGTACTCGCCGATGAGCACGTAGGAGTCGGTGACGTACTCGGAGTCCGGGTAAACCTTTACGAGCCGGGTGAACTCCTGGGCGGCGAGGTCCTTCTCGCCCGTGTCGTTGTACGCGCTCGCCAGGAAGAACGTGGCCTGATCCGCCCGCGCGAACTGGGGGTACACGGAGAGGATCTGCTTGTACAGCTTGATGGAGCGATCCTGCCACTCCCGCGAGCCGGTCGTATACGTCTTGCAGTCCACGCTGTCCGGGCTGCCCCCCGCGTTGAAGACCTTGTCGATCTCGGCGGTACAGAGCCGCATCTCGTCCAGGTAGAGGTCACGGCCCTCCTGGAAGTACAGGTCTGACAGGCGGAGAATCAGCTCAGCCTTCGTGTCCCCCTCAAAGGTACCCTCCTTCAGCAGATCCTTGAGCTTGGTGATCGACTCCAAGCGGGCCTCATGCGCCAGCTTGCGGAGCTCCTCATTCTGCTGGTTTGCCGCGGATAGATCCGTGGTGGACAGCCGACGGCGTTCGGTGTCGGCCGCGGACGCATCCGGAGCCGCCGAAAGCGCCAACGCCAGGACAAAGCCGATGCGGGTGAACGAGGGGAGGAGCGTACGGAACGGTACGGAGATGGGCATCTTCGTTTCCACGGGAGGGGGTCTGCGAGCGGGAGCAGCGAGGCTATCCCGCCCGTAAAAGGGGACCGACGACCGGCCTACTTACAACTACCTTGCTCGGTATACCAGTAGTACCCAAGCTCGTCTTGCCAGAACTCGCCGTTGAACGGCCAGAAGATCCGGTCGGGAGAGGTCGCGAAGTCGATCTCCAGCTCTTTCGAGGTGTCCGTGACATCGCTCGACGTGAGCTTGTACTGGTAGTCGCCGCGGATCGCGTCCGTCTTCTCGAAGTTGATGATCTGCGATTGGCCAATCAGGTTCGACAACATCGTCGTCAGCGCGCTCATCTCCTTGAGCAGGTAGACGCCCGCGCGGCGCTTCAACTTCTCGCGGTCGGTCGCGATCACCTTGTGCAGGTTCTCGCCCAGGCTGTCCTTCCACTGGCTCTTCTGCTCGTCGATCAGTCGCTCTTCGTTCTCCATGACCTGCAGGTGGCTCACGATGCCCGCGAGGTCCTGGTTGCGCAGGATGCGGACGAAGGCGGCCTTCGGCACGAGGGTCTTGTCGGGTTTGGGCCCGAAGTACCTGTCGAACGCCTGGTCGGAGAGCTTGGTGTTCTCGCCGGTGTACTGCTTGAGGAAATCCTTCATCTCCTCCTGCATCGGCTTGTAGGTGCGATCGAAGTCCACCAGGATGCGGTCAACCTCGCTGTACTCGCACAAGTTGAAGAAGGTCAGCGCCCGCAGGATTTTCGCCTCGGGGATGAACTCCTCCTTGTCGTAGAACGGGCTCTGCACCGTCAGCACCTGGCCGAGCGTGCGGTTCACGTCCGAAGTGACGAAGTCCGCCCACGCGCTCTCGAACTGGGCCTCGGCCCAGTAGCGGCTTTCACTCGGCACATTTCCGTACCAGGTGTTGGCCTCGTCGAACCGCTGGATGCTGTAGTAGATGCGCGCGATGTTGAGGAGCGAGAGATCCCGGAGCTTCGTGGCTTCGAAAACCTCGGCCTCTGTCTGCGGATCCGAGTCGGACTTCACGACCTCGGTGAAGCTCTTGACGGCCGACCGGAGCTTCTCCTGTTTGTAGAAGATCACGCCCTCAAAATACTTTGCTGTGGTGTACAGGTCCGACT
>CANKNP010000062.1 GCA_947483545.1 Deltaproteobacteria bacterium | reverse complement strand
GGGCCCGGCATCAGCCGGGCCCCCCCAGGAAAGAAAAGTCCCAACCGAAGCCCCCGACCCCAAGGCCCCCCGCAATGGAATTCCTAGGCGCCCGCTACGTCGTGGGCCCCACGCTCGACCTCGACGGTCCGGGTGCGGTCGCCCATGTCCGGGCCACCACCGCCGAGATCACGGCCTTGGCCGACCGCTTGGCTGCCCTCGGCCCGTTCTCCCAGCGGGTTTACCCCAGCCACGTCGCGCTCGGCGTTCGCTCCGCTCCCGAGGTGGTCGAGACCACCGCTGAGGCCGTTGAGCGCCTGATCCTCGACGCCTCCGCGAGCCCCTACCAGGCGCGCCGGGACATCGAAGCCGGGCGTGTCACCAACTGGACCCGCCTGCGCGAGGTCGCCATCGCGCGCTCGCTCCCGTTCCTCATCGACGACGAGGGGCTGTCCATCGGCCTGGGCGCCAACTCCGCGACGTTCGGCACCCGCGCGACCCCTCGCAGCCTCGGCGGCCTCTCCCGCATCCCCGTCGCGATGGTCACCGGCACGAACGGGAAGACCACCACCACGCGGTTCCTCGCGGCGATGGCGACCGCCAAGGGGTTCACCGTTGGGCACACCAGCAGCGACGGGATCTTCGTCGGGGCGGGCTGCGTGGAGCGCGGGGACTGGTCGGGCCCGGGGGCGGCCAGGCGGGTTCTCCGCCACGGACGCGTACAGTTCGCCATCTTGGAGACCGCCCGCGGCGGCATCTTGCGGCGCGGTGTCCAGGTGGATTTTGCCGATGTGGCCGTGGTGACCAACGTGAGCGCGGACCACCTGGGCGAGTGGGGCGTGGACACGGTGGACGGCATGGCAGAGGTCAAGCTCCTCATCGCGGATGGCCTGCGGCAGGGTGGGACGCTGGTGCTGAACGCCGATCAGTGGCGTTGGCCCGAAATTGTGAGCCGATTCAGCGCGCGAAGGCCCGACGTGCGGGTGCGCTGGTTCTCCGCACATCGCCCTGCAGATGCGTGCGTGAAAGGCGGCGAGTTTGTCGTGGACGGCTACCCTGTGGCCACGGTGGTGGACGTGCCGCTCACGTTTGGCGGGCGGGCGATGCACAACGTCGAGAACGCGCTCGCTGCCTCGCTCGCCGGAGCGTCGATGGGCCTGCCGCCCGAGGTGATCGGCGAGGGCCTACGCGCGCTCACGCCGGATCCGGAGCACTCCGCGGGTCGCGGCAATCTGTTCGTCGTGCAGGTGCCGGGGGGGGAGGCCACCGTGTTCGTGGACTTCGCGCACAACGTCGAAGGGATGCGGCATCTGGCGGCGTTGGCGCTTGCGTGGGAGGCCCGGCGGCGGCTCCTTGTGGTCGGCCAGGCCGGCGACCGGCCGTTTGAGCTCCAAGATGCGTTCACCCACGCCGCGCTCGGCATGCGGCCCGACAAGGTCTACCTGAAGGAGATGGTCAAGTACCTGCGGGGCCGCGCCCTCGGCGAGGTCACCGACCGCATGGCGGCGATCTTCAAGGCCGGCGGGGTCGAGAGCACGTCCTGGCCGGACGAACTGGCGGCCACCGACGCTGCATTGTCGGAATTGAGGGCCGGGGATTTTCTACTTGTACTCGCGCATGTCGACGCTGTGTCGGTGGTCGCGCGGGTGCGGGGACGGATGGGGGGGGCCAGCCCGGGCGCTGCGCACACAAAGGGGCGCCAAGACCCTGGAATGACTTGACCTGGAGCCGGGCTGGCCCCAAACCGCACCGTTCCAGGTGGAAGGCGGCGGGCCCGGCGTCTTCGACGGACCGTCGCATTCCGCCGGTAGGAACGGTGCAAAGAGACCGCCGAGCCGCGCGCGAGGTTCGCCGAGCGCGCGGATCGGCGGATGGCCACACCAGATTGACGCACGCCCCATCCTTTTGACGTGGATCTCTCCCCACTGGGGTGAAGAATTCACTCCTAAGGTTCTGAAAGCACAGGGGTTCCCGCGGGGCACGAAACCTGCGATGGCGTGGGCTTTGCCGCCCCACGCCCCGACCCAGGACCCCCGTGCGATCATTCCCCTGGTTTTCACCGCCGTCGCTGACCCCTCCGATCCGCGCGGACGTGTACAGCGCGGATCGCCTTGAGCGCTTCGGATCGGAGCTCGCAGCAAGCCACGCGGTTCTGCCGGGCAGGCACCGGGGTCGCCCCGTTCTGTCCCGACTTCAGGACAATCGTCGGGCATTGTTCTACGCATCCCGCGTCATCGCCGGGGACGCGCGCGACGGGTTGCCCATCCCACCGACGGGGGAGTGGCTGATCGACAACTTTGGCCTGGTCGAGGACCAGCTCCGCGAGATCGAGGAGGATCTCCCACCAGGGTTCTACTGGGAGCTCCCCAAGCTCGCGATGGGCGAGCAGGCCGGCTACCCCCGCGTCTACGCGCTCGCCTGGGCCTACGTGGAGCACACCGACAGTCGGTTTGACCTGGACAGTCTGCGGAGGTTCGTGCGGGCCTACCAGCCCGCTCAGCCGCTCACCATCGGCGAGCTTTGGGCCATCGCGATCTCGCTCCGACTCGTGCTCATCGAGAACCTTCGCAGGCTTGGTGACTCGATCATGCTGCGCCGCTCGGAGCGCGCGCTCGCGGACGTCGTCGCGGACGAGCTCCTCGACCCCGGCAAGGCGGGCCGGAGCCGGCGCCGCCTGAGCAGCATGGCGGGTGCCCCGCTGACGGCCGCGTTCGCAGTCCAGCTCCTTCAACGCCTCCGGGACCAGGATCCGGTGACCACGCCGGGGCTCCAGTGGTTGGACACACATCTGGCAGGTCAAGGCACGACGGCGGAGGACGTCGTTCGGGAGGAGCATCTGCAGCTCGCCGCGATGCAGGGCCCCGTGCGAGACGGAATCACGAGCATGCGCGCGATCTCCGGCGTGGACTGGGCGGAGTTCGTGGAAGAGGTGAGCCTGTTGGAGGCGGCGCTGCGGGGGTCGGTCGCGGGGGCGCGCCCGGCGCTGTCCTCCCCGGTGGACTTCGCGACCCGGGATCAGTACCGGCACGCGGTAGAGGCGTTGGCGCGGCGATCCACCTGGACGGAAGAGGCCATCGGAAGGTTGGCGTGGGAGAAGGCACAGACCTCCGAGGGCGCTCGCACATCCGACGTTGGGTACAGCCTGCTGTCCACGGGGCTCGACGCGCTCAAAACGGAGATCGGGTACCGGCCGACGGTTTGGGAGCGCTTCCGCCGGGCCATCCCCATCAGCCCGACGCTCGGCTACCTCGGGACGCTCGCCCTGACGACGACGGCGGTCCTGGCTATGCCGCTCGCCCTCGCTGCCGAGCACCTCGCCCCGGCATTCGAGCTGATCACGCTCGGACTCCTGGCGTTGATCCCAGCCTCTGAGCTGGCGGTCGGGCTGGTCAACCGGCTCGTCGCGCGCTGCTGCGGCCCGCGGAGGCTGCCCCGCCTTGAGCTGCTGGCGGGCGTCCCTCCGGAGCTCCGGACCATGGTCGTGGTGCCGACAATCCTGACGGACGAGGCTGAGGTCCACGCGCTGCTGGAGCGGCTGGAGGTCCACTTCCTGGCGAACGACGATGGGGAGCTCTGGTTTGCGTTGGTCTCCGACTGGGCGGACGCGCAGGTGGAGCGGAGCCCCGCCGACGATGCCCTGCACACGCTCGCCCGCGAGGGAATCGACGCGCTGAACGCTCGACATGGGGCTCGGTTCCTGGTCCTTCACCGCGGGCGGCGCTGGAACCCGCGCGAGGGCCGATGGATGGGCTGGGAGCGCAAGCGTGGCAAGCTGCACGAGCTGAACCGGCTGCTCCGCGGCGCCAAGGACACCACGTTCCTCCAACTCGATTCTGCCATCGACCTGACCGCGCTTCGCGTCCGCTACGTGATCACGCTGGACTCGGACACCCGGCTCCCGCGTGGCGTGGCCCGTAGGCTGGTCGGCGCCATCGCGCACCCGCTGAACCGCGCGGTGTTTGACCCCGTGTCCGGCTGCGTCGTCGAAGGCTACGGCATCCTCCAACCGCGCATCACCCCCACGCTCCCGGAGACCGGGGAGGGTACCCTCGCCCAGCGTCTCTATGCGGGGCCGGCGGGCCTCGATCCCTACGCGTTCGCCGTCTCGGACGTCTACCAGGACCTGTTCGACGAGGGCAGCTACATCGGCAAGGGGATCTACGACATCGACGCGTTCGAGCGCTCGCTGGAAGGGCGCGTGCCCGAGAACACGATGTTGTCCCACGACCTGTTCGAAGGCCTGCATGCCCGCGCCGGTCTGATCTCGGACGTGGAGCTTTACGAGAGCTTTCCCGCCCACTACCAGGTCGCGGCGGCGCGTCAGCATCGTTGGGCGCGGGGCGATTGGCAGCTCCTGCCCTGGCTCTGGGCCAGCGCCCCGTTTCCCGTGATTGGACGCTGGAAGCTGCTCGACAACCTCCGGCGGACCCTGGTGGCTCCGTTGAGCCTCGCTACGTTGCTCGCGGCCTGGCTGCTGCCCGACGGTCGGCCGTGGATCTGGACGTGTTTTGTCGGCGCCACCATGCTGATCCCGCTGGTCCTGCCGGTCTTCCTGGAGTCGCTCAGCCCCCCCCGAGGCGTTGCGCTCCGCGGCTTTTTCCAAGGGATCGTTGCCGATCTCGGCGCGGCCCTGTTGCGGGGCGGTCTGGCGGTGGCCCTGCTGCCCGAGCAGGCCTTTCAGATGGCAGACGCGGTGATCCGAACCTTGAGTCGCCTCGCGATTCGTAACTTTGGTCGTGGCACGTTCGGGGAGGTCCGACTGCTCGAGTGGGTGACGGCGGAGCAGGTGCGTCTGGGCGCCCAGAAGGGGCTGAGGTCGTTTCAGCTCCAGATGGCGCGCTCCATCGGCGTCACGATCCTGGCGCTTCTCACGGTCGTCTCCGCCGCTCCCCATGCATTCTTCATCGCCAGCCCTTTCGCCGTGCTCTGGGTCGTCTCGCCGGCGCTCGCCTCCTGGATCAGCAGGCCCGCCCGCCCCCCCGCCCGGTCCCGGCTCGACGCCGCCGGGGTTCGGGAGCTTCGCCTCACCGCCCGCCGCACCTGGCGCTATTTTGAGGCCTTCGTCACCGAGGCCGATCACCACCTGCCTCCGGACAACTTCCAGGAGGATCCCGCCCCGGTGCTCGCGCATCGGACCTCCCCCACCAACATCGGGCTGTACCTGCTCTCCGCGGTCTCCGCCCACGACTTCGGCTGGCTTGGCACGCGGGCGTTCGTCGAGCGCGTGGACCGGACGTTGACCACGGTCGAGAGCATGGAGCGGCACCTTGGCCACCTGTACAACTGGTACGACACCCAGACGCTCGCGCCGCTGCCCCCCCGCTACCTCTCGACCGTGGACAGCGGGAACCTGGCCGGCCACCTGATCGCGCTTCAGCAAGCCTGCCTGGAACTATCAAGCTACACACCGAATATTTCACGTGCATTCGCAGGAATCGGTGATGCGCTCGCGATCACCCAGGACGCGATCGGCGCGACGGCGGGCGACCGGCGAGGGGGCTCGGTGCGCCGCGCGCAGCTCGACGAGAGCGCCGCAGAGATCGCGGGCCTGCTGAACAGCGCGCCTCGGGAGGATGTCTGGATAGCGCTCAGTCTGGCCGCGGAAGTGCTGGTGGACACGGCCGATGCGCTCTCCCAAGAACGGGGCGGAGAGGCCTACGTGCTGGTTCGGGAGTGGGCCTCGGTGGTGCGCGCCGCGATCCTCGGGCACGCGCGGGACCACGGAGCAGCGGACGGGGACGAATCGCCGTTCCTCCTGGGCCAGCACGAGGGCCCCATGCCTGCCCAGCTGAAGCGCCTCGCTGAGCGCGCCGAGCGCCTGGCGATGGGGGTGGACTGGAAGGCCCTCTACGATCCTGTCAAGCGGCTCTTCTCCATCGGGTACAACGTCGAGGATCGGCGGCTCGACAAGGCCTCGTACGATCTGCTCGCGTCGGAGTGCCGCCTCGCGAGCTTCGTCGCCATCGCGAGGGGGGACGTGGCCGCGGACCACTGGTTCCGGCTGGGTCGCCGGCTCACGCCCATTGGCGCCGGCAGCGCGCTGGTCTCCTGGTCCGGCTCGATGTTCGAGTACCTGATGCCCGAGCTGGTCATGTCCGTGCCGGAGCGGAGCTTGCTCGCCCAGACGGACCGCATCGTCGTCGCCCGTCAGATTCGCTACGGCGCAGATCGTGGTGTGCCCTGGGGCATCTCAGAATCAGTGTATAACGCCCGGGATCTGGCGCTCACCTACCAGTACGCCCCCTTCGGGGTGAGCGGGCTCGGGCTCAAGCGGGGGCTGGCGGGCGATCTCGTGGTCGCGCCCTACGCGACGGCGCTCGCGGCGATGATCGACCCGGTCGCCGCCCGCAAGAACCTGCAATGCCTCGCTGCCGCGGGGGCCAGCGGGCGCTTTGGGTTGTACGAATCGGTGGACTACACCGCCGCTCGCCTGCCCGAGGGCGTGCGCTCGGCGGTGGTCAAGGCCTACTTTGCGCATCACCAGGGCATGTCCATCGTAGCGCTGTGCAACGTCGTGGGTGGCCCCGCCGGACGGTTCTCGACGCGCAGGCGCTTTCACGCCTCTCCGATGGTGCAGGCGACCGAGCTCCTGCTCCACGAACGCACGCCCCGAAACGTGGGGCTGCCGGCGGCGCTGCACACCGAAGAGGAGTCGATGCACCTGCACATTCGCGAGGTGGTGCCGCCCGTCCTCCGCCGGTTCAGCTCGCCGCACGATCCGCTCCCCGCGACCCATCAGCTCTCCAACGGCCGCTATTCGGTCGCCTTTACCGCCGCAGGCGCCGGCCAGAGCCTTTGGAAAGGCCTGGCGGTGACCCGCTGGCGCGAGGACGAGACCCTGGACGCCTGGGGCAGCTTTGTCTACGTGCGCGATGTCGTGAGCGGCAAGGTCTGGTCGGCAGGGCACCAACCTGTGGGGTTGGAAGCGGACAGTTACGAGGCGCTGTTTCACGAGCACCACGTCGAGATTCACCGGAGGGATGGGTCGATCTCGACGCTGCTGGACGTGGTCGTCTCGTCGGAGGACGACGCTGAGGTCCGCCAGGTCACGCTGATCAACCACGGCCTCCGGGTTCGGACGCTGGACGTGACGTCCTACGCCGAGGTCGTGCTCGCGCCAGACAGCGCCGATGCCGCGCATCCCGCGTTCTCGAACCTGTTTGTCGAGACCGAGTACGAGCCGGGCGTCGAGGCGTTGTTCGCCTCCCGGCGGCCTCGGTCATCCACGGAAGCCCGCGTATGGGCTGCGCATCTCTCGACCGTGCGCTCGGGGGGTGCCTCCGGCGTGCAGTTCGAGACGGATCGCGCGCGGTTCATCGGCCGCGGCCGGACAGCGCGGACCGCCGCCGCCATCTTGGACGGCCATCCCCTCTCCAACACCGTCGGCGCCGTGCTCGACCCGATCTTCAGCCTTCGGCGCAGGGTCACGCTCGCCCCCGGCCAGAAGGTGCAGCTCACGTTCACGACGCTCGTCGGCGCGGATCGTGGGCGCCTGCTCGCGCTCTGCGACGCGTACCGCGACGGCGGGATCTTCGGCCGTACGCTGGGGCAGGCCTGGACGCACTCTCAGGTGCAGCTCCGCCACCTCGGCATCGATCCGGAAGAGGCGCAGCTCTACCAACGGCTCGCCTCGCGCATCCTCTACGCGGGCCCCACCATGCGCGCCCCGAAGGCGATCCTCGCCCGCAATCACCTTGGGCAGTCCGCGCTGTGGCGGCTCGGGATCTCGGGGGATCGCCCCATTCTGCTGGGCCGCATCACGGCAGTCGAAGACCGCGAGTTCGTTCGGCAGCTCGTACACGCGCATTGCTATTGGCGGATGAAGGGCCTCACGATTGATCTGGTCATCCTCAACGACGAGGTCCACTCCTACGTCCACGAGGTCGCGTTCGCGCTCCAGAGCCAGCTCGACGGCCTCATCCGGTCCAGTCATTTCGCCGGGCTGGAGAACGGGGTCCACCTGATCCGAGGGGACGTGTTGCCCCCGACGGAGCGGGACCTCCTCCTCACAGCCGCCCGCGTGGTGATCGACGCCCGGGATGGCTCCATCTCCGAGCAGGTCCTCCGCTGATGGGGGGGGGCGACTGGAACGACGGCATGAACCGGGTCGGAAACCGCGGCCAGGGCGAGAGTGTGTGGCTGGCCTGGTTCCTGATCGCCACGTTGGATCTGTGGATTCCCATCGCGGAGGGCCGCGGCGATCTGCTTCGCGCGACCGCCTGGCGGGTGCACACAACCGCGCTTCGTCTCGCAGTAGAGGCGGAAGGCTGGGACGGCCACTGGTACCGGCGGGCTTACCTGGACGATGGGCAGCCCTTGGGATCCGCCGCCAACATCGAATGCCGGATCGACGCGATCGCGCAGTCCTGGGCGGTGTTGTCCCACGCGGGGAGCCCGGACCGCGCTCAGCGGGCGATGGCCGCGGTCGATGAGCACCTGGTCCGGCGCGCGGACGGCGTGATCCTGCTCTTGACCCCGCCGTTCGACCGGACCCCACAGGATCCGGGCTACATCAAGGGCTATCTGCCCGGTGTCCGCGAAAACGGCGGGCAGTACACCCACGCGGCGCTCTGGACGGTGATGGCGTTCGCCGAGCTGGGGGAGGGGACCAAGGCCGGGGAGCTCTTTGCCATGCTCAACCCGATCCTCCGGACCGCGTCGCGCGCCGCCCTGCAGCGCTACAAGGCCGAGCCCTACGTGATCGCCGCGGATGTGTACGGCGCGGGCGCGCAGGTCGGACGGGGAGGGTGGACCTGGTACACCGGGTCGGCTCCCTGGATGTATCGGACCGGCCTGGAGTGGATCCTCGGGGTGCGCGTCCGCGGGGACAAGCTCCATTTCTGCCCGTGTATCCCGGCGAGTTGGCCGAAATTCGAAGTGACGGTGAAACGTGGGGCGGCCCGCTACGACATCGTCGTTCGCAACCCCGCGGGCGTACAGCGGGGCGTGCAGACGGTCACGATGGATGGCACCACCTACGATCCCGTCGCAGCCTGCGTCCCGCTGGTAGATGACGGGCGGGTGCACCAGGTGGAGGTCTGGCTGGCTTGAGCTGCGGTGCCGATTCGCCCTTCCCCGGCTATACTCCCCTCGGAAGGCACTGGATCATGGACGACTTCGACCGCGCAACCATCGTCAACAACGACGGGCTCCTCTCCGGGTCTCGGGCGTTCCTCTGGATCTGTGGCTTTGTGTACCTGATCCTCGGCTGCGCCGGCAGTTACCGGTGGTACTCGCCCGACATGCCGCAGGTCGTCGCGATCCTCGTCGCCATCGTGTTCTTCTTGTTCACGGCGGTGTGCGCGATTTTCAACTTCGTTGTGGCGAACGCGCTCGCGAACGGGTCGAAGTGGTCCTGGTACGCCGGCATCGTGATCGGGTTGATGTACCTGCCAAGCTGCTGCTTTCCCATCGGCGCGCTCGTGCTCGTCGGCTTGCTTCGGCCCAGCGTGCGCCAGGCCTACCGGATCCAGTGACCCCGCCGGACGTGGCCTTCGCCCTGGCCGCGCACCGCCGGGTGCTCGAATCCTGGCGCCGCTCGATGGATCTGGTCGGGCCCGGCCCGCTCGAACCTCACTTTTTGGACGCGGACGAGGCGGTCGCGGGGCTCGACTGTGTCGGTCGCTGGCTGGATCTGGGCTCGGGGGCGGGGTTCCCCGGGATCGCGCTCGCGGCGCGCTACCCTGAAGCACAGGTCACGCTCGTCGAGCGGCGGGAGAAGCGCGCCGCGTTCCTGGAGGTGGTGCTGGGCGAGGCGAAGCTGGCAAATGCGGTGGTTCATTGTGGAGATGCGGACAAGCTGGCGGGGGGCTGGGACGGCATGATCAGCCGGGCGTTTCGGGCGCCGGCGGAGGTGGTCGTGCTGGCGAGGAGGCTGCTGGCGCCGGGGGGAAGCCTGGTGCTGATGCTCGCGAAAGAGGAGCCGCCGGGGGCGGAGGGGTTCAAGGTCCTGGCGGATCGGAGGTACGAGGTCGAAGGGAAGGGGAGGCGGGTGGTGGTTTTGGGACTGGGAACCGCTCCCATGGCCGGTTGTCCAAACCCCCATGCTGCCCCTCCTCTTCCTCCTCGGCTGTGATCTCCCCCGGGCGGATGCCGTCGAGCACGCCTCCGCCGCCATCCAGAAGGCGCCCTCCGAGCCCGCGGACGCGCCCCCCATCGATGTCTTCGACGCGTTCCTGACCGCGCCGTTTCCGGTCGCCGCCGGTTTCGTCGCCCCGTTGGATTCCGGCTGGACCTCTTGCGGTCCGACCTGTTGGACCGCCGCCGCTCCCCGCGCCATCCGGGCGATGGCCCCCGGGATCGTGGAGATTGACGGCACCACGCTGCACATCCACCACAGTTGGTACGAGAACTTCGAGCTTCGAACCTTGACGATGACCGTCGCCGGAGGCACGCCCAACGTCGCGCAAACGGCGGGCGCACCGGAGGGGCAGAAGGCTGTCGGTTCCGGGGCGACCCTGGCGACCGGCACCCAGATCACGCTCACGCTCGAAGGCACCGACGAGCCGCTCGCCAGCTTCGTCGCCGCCCGGCGTTCGCTCCCCGTCCCGAAGGAGGAGCCGAGCCTCGCCCTCATCAGCCACGACGACAATTCGATGCGCCTCTACCGCGACGGCGCCGAGGTCGGCCGCTACCAGATGGGCTTTGGGCAGGCCGAAGGCCAGAAGTTGCGCCAGGGCGACAACCGCAGCCCCAAGGGCGTCTACTACATCACCCAGAAGGCGTCCGGCGTGTTCGGCGGGCCATCTGCGGCGTACTTCGGCGGCTATTGGATGCGCGTCAACTACCCCAACGCCTTCGACGCCGCGCGGGCTGCCGACGAAGGCTGGATCACCGTGGACGAGCAACGCGTGATCTCCAACGCCTGGCGTAAGAAGCAGGAGACAACCAAAAAGACCAAGCTCGGCGGCGGCATCGGGATCCACGGCTGGGCCTACGAGTGGGACGATGCGGACACCCGCGGCATGAGCTGGGGCTGCCTCGTCATGCACCTCTACGACGCGCCCGCGATCTACGCCGAGATCCAGGAGGGCACGATGGTCGTGCTGTTCTGATCTACTACCCGCAGAGTTCCTCGTGACGTGCGCGAATCTTGACCCTGCGCAGACGCCGAAAGGCAAGCCCGCGGCCCTTCAGGCCGCGAGGAGGGGGGAGGCCGCGGGCAACTCGGGTTCGGCGTAAAGGTCGAGGTGACGGGGAGCTGCAAGACCGTGCCTTCCCCGGGGCAACTCCGGGCGAACGGCCAGGCGTTCTTGGATTGCCGGGATCGCGGGGCCGGTGAACCTGAACGTTCGGGTCGGGACGAGCCCCCAGTAGTCCCAAGCTCCCTACCTCAGCCGCCCCTCTACGAACGGCACCTCCACACCCTTTTCGTGCTGGATCGGGCCATGGCCGAAGTACCCGGACTCGCCGAAAAGCTCCCCGTGGTCCGAGGTGATCGTGACGTAGGTGTTCGCCGGGCAAAGGTCAAAGAGCGTCTCGACCTGGCGGTCCACCCACTGCACCGCGTGGACCTGGCGAGCGTGGAGCGCGCGCATCTTGGCATCGTCGAAGAGCCGGTCGGCGCCTGGATCTTCGGGCCGGATGAGGGCTCCCCGCCGAAGTTGACCGTCCAGGTCTTGGAGCACCCCGTGGATCCCCGACAGGCGGGGCCAGCGGTGCTCGGGCTCGTCGGGCGTGGCGTAGGGGTAGTGCGTCTCGCCGGTGTTGATGAGGAAAAAGCTGGGTCTCGCGGCGTCGAAGCGCATCTTCTGGAACGCCTGGCCGACGTCGTTGTGGGCATCGAGCAGCTCGTACGTGTCAAAGCCCGTGTTGAGCGGCGTCTCGGGGTTGAGCACCGGCATGCTCGCGTACATGTGGGTCCGATACCCGATGCCCTGCAAGTACTTGGGCAGCCAAAGGTGAGGGATCATGCTCGAAAAAGAGAGCCCTGGCAGGGAGAACCGGTCCTTGAACTGTAAAAAGTCGGCTTTGTAATACTCGCTTGCGTACACCCCCTTCGGGCTCCTGTGCGGCAGCAGCCCCATCAGCAGGTTGTAGTGCGAGGGCGCGGTCCAGGTCGCGTAGGAATAACGCTGCTCCAAGGCCCCCAGCTTGCTCATCACCCGGGGGCTCGCGCGCACCCAGGAGTCGAACCGACAGGAATCCAGGATCAGCAGGACGTAGTTGCTGGCGCCGGGTGGCGGCGCGGGGCGGTCGTTTAGAACCACACACACGAGCTTGGCGAAAGGTAGTTGGCCGCTGTCGCGGTGGTGTCGGCGCCGATCCAGTAGCCGATGCCGAACTCGCTGTTGGTCTCGGCGAATCGGAAGCTGGAAGCACCCGAGTCGCCCAGATCCACCGCGTAGTCCTCGGAGAAGCTCTCATCGCCCTGCCACATCGCCTCGGGGCAGGTGGTCTCGGACTCGTTCAACACCGCTGACACCGAGAGCCCCAGCTCGCAGGATCCGCAGGCGTCGGTGTCGCCCTCCGACGCGGTCATGTCCCAGACGATCATGCAGTCGGCGCCGCCGTGGGAGATCCATGTGGTGTTCGCGTAGTAGTAGATCGCCTCTTTGCCGGTCCAACCACCTGATCCGTCCTCGTACTCGCCCCAGAAGTACTCCTTCGCGCCATCCTCGAGGTTGCCAGCCAGCTCCTCACAACCGGCCGAAGTGGGCACCATCTCGTCTCGAATGTCCGCGATGTCCGCGTCGGCGTCCGTATCGGTGTCCGTGTCCGAATCGGTGTCGGTGTCCGTGTCGGAATCTGCGTCGGCGTCGGTGTCGGTGTCGGTGTCGGCGTCTGCATCGCCGGGCGGCTGCTTCGTGTCGGAGTCGCCCCCCTCGCCGGTGCAGGCGGCGAGCAAGAGGGTGGGAACAAAGGCGGCGAGCGTGCGGGTGAACATGACGTAGCTCCGTTGCCGTCCCAGGTAACCGCGTCGCGGGCTACATCGGCCCGATGCGAAAGCTGCGTGCGCTGGTGATCCTCCTCGCGCTGGGCCTGGACCCGGCGTGGGCCGACGACCTCTCCTATGGCTACACCCCCGCCCCCGGGCCCGGCGAGAACCCGGCGGTGCTCATCACGCCGAATCGACCGGTGGCGTCGCTGTTCATCTCGATCCAAGCGGGCAGCAAGACGATCGAGTTGACCAAGAAGAACCTGCCAGAGGGCCAAGTCGTACGGGTGGAATGGCCCCGGGACACGAAGGTGACGCATGCGGACGTGTTCCTCCGCGCCAGCTTCAGCGACGGGAACGTGACCGAGACGAGCATTCCGATCGACTACAGTTTTCTAGGCCAGCTCTCGGTGGATCTGTCCCACGCGAGCGCGGACATCGCCGCCCGGACGGTGACCGTCGAGGTCTCGGCCGAGGTCACCAGCGCCGAACTTGTAGCCTACGGGGCGCACAAAGCCGAGCTGGACCGATCCACGATCTCGCTGTCGGGCGGGCCGGGGACCGTGACCGTGCCGTTCGTCGGCGACCCCGCAGACGTCGTGCTCCTGGACGTCACGCTGAAGAACGCCACGGCCTACGCCGGGTTCACCTACTCCCCGTGGTTTCTGGACATCCCGCACGAAGACGTGCTGTTCGCGAGCGATTCGGCCGAGATCACCAGTGATCAAGCCTACAAGTTGGAGGCGACCCTCGTTCAACTGAACGATGTGGTGGACAAGTACGGGTCGATGGTCCCGGTCAAGCTCTACATCGCGGGCTGCACCGACACCGTCGGCGACGCCGGTCACAACAGCGAGCTGTCGGGTCGCCGGGCGGACGCCATCGCGCGCTGGTTGCGAACCGCGGGCTTCAACTATCCGATTTATACCTATGGGTTCGGCGAATCCTTGCTCGCCGTGCAAACCGGCGATGGCGAGGACAACGGCGCCAACCGCCGCGCCCTCTATATGGTCGGCGCGAACCCTCCACCGTCGGGGTCTGGCGTGCCGAGCGTCGGCTGGCGCGCAGTGAAGTGATGCTGCTGGCCCTGTTTGTCGGATGCCTGGAGAAGACGACGGGCGAGTTCGTCCCGTTGAGTGACGCGTACACCGCCGGCCACACGGACGACCGAGCGGATCCGAACAAGGGCGGCACCGGCGATGGCGTGTGGACCGGGCTCAAAGATCCCAGGCTTCACATCGTTGGAACAGTCAAGTCGGACGATCCCTCGCCGGTCCAGATCGACGTGAACATCGATGATCCCGCGGGGGACAATGGCCAGAGCCGGGTCGGCGCGCTCCACCTGGACAATGGGCCGGGGGCGTTCGAATTCTGGGCGCCGATGGACGTGACGCTGATCCACCTGCAAGCGTTCCAGGATCCGCTGGTGGACGGCCCGAGCGAGGGGGACCCCTTCGACAGGGCGGACGTCAAGCTGGCCGGGAAAGACCCCGATCCTGTCGAGCTCGAGCTCAAGGTCGGGAACCGGGGTCAACCGGACGGGGGGGGCGGATCGGCCGGGGCGCAGGCGAATCCAGGACCCGGCGGGGATCCGAACGCGGGGGCGCCGAGCGGGCCGAACCCGTTCCCAGGCGTCACGGAGTTTGTGACGCTGTCGGGGAAGGTAGGGGGGCCCGGTTCGCCCATCACGTTGGACTTCTTCAAAGTGGATGCGGCGGGGGAGGGGGGGCGTGCCCACCTGTTCAAAGAAGAAGTGCCGGCGGGGGACTGGTCCATCCGGTTCCCCAAAGACTTCGGCGCCATCCAAATCGAGGCGTTCATCGACGTGAACCAGGATGGCCCGACCCCTGGTGATCCGATCATCCAGTGCTTGTGCAACCCCGTGAACGTGGGCGCCTCCGACGTCGGGAACCTGGACCTCTTGCTCCCGGGTTAGGCCCGCCTCCATGAGCCACGCCATGACCTTCGGAGAGCCCGCCTCCAGCGATGACAAGCTGTGGGGCCTGCTCGCGCACTTGACCTCGTTCCTGGTGCCGTTCTTCGGCAGCCTGATCGTGTACCTGATCCACAAGGACAAGCCGTTCATCGCCTACCACGCCGCTCAGGCGATGGTGGTGCAGTTCGCGGTGTACATCGCGGCGTCGGTGATCGGCGTGATTGCAGGGGTAACCTGCGGTATTGGCGCGATACTGTACGTCTGCTTGATCCCGGCCCCGCTGTTCCCGATCTACGGCGCCTGGAAGGCCTACCAGGGCGATTGGCACGGCTACCCGCTCATCGGCGGCATCGGTAAGTAAAATAATCCAGGCGTTGCCGCTGGGTGCCGGCGGGCCAGATTCGAAATGTGGGCGTTTGCGGTCGGCCCTCGGCGAACCCCCGTTCGCAGACAACGCCCGAAGCTGCGTTCGGCTTCGTTGACATCTCCTTGGCGATTCCGTACCCTCACGGAGTCCTGGAGCATTCATGCGTCTGTCTACCCTTCTGGCTCTCTCCTCCCCCCTCCTCCTCGCCGGCTGCGTCTACATCGACGAAGACGGTGACCCGAACCCGGACCCCGGCCACGATAGCGACCTCGACGATGTGCCGACCGACACCGACGACACCGGCGACACAGAGGAGGACCCCGAAGGCGTGCACGGCACGGTCACCGGCACCGTCTACCTGCAGCTCTACATGACCGACGCCAACGGGGACATGGAGCTGCTCGATTGGGACGACACGTACGGGTACTACCCCTTCGGCGATGTCTTCGTCGGGGCGTACAGCGAGGACGAGGACGGCTACCAGACCTACTACGACTCCAGCGTCATCACCGAACCGACGGTGAGCCCCGCCCCGGGCGGCGACCCCTACGGCCTGGACATCGACGCCGATGACATCGACGGCATCAACATCTACGCGATCGTGGACTACTGGGGCGATGGCATCATGGGGACCAACGAGCCCGTCGGAGCCTACCCGGCGGAGGTGGTCGTGAACGAGAACGGGACCCTCACCGAGATCGATGTGACCGTACTCGTGCCCTACTACGACCTCTCTTCGGGTGGCGGCACCGGTGAGGGTTCTTCGGGTGGCGGCACCGGTGAGGGTTGTACGAGCGTGGGCGTGAGCGGCGACGCGATCGTGGACACCCCGTACCTGGAGGGGGATGTGGCGGTCATGCTCTACGACACCGCCAACCTGGGCCCGTACTACTACAGCCGGATCACCCCCACCCCCACGGACGACGGCGCCGAGGGTGCGTTCACGGTCTCGGCGTGCGCGGATTCGGGCGACATGAAGCTCTTCGGCGCCTGGGACAGCAATGGGAATGACCTGTTCGACCCGGCGGATCGCTGGGGCGAGTACGTGACCGACCCCGACACCAGCGGCAACCCCATCACCATCGGCTCCGGCGCGATGGCGAACATGGACGTTCTGATCCCCTTCGGTGACATGTCGCCCCGGGTCGTGCCGTTCGTGAGCCTGTCCGGAACGTTGACCTCGACCGAAGATTGGAGCAGCTCGGCGGCGGTCTACATCGCCGCGCTCAAGTTCCGCCCGAACAGCGAGATCACGGTGGAGGAGCTGAGCGAGGGCTACGACACGGAGATGTGGGACAACGCGGAGCTGCTCGCCTCCGACGCGCTGGACTACCACGTGGAGGTCCCCGCCAACACGATCGTCTACCTGTGGGCCTATACCGATGTCGATGGTGACGGCATCCTCAACGAGCCTGGCGACCCGGTGGCGAGCCTCGGGGACAGCACCGGCCGGACGGTGACCGGCACGACGAACCAGCCCGGCCTCGATCTGGTGCTCACGCTCATCGAGTAGGGCCCCAGCAGGGACGAAATGCCGACCGCCGCGTGCTCCTGTTCGCGGCGGTCGTGCTATGAGCGCCGCCCGATTTTCCCCGGAGCTTCGATCATGAACGTGCGCGCCTTCCCTCTCCTCGCCTCGGTCGTCGGACTCCTCGTGTCGTTCACGGCGCTCGCCGGAGCCCGTCAGTCCGCGTTCAAGGTCGACTCCACCATGGGGAAGAACTACTACAGCGGCACCTCCGCGATCGACGGCAGGCTGGAGACCTCGTGGATGGTGCCCGGCGAGAGCGAGAACAAGGGCGAATGGGTCGAGATCGCGCTCCCGCATGGGGATCTCGACAAGCTCGCGATCATCGGCGGCAACGCGAGCAGCGAGAAGGCATGGTCGGACTTCCCGCGACTCAAGCAGGTGCGCGTGGACATCTACTCGATGGACGACGAGCAGAACGAGACACAGGTCGGCTCCCAGACGCTGGAGCTGGCGGATCAGGCCGGCTGGCAGGTGCTCGACATGACGGATGTCAAGGTTGGAGAGGGCATGTTCGGGGGGCGCCTGCGCATGACCGTCACGGACATCTACGTCGGCCAGGATTTTCCGAACCTGGCCGTCGCGGAGTTCAAGGCGGTGCTGAAGGAGTTCGACATGCCGACGAAGTTGAGCGACTCGAGCACGGCCGGAGCAGGGCATGACAGCGCGCTGATGCTCGATGGCGATGCGAAGACCTTCTACACCACAGCTGCGGAAGGTGCTTCGTTCACCCTTGGAAACAGTGGCCTGTCGCAGGTCGGCTTCGTGTCCGCGGGCAAAGACTACGCCCGCGTCAAGAAGGTGGAGATCACCTGCGGCACGGTCACCGCCACCACAGAGCTGGCGGATGACATCAAGGGTGGGGTGGTCTGGGCCGAGGTGCCGGCGTTCAACGGGTACACCGGCGGCGCCTTCGGGGACCCCGAGGTCAAGATCCTCGAGGTCTACACGGGCACGAACGCAGAGCTTGGCATCGCCGAGCTCAAGGTGCGGGCGACGAACGTGGATCAGCTCTAAATCCAAGGTCGCCCGGGCCCCCGGCGCGGGTACTCCCGCGTCGGGGATAGGAGCCTGGAGGCCATAGACCGGAGGCTGGAGGCCGAAGACACCGAGGCCTCGTCCCCACGTAGGGGCGGCCCCCCGTGGCCGCCCGGGGTCAACGCGGGGCTAGCAGCGTTCGGGGAAACGTGGTTAGCGGCATTTGACCTCCCTCCCCAGCGGCGGATTTCGGGGGTTCTCCCCTTCTCCCGGTTGC
>CANKNP010000061.1 GCA_947483545.1 Deltaproteobacteria bacterium | reverse complement strand
GCGCCCGCGCATCGTCATCAAGGAGAAGACCACCGAGAAGGCCAAGCAGAAGGCCCGGTACTTCCTGATCCCCCAGACGAAGGTCGAGGTGGAGAAGGGCCAGGAGGTCTTCCCCGGCGACGTGCTGGCGAAGATCCCCCGCGAGTCGTTCAAGACCAAGGACATCACCGGCGGTCTGCCGCGTGTGGCCGAGCTCTTCGAGGCCCGCAAGCCCAAGGAGGTCGCGGTCATCACCGAGGTTGCGGGCGTCGTCGTGTTCGGCAAGGACACGAAGGGCAAGCGCCGGATCATCGTGGTTCCCGAAGGCAAGTTGGCGTCCGAGGGCAAGGAGTACCTGATCCCGAAGGGCAAGAACATCGTCGTGAACGAGAACGACTACGTGCGTGCGGGCGATGCGCTCATGGACGGCGCCGCGAACCCCCACGACATCCTGAAGATCAAGAAGGAGATGGCGCTCGCGAACTACATGGTGGACGAGATCCAGGAGGTCTACCGCCTTCAAGGCGTCAAGATCAACGACAAGCACATCGAGGTCATCGTGCGTCAGATGCTCCGGCGCGTACGCGTCAAGCACCCCGGCGACACCGAATTCCTCGTGGACGAGGCGGTCGAGAAGCACAAGCTCGACGAGGCGAACGAGCACGTCGTGGCGAAGGGCGGCCGTCCGGCCACCACCGAGCCCCTGCTGCTCGGCATCACCAAGGCGTCGTTGTCCACCGACTCGTTCTTGTCCGCGGCGTCGTTCCAGGAGACCACGCGGGTGCTCACCGAGGCCGCGATCAACGGCCGGACCGACGTGCTCCGCGGCCTGAAGGAGAACATCCTCATGGGTCGTCTGATCCCCGCCGGTACTGGGTTTGCGGCTTACCGCAAGCTTGGGATGCTGGTGAACGACAAGGCGATGATGTTGGGGTCGGAAGAAGAGGCGGTTTAGCCTCGGCGGGGATTCGCCTCGCAAGGGGCGGATCCCCCTGTCTTCCCCTTCTCCCTCCGGGAGAAGGTGCCGCTGTACTCGGCGGCGGATGAGGGCTCCCCGGAGATCTTGAAGGTGCTTTGGGGCGGCTCGCTCCCATCGTCTGGCCGCCATCCCGGGGCCGGGAGACGCCGCTGGGGGATCGGGGCGGGTGTGCCAGAACCGCGCCTCTCAATGCGGCGTCACCTGCCAAGTTCGCGCAGCAGCGGGCACCGGCAAGGGGGGCGCCGCACCCCCGCGTCCGAGACCCCCTCGTCACGACCCAGTGGCCGTCCTGCCGCCAACTCCCCTCGCGAGGCCCCCTACCAACACGAACCGAGCCGTTCGCTCCGACCGACAAGCTGCTCGGCCCTGCCCCGAAGGCGCACATCCCGCACCGTCTCCGCGATCAGCCGCAGCGCGTCCACCGACGAGCCGCTGCACATCTCCTCGTCCAGCGCCATCTCGACAGTGTCCAGAATTCGGCCCTTAGCGGTGAAGTCCGCTTGCGCAAGCACGGCGGCGGCGAGTTGGTCCAAGCCAGGCAGGGCACCCCATCCCAGCGCGTCGATCAAATTGTTCAGCACGGCGGCGTGGTCCAGGTTCGCGAGCGCGGCTTCAAGGAGGATGGGGCCCCAGTCGGAGGGGCCGGGGCGACCGTGATCCCACAGCCCTGAGAGCTGCCGGGCCGCGACGCGACGCGCCGAAACCGTGCCGGTGACCAACACCTCCCGTACGAACTGCAGGCTCTGTTCGGGGATCTCTGCCGTGAGGCGCACGTCCGCGTTGATGAGTCGCTCCAAGGTCGGGGCCAGCACGTCGCCAGGCTGCCGAACGATCAGGAAGTCTGGGAGTACCGGAGCGCGGCCGACCATCTCGCCGACTGGGGCGGCCGGCGGGGGCGGTTCGGCAAGGATCTGCGGCGCCGGCGTCGCGTCGGTGGGTGAGTCATGCGTGTCGGCGGGAAGCGGCTCGGCGGCCGACGCCACAACGCCCGTTGGCTCGCGTACATCCCGGCCGGACCGGGGTGGTAGGCATTCCCGATCCGAGCGAGCCATAGCCTCAGCGGGCCCCGGCCGTCGCGGTCTCGGGCGGGCCGGGGTCGCTCCCGCTACGTTGGAGGCCAGCGCCCGCATTGGGCTATGCTCCAAGCAACCCCGATGCTCCGCCCCTCCGCCCTCTCCAGCGTTCTCCTCGCCGCGGGGCTGCTCTTCGGCCATGCCTGGGCGGGCTCCGCGCCGGGAACGATCCCCGAGGCGGGTACGATCCAGGGCGAGGTGACGGCGGAGGACGGGGACAGCATCGCCGGGGCGACGGTGACGGTGAGATCCCCCCGGCTCAGCGCTCCCTTGCAACGGACGACCGACGCCGACGGGAACTTCACTTTTTCTGACCTGCCCCCGGGTGACGACTACGAGGTCACGGTCACCGTCGAGGGCTACGTCGGAGTCCTGCGGAGGCGTGTGAAGGTCCGAGTCGGGCGTGTGGCGAACTACCCCTTCGAGCTGCATGAACGCACCGAAGCGACAGTCATGACCTCCGACTTCCTCTCCTGCATCCCCAACGGCCGGCTGCCTCCGTCCGCCGGGCCCCGATGCTTGCCGGGCACGATCCCCGTGGCGGGCACGATCCAGGGCGAGGTGACCGAGCAGGACGGTGACAGCATCGCTGGGGCGACCGTGACATTGAAGTCCCCGATGCTTCTGTCCGGCCAGCGCCTGGCGACGACGGGCGAGGACGGGAAGTTCACGTTTTCTGACCTGCCCCCGGGTGACGACTACGAGGTCGTGGTGACCACCGAGGGATATCGCGGTGAGTCGATTGGACTGCTGACGGTGCAGGTGGGGCGAGTGTCTGTCCTCGGCTTCGAGCTGTCTGAGGACATCCCAATCCAGGAGCTACGCATCCGCACGGACCTCGGCTGGACAGCGATGACCTTCGACCGCAGCGGGGCCTGCGAGTCCGTCCCCGGCTGTGTCAGACCAGCCAAAGACGACAAGATCCGCGATCCCTGGAAGGACGTGCTGCCCACGGACTTCGCGCTCGTGCGGGCCGGCCTCCTCCGCGCCGGCACCCTCCCGCCGCCGGCGCGCGTGAAGGTGGAGGACTTCCTCAACTACCCGGATTGGACCTACCCGACCCCCGACGAGCAGGGCACGGATTCACCCGTGAGCGCCACGCTCGAAGCGACGACGAACCCCTGGGCGCCCGGCCACCTCCTGCTCCGAATCGGCCTGCAGGCCCGGGAGGCGGACACCCAACGAGCACTGGCGAACCTCGTGTTCCTCGTGGACGTCCCCACCTACGACACGGGATTACTCTCCCGCGCCCGCCTCGCGCTGCACACCCTGGTGGACGTATTGGAGCCCGAAGACACCATCGCGCTGGTGACTTACGGCGGGTGTCGCAAGGTGGTCCTCCCCCCGATGGGCGGCCAGGACCACCCGGTGCTGCACGCCGCCGTCGACCAACTCACGCTGACGGGGTGTGAGATCGGCGCGGATGCGCTGAAGCTGGCCTACGAGCTCGCGAGCCCCCCCGGAGCCGTCAAGCCGCGCCTTGTCGTGCTCTCCGCCGGGGCGACCCACATCGGCGAGGCCCCCGCGGAGCGCGCCCTGATCGCGGCCCACGCCGGGCGCGGCATCACGCTCTCGACCGTCAACCTCGGAGGGGACCTGCCCCAATTCAGCTGGTTGAGCGGCCTCGCGTCCCGCGGAGGGGGCAAGCACTACGTCGCTCGGTCGGGGCACGAAGCCGAGCGACTGTTCGTCGACCACCTCGCAGGAGCACTACCCCCCGTCGCACAGCGCCTCCGCGCGGGCGTCGCCTTCCACAGCTCGGCGAAGGCCACGTCGCTCGGGGCTGAGTCGCTCAGCACCCGCGGCGGCGAGGTGACGAGCGGACAGCGCGTGACCCTTCTCTACGATGTCGTGCTCTCGCACCCGCTGGCACCCGACGAAACGCTCGCCACGTGGCTGGAGTACGCCAAGGCGCCTGCGGACGGCGCACCCGAACGCGAGTGGCGGACCCCGATCCTCGCCTCCTCCGTCACCGACTTCGCCTCCGCCAGCGCGGACTTCCGGGCCGCGGCCGGCTTCGCCAGGTTCGCTGAGCTCCTCCGCGGGGCCGATGCCCCCACCACCCACGACCTCGACCAGGTGGCCGAGATCCTCGCAGGCGCCCGACGCGAGGGCCGGGACGACGGGGACGTCGAGGCCATGGTCCTCAACGCCCGCTGGCTCGCCTACATCCCGGCTGGATCGGGGTGGTAGGCATTCCCGACCCCAACACCCCCCGCTCCTCAGCCAACCCCGGCCACGTCGAGAGCCGGTTCCTGCGGGCGACCCACCCGAGTCGGCCCTTGGCGATCTGGGTCCGGACCACGATCCTGGCCCGGAAGAACGGCGAGGCGGTGGCCGAGACCTGGTTCATCGCCTTCGACGGCGAGCGCGACCGCGCCGTCACCCAGAAGCGCACCGTGCCCTACGCTTCGGCGACGTTCACCACGGACAAGCTGCATGTCGACGCGCTGGAGGTCACCCTGGCCCCACCGGCGGGGTGCACGGCCGGATCGGCGAGGCGGAGATTCGGCGGGCGTGGTTCTCTGAGGCGAAGGAGCCGCTGTGTCTGTACCACCTGCGGCACCCTCACCACACGCCCCCTCAGCTCCTCCCCGACGAGCTTGCAAACCCGATGAAGGGCGATCTGGTTGCACGCGAAGGCATCCTGCAGCTCCGAGCTGGCCGTGAGCATCGTGGCGTCGAAGCTGCCGAGTCGCTGCGGGCTCGCCCCGATGGCGTGCCATGCGGTGCAGCCATCGTCTCCACCAGGATGCGGACCTCGGCGGTACCCGTCAACGGGCGTGCGGGACACTCGATCTGCAGTATCCCCGCTGCAACGCGGCGTTCGCCTGCTCAGGCGGACGGCTGGCCGATGGAACCAAGCCGCCCCGAGCTCGAGGCTCGATCCCTGCGATTCCCGCGCGTTGCAACCTGCTCGACGTCGAATCTCCGCCCCGTCCATCGGCGCTGGCCGCCCCCCCCTACATCCCCGCCTTCTTCGCCTGCTCCTGCATCTGCATCGCGTGTACGAGGGACGCCCCCCCCCGGATCGCGGTGGCGACGTGTACGGCTTCGGTCATCTGGTCGACATCGCAGCCGTGCTTCATGCTCGCGGAGGTGTAGGCGTCGATGCAGTAGGGGCACTGGACGGTGTGCGCCACCGCGAGCGCGATCAGGCACTTCTCCCGCTCGGTGAGCGCACCCTCCGCGAATACGGCACCGTAGTAGTCGAAAAACTTTTTCGCCAACTCTGGCGCGCCGGCGTCGCCGATCTTGCCGAAGTGCGCGAGATGCGCCGGCTTGTAGTAGTCGCTCATTTGACCACGCTGCCTGGCGGCACCGCCCGGTAGGGAGTGAGGATCGACGCGATGTCGCTCCCGCCGGCGGCCAACAGCATGCCCTGGCTCTCAATCCCGCGCAGCTTGGCCGGCTTCAAGTTCGCCACCACGATGATCGTCTTGCCGACCAACTCAGCGGGGTCGTAGACCGCGGCGATCCCGGCGACGATGGTGCGGGGCTTCTCCTCGCCGATATCGACCGAGAGCACGAGCAGGCGATCGGCCTTGGGGTGCTTCTCAGCGGTGAGCACCAGTCCGGTGCGGAGCTGCAACTTGGCAAAGTCCTCGTATTCGATCTGTGGGACGATCTCGGTTGGGACGACCGGCGCGACAGGGGCTTGGGGTTCGGTGGACATGAGGGACTCCGGGATGTCGAGGAGGCGGGGGAAGAGGGGATCGCCGACGCGCAGGGTATTCCCTGGGGTCAGACGGTCCAAGGTAGGCGTGAGGTCGGGGGCGGCGAGGCCCAGGCGGTCAAGCATCTCCGCGGCTTTGGCCGGGAATACACACGCGAGGTGGGAGACGGCGATGCGCATGACCTCCAGCGCGTTGCGAAGGACCGTCGCGAGCCGCTCGGTGTCGCCGCGCTTGTTGAGCGCCCAGGGCGCTTGGCTGTCGATGTATTTGTTCCCGGCGCGAACGAGCTCCCAGAGTCCTTCGAGCGCGGCCTTGAACTGGCATGTGTCCATGTGTGTCGCGAACGCCGCGGCGGAGCGCGCTGCGACCGCTTGGAGCTCCACGTCCGCGTCGTTGAGCGGTCCGGCGACGGGCACCTTTCCGCCAAGCCACTGGCTCGCCATGGACAAGCTTCGATGCCCCAGGTTGCCCAAATCGTTCGCGAGGTCCGAGTTGTAGCGGAGCAGAAAACCCTCGTGGGAGAACTCGCCGTCTCCGCCAAACGGGATCTCGCGGAGCAGGAAAAACCGCACAGCGTCCGCCCCGTAGGCGTCAATCAGCGCGTCGGGCTTGATCACGTTGCCGAGCGACTTGGACATCTTCTTGCCGGTCATCAGCCACCAGCCGTGGGCATACACCTGCTTGGGCGGGGCGATCTCGGCCGCCATGAGCATGCTGAACCAATACACGGTGTGAAACGTCAGGATGTCTTTTCCGACCAGGTGCAGCGCCTCGGGCCAGAACTGTTCGAATCGGCCGGGGGTTTCTTGCAGCGCGCTCATATAGTTGGAGAGCGCATCGAACCAGACATAGGTGACATATTCGCTGTCCCACGGCAACGGAATGCCCCATGGCAAGCGCGCCTTTGGCCGCGAGATGCAGAGGTCGCCAAGGGGCTTGCGCAGGTAGCCGAGCACTTCGTTCCGGCGCGTGTCCGGCTGGATGCTGAACGGGTTGTCATGGATGTGAGCGATCAAGCGCGCTTGGAACGCGGACATCTTGAAGAACCAGTTGGTCTCGGTGATCCACTCGACCGCCGATCCCGAGTCGGGGCAGACCCCCGCCGTGCCGGCGTGCAGATCCGCGATGGACACGGGCTTTCCGAGGGCCAGCGTGGTCGCGGCGGCCACCTCTTCGTCGGTCCAGAACCGTTCGGCGCTGGTGGAGTACCATCCCGAGTAATCCGCGGCATACATCCAGCCGAGATCGTACAACTTCTGGAGCAGGCCGGTCACGAAGGTCCGGTGGCGCGGCTCTGTCGTGCGGATGAAGTCGTCGTACTGGATGTGGAGCCGGACCCAGAGATCCTTGAACCGCTGGTGCGTGACATCCGCGTGCTCTTGGGGCGTGCGGCCGAGCTTCTCCGCCGCGCGCAAGACCTTCTGGCCGTGCTCGTCCGTACCGGTGAGGAAAAACGTCGGGCGGCCGTTCAGCCGGTGCCACCGCGCCAGGGCATCGGCCGCGACGGTGGTGTAGGCGTGCCCGATGTGGGGCGCGTCGTTGACGTAGTAGATCGGGGTGGTGACGTAGAAGGGGCGCATGGGGGGCCGGGGCTATCATGCCCATCCGCGCGTTCGCCATGGCCGCGCTACGCTGCCAGTCAGGAGAACCGCCCATGACCGAGCCAAGTGGAGAGTCGCCCCGGTTTGTCGCGTCCCTGCCGCCGCTCGGGAGGCGGGTCCTGGGTTCGCTGCGGATCGCCGTCAACATCGCCGTTGTGACCGGGTGTGCGGTGGATGAATTGGGCGGGCCGGCACCCGAAGGCACGGATGTCGCCAAGACGTACGCGCTGTGCCTCCCGTTCGTCCTTGGCATCGCGTGTACGACCTCGGACACCGATGTCGACGGGGATGGCTACCATGTTCGTGAAGACTGCGACGACTCCGATGCGACCGTCAACCCCGCCGAGATCGAGACCTGCGACGGTGTCGACAACAACTGCTCGGGCAACGAATCCGACGCCGTCGATGCCGGGACGTGGCACCCGGACGCAGATGCCGACGGGTTCGGGGATCCAAACCTCACCACCGTCGCCTGCCAGACACCGACTACACACACCGCCGATGCCACCGACTGTGACGACGCCGATGCCACCGTTCACCCCGGCGCCACGGAGGTGTGCGAGAACGGGATCGATGACGACTGCGACGGCGCGGCAACCGGGTGCTCCCCACCCTCGGGATCACTGCTGGGCGCGGACGCGAAATACACCGGCGATCAGCCGTCTGACTACGCCGGCTGCAGCGTGTCGGCCGCGGGCGACGTAAACGGCGACGGGTTTGGGGATCTCCTCATTGGGTCGTTCGGCAACCAGTACGGGAATGTCGCGGGGACGGCCTACCTCGTGCTCGGCACCGCCACGCCGCGTAGCCGTTCCCTCGGGGATGTGGACGCCCGGTACTTCGGAGAGACGATGTCTGAGTTGGCTGGCTGGAGCGTGTCGACGGCCGGCGACGTGGACGGCGACGGGCTCGCGGACATGCTCATCGGGGCTCCTCGCGCCCTGGTCGGCGGGGCGGCGTACCTTGTGCGCGGCACCACCACGCCGGGCGACCTCGATCTCGCGGCCGCCGACGCACGGTATACCGCTGAGGCGGACGACGACGCTGGCTCGAGCGTGTCAGGCGCCGGCGATGTCGATGGCGACGGGCTCGCGGACATCCTGGTCGGGGCACCGTACAACGAGGACTATGACGGGGCGGCGTACCTCGTGTTCGGGCGCGCCACGCCCGGCGATCTCGATCTGGAGGACGCGGAGGGGAAGTACTCCGGCGAAGCGGGAGGCGACTACGCCGGCTCGAGCGTCTCGACCGCCGATGACGTGGACGGGGATGGGTTCGCGGACATGCTGATCGGGGCGCCGGACAACGACGACGGCGGGGAGTCCGCCGGGGCGGCGTACCTCGTGCTCGGTGGCGCCGCGCCGGGCGACCTCGAGCTTGGGAGCGCGGAGGCCCAGTATACGGGCGAGGCGTCAGACGACCAGGCCGGCTGGAGCGTCTCGACCGCGGGCGATGTAGACGGCGACGGGCGCGCGGACATGGTGATCGGGGCGTTGGGCAACGACGACGGCGCTTTCGGAGCGGGGGCGGCGTACGTCATCCTCGGTCGCGCAACGCCGGGTAGCCTTTCCCTCGGGAACGCGGACGCGCAATACACCGGCGAGGGGGCGAATGACCAGGCCGGCTCCAGCGTCTCGACCGGCGGCGACGTGGACGCGGACGGGCTCGGGGATTTCCTCATCGGAGCGGACCGCAACGACAAGGGCGGGCACGGTGCCGGGGCGGCGTACCTCGTGCTCGGCACCGCAACGCCCGCCAGCCTCTCCCTCGGGGACGCGGCGGCGCGGTACTCCGGGGAGGCAGCACACGACTGTGCAGGCACGGACGTCTCAGCCGCCGGCGACGTGGACGGCGACGGGTTCGGGGACCTCCTGATCGGTGCGCAGTATAACGACGACGCGGGAAGCGCAGCCGGCGCGGCGTACCTCGTGCTCGGGTCGGGGTTCTGACCCGGCGACGGGTTCGGGATCTCCTCCTTGGGGCGTACCAGAGCGATGGCGGGATCAACGCGGGGCCGAGGACGCGCCGTACACGGGCGAGGGGGCAACAAACATCAAAACCGCCCCGACACCCCCATCCGGGCGCTGTCATCCCCCAGCGACACCGACGGCCGCAGCGTCGAAGTCGAGCGCCGTTGCACGCCGAACAACCCGGACACCAACATCCCGGTGCCCGCGGCCTGGAGTACACCGTCGAGCGCGACGACCGAGCTGGCGTCGGTCTTTCCGAGGCCGTCGGGGTCCACGGCGAGCCAGGCCCAGGGGCCCGCGAGGGGGATGAACGCGAGGCCGGCGCCCAGCTCCGTCTCGGGGGTGGAAGGCGCAGCGAGCGACGCCAACGCGAGGGTGGGGGTGTAGCCGGTGATCATCATCAGGCCGTTGATCACCAGCGGGCTCACGCGGGCCCGGGAGGCGAGGCGGGGCGGGGGGGCGACGGGCAACGAGGGCGCAGGCGCCATCGCGCTCAGGTGGGCCGGCACGGGAGAGGTGACGTGGCTGGTGGCGTGGGCCGGAGCGAGGGAGAGGAGGGCGGCGAGGGTGAACATGCCCGGGGGGAGGAGCAAGGGGCGTGCCGGCGATAAGCGGCTGAAAAGACGCGTCGACGCCGAACGCACGTTGACACCGCGTAAACGGGAGGCGACACAAGCCCGGGGGCCAGCCCGGGCTGGCCCCGAACCGCACCGTTCCAGGTGGAAGGCGGCGGCCCGGCGTCTTCGACGGACCGTCGCATTCCACCGGTAGGAACGGTGCAAAGAGAGCGCCGGTCCGCGCGCGAGGTTTGCCGAGCGCGATGAGCGGCGCCCTTGCGAGCACCCACGCGAGGTTGTACCCTCCGCGCATGCGACACCGCCCAGCCGCCGGAGCCAGAATTGAAGGCGGCACGAAGTGCCCACACTGGCCGATGCGCCTGCCTTGACCGCGCTCACCACCTGGTCCGGCAGCGCGTCGTGTACCCCGAGCGAGGTGCTCCGACCCGCGTCCGAGGCCGATGTCGTCGCGATCGTGCGCCGGGCAGCGGCGGAAGGAAAGCGGGTGAAGGCGGTCGGCGCCGCACACTCGTTCTCTCCCATCGCGATGACCGATGGCCTTCTGCTCCGATTGGATCGACTCGCGGGCGTGGTGCGGGTGGACAAGCAGCGGCAGGTGGTCACGGCGCGCGCGGGGACCCGATTGCACGCTTTCAACAACGCGCTGGACGCCGAGGGGCTGGCGCTCCCGATCGTCGGCTCCATCGAGGCGCAGAGCCTCGCCGGTCTGGTCGCGACGGGGACCCATGGATCGAGCCTGCGGCACGGCAATCTGTCCGCCTGCGTGGTCGGAATGCGAATGGTCACCGGCACCGGCGAGGTGCTGGCGCTCGAAGAGGGGGATCCCCGACTCCCGGCGGCTCGGCTCGGCCTCGGGGCGCTGGGCATCGTCACGGAGCTCACGTTCAGGGTGGACCGCGCCTTTCGCGTGGCGGAAGAGACCGTTCCCATGACCTTCGATGCTGCGGTAGACGCTTTCCCCGAGTTTGTCCAAGCGTATGAATATGCCAAGTTCTGGTGGGTTCCGCACACCGACAGGGCCCAACTCTTCCGCGGGGTTCGCACAGACGAGCCCTCCACATTTTCGCCGGGTCTGCGGAAGTTCGATACCCACGTGATCAACGGTGTGGTCTTCCCGATGTTGCTCGCGCTCGGGAATGCCGTCCCCGCCTGTATTCCCCCGCTCAACCAACTCATCGGTGCTGTCTACTTCCAACCCAAGCGCACGGTCGGAACGAGCTACCAGGTGTTGGGTCTGGCGATGCCACCCGTCCATCGGGAGACCGAGTTCGCAATTCCGCTGGAGCACGCGGCCGCCGCTCTCCGACGGTTGCGGGCGTTGATCACCGCCAAGAACCTGCGCATCAACTTCATCCTCGAAGCGCGCGTGGTGAAGTCGGACGACACCTGGATGAGCCCGGCCTACGGTCGGGAGACGGTCCAGATCGGCGCGTACACCACCTATCTCGGGGATAAACAAGCCTGGTTTGATGGCGCCGACGCCATCTTCGCCGACTACGCCGGACGCCCGCATTGGGGCAAGGAGCTGGCGATGGATGGGGAGCGCCTGCGCAGCCTTTACCCCCGCGCGGGGGATTTTCTGGCGCTCGCCAAGGAGTTGGACCCTGCGGGGGTGTTTTGGAGCCCGTTCCTGGAGCAGGTGTTTTCGGGGCCGGGATGACTGGGCAACGATTGGCGGTGGTGCCGCGTCGCCTCGGTCCGAGCTGCAGCCGACCGACTTGATGGCGCGTTGCGGCCATTAAGGCGGTGCATTCGTGCCAGGGCGGCAGCCGCGACGGCCGATCAACACACGCGCGGAGGCGGGAGATCCCCCACATCTGGCCCATGTTCCGCCACACTCGGAGATGCTGCCCATGGTGTGCGCCTCTGCCAGGTAGCGGTCGTGCCGCCGCACGCCGAACTGGCCGCGGGGGGGCGGGCGGCCTCGGGACCACCGCGAGGCGTCGTGACTGTCGTCGAACGGCGGTGGGCATCTGGCCGACGGGTACACCGGCCTCCGCGACGGGATATATCCCCTGTACCCTTCAATTTTCGCGGAGAGCCCCGATGATTCCCCTGACTCTCGCGCTCGCAGTCCTCACGTTGCCCGGCTGCACGTCTGAGGGCGACGACGCTGCGAACCCCACGGATGCGGATGCTGACACCGATACGGACGCGGACAGCGACGCGGATTCGGACAGCGACGCGGATTCCGACACCGACTCCGACGCCGACCCCCACCCGCCGGTCCGGGGCACGCGGATGGTACTCCTCCCCGCGGGGACATTCTCGATGGGCGGCGGTGCCGGTGATCCCTACGGGTCCTATGAGGACCATCAGGTCACGCTCACCCACGACTTCTGGATCGGCGTGACGGAGGTGACGCGTGGGCTGTGGGAGTCGTACAGCGCGAACGCCGGTTGGGAGTACGAGAGCATGCCAGACCGCCCCTGCACCACCTCGACGACCGTGAGCGACTGCCCCGCCGATTCGGTCTGGTGGTCCGACGTGGCCAAATATGCGAACGCCTTGTCCGCTGCGGAGGGGTTGGCGTCGTGCTACCTCGCGGACGGCCGGGATCTGGTAGCGGCGTACCTGTCGGACCCCTACGCCTGCCCTGGGTACCGGCTCCCGACCGAGGCGGAGTGGGAATACGCAGCGCGCGCCGGGGAGGAAACCACGTGGTCGGGGTCGAACGACTCGACCGACGTGGCTTGGACGCAGGAGAATGCCTACTCCGCTGGAACGTACGCACACGAGGTCGCGACGCTGGCGCCGAACGCCTGGGGGCTGTACGACATGAGCGGGAATGTGTGGGAGTTTACGAACGATTGGTACGACGCTGAACACGGCGGGTACGCCGATGGCGGCAGCGACACCGACCCGACTGGCCCTCTCACCGGTTCGGGGGAGGGGTATGAAGGCTCCTCCCGTGTCGGCCGCGGTGGCGAGTGGCAGAACGTCGCTGAGCTCGCGAGCGTCTCCTACCGCTGCATCGTCAACCCGGACTACACCAACTGGTCCGGCGGCTTCCGCCTTGCGAGGTCGAGCCTTTGAACGGGTGACCCCAGCGAGGGTCGATCATTCGGATCGGGCGAACGGGCCCACCCCGATGCCCAGCGGCGTTCCCCGGCCCGGGGAAACCCCAGCTCAAAGGCCCCAAGCCGCCCCTCAGACCCTCAGCAGGTCTCGCCCGGCGCACAACACGCCGATGCCTCGGTCGTCAAATCGTACTCCATGCCTTTGGTCTCGCGCGGATGCCGAGAGACGGTGCGGGAGCAGTCGAAGCCGAGGCGCTCCTCGGGCGCGGTCAACGGTTGGACGGGAATGCACTGCCCTTCGTAGGGCGCGCTTGTCAGGATGCGAAAGGTTTTTTCGCAGACGGCGACGCGATCCCCGCGGCGCAGCACGTGGCCATCGTCGTCTTCCACCTGCCGCCAGGGGCCCTTGTAGATCACAGCCTGGTTGCCCTCCCAGCACGCGCCCTGCTTGCCCTTGTGCGCCACGACGGTGGCCGAGCGGAATTCGATGCCTTGCACCGTCTGCCACGGCTGCGGGTCCCACTTGTCGTAGACGATCCCGTGAAATCCGGCGTCTTCGAGCAGGCGGAGCAGCTCCTGCTCCTGGAAGGCGCCGGAGATGCAGCCGCTCCACAAGTGCGGGTCGGCGCGCAATTCGGCGGGGACCACCTCGTCCGAGATGATGTCGGACACCGCGATGCGACCGCCGACCTTGAGCACCCGGAACATCTCGCGGATGAGCTGGGGTTTGGCGGCTTCGTCCACGAGGTTGAGCACGCAGTTCGAGACGATCACGTCGATCGAGTTGTCCGGGATCATCGGGAGATCGCGACGGAGCCGGGCTTCTTCGGCGCGCAAAGCGTCGAGATCGCGGCTGCTCCGAACGGGGTGTTGTGCGAGCCAGGCGTCGAGCGCATCGACGGAGAGCGCGAGGTCCTGGATCCGGCCGCGGTGGAAGGTCACGTTGCCGTGCCCGATGCGCTCAGCCACGATCGGCGCGCTGCGGCGGGCCAGATCGAGCATGTCGTCGTTCATGTCCACGCCGATGACGGCACCTGTGGGCCCGACGATCTGGCTCGCGATGAAGCAGATCTTGCCGCCGCCGCTGCCGAGATCCAGCACGGTCTCTCCGGGACGGACGTACCGCGAGGGGTCGCCGCAGCCGTAGTCGCGCTCAATCACTTCGTCGGGGAGCACGCGCAGGTACTGCGGATCGTAGTCGATGGGGCAGCACAACGTGGCCTCGCGGGCCTGCGAGGCGGCGGAGTAGCGGGCGCGGACGGCGGCCTCGACTTCGGCGGGATCGGTCATCGGGCTTGCAGCGGGGGTGTCGATCATCGGTACTCCGGGAGGCGCGATTACCCTGTTTTTTGGTCGGGTGTGAGCACTAGATGACTTCGGCGGGAGTCCCGACCCGACGCACGATGAAAGCCAGGCCGGACCGCGTCGGGCGTCCCGGTCCGGTACTCCGGAGCCGGGTGGACCGGACCCAAGTTTCGGTACTCCGAAACTTGGGTAGCGTCCGGCCCGGGGGGCGTGGGGGGCTTGCCCCCCACAGAGCAGGGCCCTCAGTTCACCGGCACGTCCACCACGATCCGGCGAGGCGACCGGTAGACCCGGGCGTGCATCTTGCGGGCGTCCTCGGCGCGATCCTCCTCGTCCAAGCGCTCAAGATCGGCGTGGAACTGCCGGCGGCGGCGCCAGGCACCGAACGCGAGGAGGATGCCGGCGCCCGCTGCGGGGAGCCCGCTCTGGGCGAGGCCATCGACCGCGAGCCACGGCGATTGCCAGCGCGCAAGCCACTCGGCTTCGAGGGTCTCCAGCGACTCGCCGGTCGCGGCCACCACAGCATCGGACAGGATCGCGCCGCGTTGCCCGGCCGCCAGGAGGCGTCGAAGCGCGGCGTCTCCCTTCTCACCGCCACCGGCGCGTTGGGACAGGAACGCCGTGAAGTCGGCGGTCTGGGCGTAGGCGAGCTGGGCGCCCAACGCGTCGTCCGGAAAACCCGCGGAGATGCGCTGGAGCGGCAGGAGCTGGCCCAGGCCGGCGGCGCGGCTGAGCGTCTCGGCGGTCTCGGGGCCGAACTCCCCCGCGTAGTGCTGGGCGAGCCCCTCCTGAAGCCATCGCGGCACAGGCCGACCGTGGAAAGCGCGACCGACCAGGATGTGCACGATCTCGTGGTCCAGCACCTGTTCGAGCCGAGGCGCGTCCCCGCGGCGGGCCGAAGGGGCGTGCAAGAAGATCAGACCCCGGGAGGGCCAGGCGGTGCCGTCGGCCCAGTCGGGGGTGTAGCCGGGCTGGAGGGAGGCGAAGAGGTCATCGTCGGGGGCGAGCACGATGTCCACGACGGCGCCGAACGGCACGCCCAGGCGCTCGGCCAGCTCCGGTGCGCGACGTGTGACGTGGGAGGCGAGGCGTTCGAGGGTGACAGCGTCTTCGGGGATGCCGTGGAGTCGGGCGAGGGGGGCGACGGCCACGGCCCAACCGGCGGGGAGGGTGAGCGGGCGGCCCTTGAGCGTAGGGGCGGCGATTGTGGTGATCGCAGCGGGCACGCTCTCCAGGGCGGCGGGCGGGGTCGGGGGGGCGGCGAAGGCCCAGCCCGGGGCGCCGAGCGCCAGCAGGAGCAAGACCGAGCGGAGGATCCTCACGCAGGGATTGTAGCCACCGCGGGGCCGGGGGCGAGCGCTCGGACAGAAACGCGGGGCGCGTTTCTGCTAGATTCTGACACCCTCGTCAGGATCTGACGGAAACGCACGGGTCAGCCACCCTCGCCGCTCCCGTGGGACCAAGCCCGCCCACCTGCTACAATCCCCAACGATGTTCCTCCTCCTCTCTGCCTGCATCTTCATCGACAGGCCGACGCTCGACGCGCGCTTGGACCCCGACCAGGACGGCGTCCCCTACCCCGACGACTGCGCGCCAGAGGATCCGAGCATCTACCCGGGCGCGCCCGAGGTCTGCGACGGTGTTGACCAGGACTGCGGCGGCGTCGTGGACGAAGGGGTCGTCTCGGAGCTGTACGCGGACAGCGATGGGGATGGCTTTGGGTACCCGAGCGCGCCCATCCTTGGGTGCGAAGGAACGGTTGGGTATGTCACCAACGACGCCGATTGTGAAGATGGCGACGAAGCCGTCTACCCAGACGCTGCCGAGATCTGCGACGGAAAAGATCAAGATTGTGACGGGGTGGCGGACGATGGGTTGGACGGCGACGTCTGGTACACCGACGTGGATGGCGATGGCTACGGCGACGATGCGACCGAGGTCGTGGCCTGCGAGCCGCCTGAGGGTGGGGTGGCGGTCGGCGGGGATTGTGACGACGCAAACGCGGATTATTACCCGGGCGCCGAAGAGGCCTGCGGCGATCCGGCGGACTACAACTGTGATGGTTCCACGGGGATCGACGACGTCGATGGCGACGGCGCGATCGCGTGTGAGGATTGTGATGACGCCAACCCCGGACGATTTCCGGGGGCGACGGAGACATGCGATGGCGTGGACCAGGACTGTGACGGCGAGGCCGACAACGACGCCGTGGACGCCGAAACCTCCTACTTGGACGCCGATGGGGACGGCTACGGAGATCCGAACAATTCAGCGGCGCTGTGTGAGCGGCCCTCCGACCACGTGGACAATTCCGACGATTGCGACGACGACGCATCGGGCGTACACCCCGCCGCGTTGGAGATGTGCGACGACGTGGACAACGATTGCGATGGCGGGGTGGACGTCGACGCCATCGACGCGACCGAGTGGTATCTCGACGCGGATGGGGATGGGTATGGCGTGGACGACGAAGTGTTGAGCGCTTGTGATCAGCCGCTCGGCTATGCGGCGGAGGGTGGGGATTGCAACGATGAGGACGCTGCGTACAACCCCGGTGTCGTCGAGACCGAAGAGGCGGGCCCGTGCGGACCGGACTACGACTGCAGCGGGGAGGCGTTCGTCGATGCCGATGCCGACGGCGCCGAAGACTGTGACGAGGATTGTGACGGCTCAAACCCCGACGTAAACCCCAGCGCCGTCGAGGTTTGCGACGACGTGGACAACAATTGTGACGGGGACGTAGATGGCGATGCGGTCGACGCTGCCGCGTGGTTCCTGGACGGCGATGGCGACGGGTATGGCGATGTGTTGGCCTATTCCTGCGACCAACCCGAGGGCTATGTGGGGGTCGATGGCGACTGTGACGACGCCGACCCGGCCTACAACCCCGGTGCGATGGAGGAAGACTGCACCGATTCGAACGACTACAATTGCGACGGCTCGGTGAGCTTTTCGGACGGCGATGGCGACGGGTACAGCGCCTGCGAGGATTGTGACGACGCAAACCCAGACGCGAACCCGGGTGGGTTTGAAGTCTGTGACGACGCGGACAACGACTGCGACGGGACCGTGGACAACGACGCGCTCGACGCCACAGCGTTCTACATCGACACGGACGGCGACACCTACGGCAGCCCCACCACCGCGACTTACGACTGCGCCGCGCCCGATGGCTTCGTCCCCAACTTCGACGACTGTGACGATGCCGACCCCGCGATCTCCCCCGAAGCCGTGGAGACCTGCGACGCGCTCGACAACGACTGCGACTCCCAGACCGACGAGCCCGGTGCCATCGGGAAATCAACCTTCTACGCGGATCTCGACAGCGACAGCTTTGGCGACGGCACCAACACCCTCGCGGCGTGTGACTTGCCCAGCGGGTACGTGACCACCTCGGGCGATTGTGACGACACCGACAACGCCGTCTCCCCCGCGGGCGTCGAGACCTGCGCGACCGCTGCCGATGACGACTGCGACGGCGTGACCAACGCCCAGGACGTGGCCGGCTGCACGCGCTTTTACCTCGACGCCGACAGCGACGGCTACGGCGAGGGCGACGGGGCCTGCTTCTGCGAGGCGACCACCGACGGCTACTGGCGATTGACCGACTCAGATTGTGACCCCTCCGACCCCGCCGTGAACCCCGGCGCGCCCGAGCTCTGTGACAACGGCGAGGACGACGACTGCGACGGCGACGCGCCCCTTTGCGGCGTGTCGGACATGAGCCTCTCCGACGCGGATGCGCTCTACGATGGCGAGGCGGCGAACGACAACGCCGGTCAGTCCGTGAGCTTCGCAGGGGATGTGAACGACGACGGCTTCGACGACATGCTGATCGGCGCTCCCTACAACGACGCCGAGGTTTTCGCGGGCGGGAGCGCCTACCTGGTGCTGGGCTCCGACGCGCCTGGATCCGCCGGCCTCGGTGCCCACATTCGGTACAGCGCCGACGTGCAGGATGCGTACCTCGGGAATTCGGTCGCCGCGGCCGGCGACGTGAACAACGACGGTTTTGACGACATCCTGC
>CANKNP010000060.1 GCA_947483545.1 Deltaproteobacteria bacterium | reverse complement strand
TGACCGACACCGGCACCCCGTCCAGTTGTGCGTGCCCGGACGGGTACGAGGCCGCTCCGAACGGCGACATCTGCGTGGCTCGAACAACCGAGGCCGCGACCCTGACTGGCACGCCCTCGGACATGGAGTTGGCCGCCGACAGCACCGCCTACGGATGGGCGGGCGCGAAGTACCCCGGCGGTGCCACCTCCGTGGACCCGTTCTGGACCTCCCGGCTCAACGACGTTGGCGTCTGGCCTGCCGGAGATGGCCAGTCGCCGCTCAACACCTGGGTGGGCGTCGCGACGTGTGTCGATCTCCCCAGCGCGGCGGACTACCTGGTGGGGGCCGCCGGCGACAATCACTACAGCATCCGGGTAGACGGCGTGGTTCTGGACGAGAACCTCTCCTCCGACCAGTCGCCGTTCAACTCCTGGTTCGTGAGCGCGGCTTCATTACCGTCCGGAGAACACGTCGTGGAGGTGCTGGGCTACAACGAGGGCAGTGTCGCCGGGTTTGGTGCAGACATCGCCGGGCCGTTTCCCGCCGGCTCTCTGGCGACGGACGCAGACATGCAAGCCGCCGACTATGCCGGAAACATCGTATTCTCGACCGGAGATCTCTCCCTCGGAGATTGGTTCTACCTGGGGGAGACCGACGGGTACACCTGTCCGGACGGGTTTTCGCTCGATGTGTGTGGGGGCGGCACCGAGTGTGTGCAACTGAGCTTCGCGGCGTGTGAGTGACCTTCCTCACTCCGCTCGGCACCTCAAAAATCCCTGGTCCGGGTAATAGATCGCGACCATCATGCACATCTCGTCGTCGCTGTTCTCGCCGGCGGTGATCGTGACATCGGTGTCGTTCTGATAATGGCAGCGGAATTCAAAGCCGCCGCCGGCTGAAATCGACAGGGGATCGTCGCTCCGGAGCAAGAGGGCAGGGGACTCGTAATCCGTGTTGGAATAGAGCAGGTCGCTCGCCTCGCCGGTCTCGTCCAAGCCGAAGATCTCGAACAGCACGCCCCGGCTGTGAAAATGGGAGCCGAGCGCGAACACCTCTACATCGACATCGAGGTAGCATTTTTCCGACAGCACGGTCTCTTCGTGCGGCGGGAGCGTGATCTCGTCGATGCTGCCGTAGATCCCGTTGGCGTACGTTTCGATCGTACCCGGCTCGGCCGCCCAGGCGTTGAACGTGCCCTCGACAATCATCACGGTCTGGGTTGGGTTGATCACGTGGTATTCAATGAGCACCAATTGATCCGCGGGAAATTGCCCAGCGACACCGTCTGGAAACTCACCGTAGAAATACGGCTCCTGCGAGGCGTACAGCGGGGACGCCAAATCCATGCTGGTCTCCGCCCAAAGCTCGTCACAATCCCCTTCGGCCTCTTCCGGACCGGCGAGCAGCCCCCAGATGTTGAAGTGGTGCATCGACGTGCTGGCTGAGTGCTCCAGCGCGATCACGTCGAGGGGTTCGGCGTTCGGGAGCCGAGCGACCTTGCAGAGGTACCGCTCCTCGCCCGCGGGGACCTCCAAGGGCCCGATCGTGAGCTGCACGCCGATGTCGGGCACGGCGAGGTCGCTCGACTCGCGGATATCGACGGGCGGAGCGGAGTCCGCGGGGGCGGGGGCGCAGGCGAGCAGCAGGAAGAGCATGGGGGGATTCTATTCGGAGATGATCCCGAAGTGGTGGACTCCCTTCGGGATCACGACCGAACAAAAGTGAGGGGCTCAGTATTGTTACATGGTCGTGTGGCGAAGTGGGAGGGGCGGCGCGCCCGGGGGCCAGGCCGCCGGCGCGGGCCGTGGTACGCCGCTGGGAATCCGGCGGGCGTGGCGAGCTTGCCCAAGGTGGCCCCGGATCTCCGGCCTCATCCAGGAGATTTCGGAGCCGTAGGCAGAGCGATCTCCTCGGGCTTGGCGCCCTTGCGCGTGAGCAGCAGGTGGCTGCCGTCCGCACTGAACGTGAGCGCCACCCCGTCCGCTTTGCCCAACGGCAGGCTGGCCAGCAGACGCGCGCCGGTGCCCAGGTGCCATACGTCGATCGTGGTGACGTCAGCGAGGTAGTAGCCACCGCCCTCTCCGCTGTCGTACGGGGTCGGCTCCGAGGTTGTGCTCAGCAACGCCACCCGCCCGCCCGAGGCGTCGATGGCGAGCGGCTCTCCGAGGCAGGTGATGATGGGGACGGGGCCCTCGTCCGGCCTCCACCGCCTGAGGAAATCCTTGAGCCGCGTCGCAACCACCGACATCCGGGAGATGAACCCTCGCCGCCATTCGATGCTGTGGCAGCATTCCACAGGCGCCCAGTCGTGCTCATGGCGAGCAGCGCGATGCGTTGGGTCACCCTCGCTAGCGCTCCACCCGCACCGTCACCATCGCCTGGCCCGGGCTCACCGCCGCCCCCACCGTGGCCACCGGCGCGCCCGGGGCAGGCCCGCGGACCACGAAGCCGGTCACCACAAGGGCCACCCCGGCCCCCGCCACAAACGTCGAGCGTGTGGCCCAGGGCCGGATGGCGTCCGCTCGCACCTGGCGGGCCCGCCCCTCCTCCGGCGTCTCCCCCTCGACCGCGGACCCCTGGTTCAGCACGCCGACCCACCCCACGACGGCGCCCATCGCACCCACGGCGAAGAGCGACACGCCGGAGGAGACCAGCGCGCGCCCCGCCCGCTGACGGTTCGCTGCCCGAGCCTGCGCGGAGACAGGCAGCTCCCCGACGGGGGGCGACCTCGCCGCGAGCGCATCGGGGATCACGGTGGCCGCGGGGCTGGCCGCGCCTACGATGACCGGGAGCGTCTGCACGGTAGGTCCCGGACCGACCGCGACGGTCAGCGACGGCAGGCTCAACTGCGCGGCGCTGGCCTCGTCCAGGACCGATTTTGCGCCGGCCGGGGCCCACTCCTGGTACGCGATGTGCTTCTCCGCGCGGCTGACGGCGTCCCGCGCGCCGGCGTTGATGGTTGGCGCTTCGCAGGTTGTTCGCGGCTGGTTGGCGCCCACCACCGTAGGTGTCGCCCCTTGGATCAAATCGGCGAGGCGAAGGGGCAGCAGATCCCACTGCGCCCGCCCGCTGTCGGCCGAGACGCGAGCGATGGCACCCCAGGCGTCACTGTCGTAGAGCACGGGGTCGGCGGCGAGGGCGGCGCTGACCAGGGTGACCAGGATGGGGAGAAGGACGATCATGGGGTCACCGGGATCCGGGGAGAGCGGGCGGCTCGCTCGGCGGGAGCGGGCGCTGGGTCGGGCCGTGGAACGCCGCACGCATCGGCGGGCCCCCCCGGGAGCGCGTCGATCACGGCTGCGCCGAGTACCCGAACCCGTCGGCGTCTGCGTCGGCGATGTCGGCGGTCAGATCCGAGCAGTCGTGGTCCACGGCGTTGCACGAGAGCTCGGGGATCCCGGGGCTGACGAGTGGATCCTGGTCGTCGCAGTCGTCGCAGTCGGTCCAGCCGTCCTGATCCGCGTCGATGCCGTCGAGGGTGGCGGTGTCGCAGTCCTCGTCTACGCCGGAGCAGGCGACCTCCTGGAGCCCAGGGGCCGCGAGGGCGTCTGTGTCGTCGCAGTCCTCGCGGGAGGAGGCGCCGTCGGTGTCGAGGTCGGGGGCGTCCATCGTCGCAGCGTCGCAGTTATCGTCGAGGTCGTTGCACGCGAGCTCGGCGGCACCGGGGAAGATCGCTGTGTTCCCGTCGTCGCAATCGGCGTCGGCATAGGCGCCGTCCCCGTCCGCATCGACCGGGCCGGGGTCACGCCGGGTCCGGCGAGGCTACGACTTCGCGGGCGACAAGGAGCATTGCGGTGAAATATCGGCTTCGGCCCGGCTGGTCAATCTGGAGCACCGGAGGATGAACGCCGAGGCGGGAGATCCCCGACATCTGTCGCCTCCACGTTCATCGCCCCCCCCCCGGAGATGAACGCCGACGGGAGATCCCCGACATCTGTCGCCTCCACGTTCATCGACCCCCCCCGCGAATGAACGCCGAGGCAGGGGATCCCCCAAGTCTCCTCCGGACGGCTCACCCGCGCGTATACGCCGCCACCCCCGGCGCTCCGGGTTGGGTTGCGGGCGGTGCCCGCGCTGCGGTATTCGCCCCATCCCTCCCGGACCCCCGTGTGCCAAAACTGAGCCCCTCACTTCTGTTCGGTCATTATCCAGACGTGCTTCCACCGTGCTGGATGATCCGGACATGCCGGCGGGCTCTGGGCCACCGCCTCAGCGTCGTCTTTGGCCCCGGTGGCGTTCACCACCCCCAAAGTGTTCGCCGCCGGCGTCGTCTTTGGCCTCGGTGGCGTTCACCACCCCCAAAGTGTTCGCCGCTGGCGTCGTCTTTGGCCCCGGTGCCGTTCACCACCCCCAAAGTGTTCGCCGCCGGCGTCGTCTTTGGCCCCGGTGGCGTTCACCACCCCCAAAGTGTTCGCCGCTGGCGTCGTCTTTGGCCCCGGTGCGGCGGATCCGCTTCCGCCGAAGCTGCTACCGCCTCCCGCCAGGTTCGAGCCCTGTAGGCGCCCGTTCGCTCCGGTTCCCCCAAGCACTGCCTCCTGCACCTTCACCGTCCCACTCGCCCGGAACGCCAGCACCCCGCCCTTCGCCCCGTCCCGGACCTTCCAAACACACGCCATCCCGCCGCGTCCAAGCAGGGCCTCGACGACGTAGCGGTCTACCGGGGCGCCGATCTCCAGCATCGCAGCGAGGGTATCACGTCCTCCCCCCGCGCCGGTCGCCTCGCCTGTGGCGCAAGCCCGCTATGCTCCGTGTGCACGGAGCCGCTCTTGCCGACCCCTCTCGCCGATTTTCCCGTCGCGGACCGTACATGCCGGCTCCCCACCCTCCCCTTGCTGTTGCTCCTCATCGCCTGCAACAGGCCGCCTCTCCCGCCTGGAATTGCCCTCACTCCGGCCGGCCCCGGCACGCTCTCGGATCTGGTCGTCGAGATCGTCTTCGACCCCGCAGACCCCGACGGTGACGGCGTGAGCTACAGCTACACATGGCTTCAAGACGGCGTAGAACGCACGGATTTGACGGCGTCCACGGTTCCCGCCAGCGAGACGACCAAGGGCGAGGCTTGGACCGTACGCGTGACCCCCACAGACGGCACCGAACCCGGCGCGCCCGCCGAGGCCGTCGTGGTCATCCTCGACAGCCCCCCGATCCTGACCGTTGCCATCTCGCCTGCGGACCCGTTGGCCTCCGATCCGCTCGTCGCCGTGACGACCGCGACCGACGACGATGGTGATGAGGTCCGCCTGACCTACGTCTGGACCCGTGAAGGCGCTGCCACCCCGTACGGAGGCGACACGGTCCCCGGCGAAACCGGCGTGCATGGAGAGACCTGGGAGGTGACCGTCAGCCCCATCGGGCCCGGCGAGCCCGTCACGGACGCGGTCATCGTTCAGAACACCGCCCCAACTGCGGAGGCCGTCACGCTGTCCCCGACGCCCGCGGGCGAGGAGAGCCTCGTCGTCGCCACCGCCTCGGGCGTTCAGGACGCCGACGGCGACCCTGTCACTGTGGGGTACGACTGGTACGTGGACGGTGCCCTCGTACAGAGCGGCGAGGATGACACGCTCACCGGCGATCTCTTCAGCAAGCACCAGCTCGTGCACGTCGAGGCGACCCCGAACGACGGGTTTGAGGACGGCGAGCCGGTCACCAGCGAGGATCTGCTGATCGACAACACAGCGCCCACCGGCGGGAGCCTCGGGATCGATCCTGCGGTCGCCTACGAGACCACGACCGCCAACTGCGTGGCCGCTGGCTTTGAGGATGTAGACGGAGACGCCGAAGCTTGGCGCTACAGTTGGGAGGTGGACGGTGTCGTCGTCGCCAGCACTGCCACTCTCGACGGCTCGCTGTTCTCGCGGGACGATGCGCTGACCTGCATCGGGACCCCAACCGACGGAGAGCTCGATGGCACCGCCATCCGCTCTGAGCCGATCGTCGTCCTGAACACCGCGCCGACCCTCGGCAGCGTGAGCCTCTCGACCACGAGCCCGTCCGAGAGCGACACCGTGACGGCGATCCTGGGAGCTGCCACCGACGACGACGGAGACAGCATCTCTTACGCCTACAGTTGGTACGTCAACGGGTCCGAGGTGAGCACAGCATCGGGCCTCACCCCAGACCTGTTCGGAAAGGGCAGCGCTATCTACGTCATCGTCACGCCGAACGACGGGACCGACAGCGGGGCGACGGTCACAAGCGATACCGCCACGTCCGTCAACAGCCCGCCCACCGGCACGAGTGTCAGCATCTCACCGAGCGCGGCCTACACCAACGATACGCTCACCGCGAGCCCGTCCGTCAGCGACGCGGATGGTGACGCCATCGTCTACGCCTACGCCTGGTATGTGGACAGCGCGCTGGTTGGGACCTCGTCCACGCTCTCCGGCACGACGGACTTCAACAAAGGCCAGTCCGTGTACGTCGTTGTCACGCCCAACGACGGCGAGGCCGATGGGCCTGCAGCGAGCAGCGCGACTGTCACGATCCTCGACTCCGCGCCGAGCGCGCCCGGGGTGTCGATCAGCCCAAGCAACCCCGAGGCGGGCGACGATCTGATCTGCTCCGTCACCACCGCCTCCTCAGATGCCGACGGGGACGCGATCGATGCGTACACGTACGCCTGGGCGAGGGATGGGGTCGCGTACACCGGCGCAACGACGACCAGCGCGACGGGCGATACCGTGGACGGCGTCGAGATCGTGGACACCGAGACCTGGACCTGCAGCGTCACCGCGACGGCCGCCGGCCTGGTCAGCGCGGCAGGCACGGCCTCCGAGATCGCCCCGACGCCGGTGGACAACGAAGGTAGCTACTGCGGCGACATGGCGTGTGACAGCGATGAGAGCTGCTGGAGTTGCGACGTCGACTGCGGCTCCTGCGACTGCGAGACCGACGCGGAGGTGATCCTCTACACCCCGAGCGCATGGACCGTGCTCGCCGACGCGCTTGAGGCGGATCCCTCCTACTGCGCCGACTACTGGCTGACCCTCCCGGCGAACAGCACCGACAAGACCACCCCCCGCGCCGGAGACGAGCCCGCGGGGATCCGCGCGCGGGGCGACCACTTTCATGCCGTGGCAGAGTTCCATTGGTCCACCTGGAGCGGCGAGTCCGGCTCCTGGTACGACAAGGGCGTTGCGTTCCGCGATCTCATGGACGCCGCCGGGTACAACGTCGAGGGCGGCGACACCTGGGCGATCAACGAGCTGCCGTCCACGGTGCGCAGCGACGACAGTGTGCGGGCCGATGCGTTGGAGGCGATTCGGGGATTGTACGAGGGATCGTCGGGGGCGACCCCTGCCGAGGGCATCGTCTACGTGGTCGGCATGGGGCAGGACACGACGAACTTCGCCGTGTACAAACCGTATGTTCAGGATTGGCTTCAGGATGCTTCGTTCTGGAGCACGGCCAACCTGTACGTGCGTTTCTGGGCGCAAGAGGTGTACGCCGACCCGCATTACGCCTGCGTCCCCGGCGCAACGGTGGCCGACGTCTCGTCGAGCCTGAACAGCTACGTCCAGCATTTTGCCCAGCACGCCGAGGTCGGAGCGTCCGATGTGGACACGGCGCAGTCGTACCTTGGCCGAGCGTATGTGCCGTTGATGAACGCGGTCTGGCAAAGCGAGAGCGGCTATGGCGATACCATGGTCGATTTGGACACCATGAAAAAGTTTGTGTCCCACCAGGTTTACGCCGCGCGGTCGTGGTCCAACGACCACAATTACCCGGACGGACGCATCGGCTTTGCGTGGGTTCGGGAGGATGGGGTGGACGACACCGATCTGGCGGAGCTCGCCGAGCGGCTGGCCAGCGCGATCCACTACGCCTACGACGAAGGCGGGGGCAGCGCAGCCGGCGCTTGCAGCCCGAGCGGCGCGTATACGTGGTGCTCGTGTGAGGTCACGGGCGCTGCGTTCAATACGGGGTGGGAGACGTTTGAGTCGTGGTAGGGGCGGGGCGCTCCCCCTACGCCCGACGCGTGGCAAAGGCATCGGTCGTCGGGCGGACGGCCACGGCAGGGTCCGGCCGTAGATCTGGACATCCCGGATCGACCATGGCTGCAGCTGAAGCTCCCCCGCGGCTCACCTCCCTCTCTCATGGCGGGGGGTGCGGCTGCAAGATCGCGCCGGGTGTGCTCCAGTCGATCCTGAAGGGCACGACGCAGATGCCCATGCCGCCAGAGCTCCTGGTGGGGCTGGAGACCTCGGACGACGCCGCCGTGTACCGGCTGAACGACGAGCAGGCGCTGATCGCGACGACAGACTTCTTCATGCCGATCGTGGACGACCCGTTCGACTTTGGGCGCATCGCGGCGACCAACGCGCTGAGCGACGTCTACGCGATGGGGGGCCGGCCGATCCTGGCGTTGGCGATCGTGGGCATGCCGATCAGCGTCCTTCCGGTGGACACGATCGCTCGCATCCTCGAAGGAGGCGCCTCTGTCTGTCGGGAAGCCGGCATCCCGGTCGCTGGCGGGCACTCGATCGACTCCGTTGAGCCCATCTACGGGCTCGTGGCGCTCGGGCTCATGCACCCTGGTCGGGTGAGGAGGAACTCGGATGCGCGGCCTGGGGATCGCCTTGTGCTGGGCAAGCCGATCGGGGTGGGTGTGCTCTCCGCCGCGCTCAAGAAGGGCGAGCTGGACGCAGCCGGGTACGAGAGGCTCATCGCGAGCACCACCCGGCTGAACACCCCCGGCCCGGACCTCGCCGCGCTGCCCGGCGTGCACGCGCTGACGGATGTGACGGGCTTCGGCCTCGCCGGCCACGCCCTCGAGCTGGCGCGCGGATCGGGACTACAGGTGGTGATCGACTGGGACAGGGTGCCGCTGCTCCCAGGGGTGCGCGAGCTGGCGGAGCGCGGTCTTTTGACGGGCGCATCTCGTCGCAACTGGGCGAGCTACCACTCGGGGATCGGGCTGCCCGAAGGCTTCGCGGACGTAGACCGTGCGCTGCTCACGGACCCCCAGACGAGCGGTGGTCTCTTGGTCTCGTGCGATGCCAGGAGTGTCCCCGCTGTGCTCGAGGTGTTCCACAAGCGCGGCTTCGAGGCGGTCCGGGAGATAGGCCGGGTGAGGACGCTCCCGCCGGGAGGCCTGAGCCTCCTGATCCGCGAGGCACTGTCGCGATCGATGACACCTACCGCCTGGGCCGCGGGAGCAACGCCGCGATAGGGCCAGACGGTGCGATACCGGTTTTCAACAAGTCCGACGCCCGCCTGGCAAAGCGCCGCTACCGCTCTGGCCGATCTGGCCGCGCGCGCCGATCAGGACGGGCACGGGTTCGCCTCCGACCAATTCGAGGGCGACGACTGCGATGACACCGACGGTGGGGTTTCCCCGGCGCGGTACGATGGCATCGACGCGGACTGCTCCGGCGGCTCCGACAACGACTACCGCTCCACGTTCATGAACACCCCCGTTCGATGAACGCCGAAGGGCAGGATCCCCCAGATCCCACCGCTACCCCCGCCCCCCCGCCCACACCCGTGCCCTCGCCACCGGCCAGCTCCCCAGATGCCACGGCACCCGGCTGGCCGCCTGCATCGACGGCGCGCTCGCGAACCGCGACAGCGCGTGCTCCGCCCTGAGCAGGTCCCGCGCGGCGTCGTAGAACTGCTGGGGGTAAGGGCTCTGAAACATCACCCGGTTCTCCATCGAGCCCGACCAGCGCACGCTCGGCGCCTCCCCCGCTGGCCGGCCGGCCATCACCCGGTCCCAAAATACCGTCCCCGGCAATGGGTAGCTGACAGACACGCCGATCTGCTCAGGGCGCAGATCCCGGACCATCCGGACCGTCTGCATGAGCGCCTCGTAATCCTCGCCGGGATAGCCCAACTGAAGGAACAATCCGACGCGGATCCCAAACGAGCGGAGAAGCCGACAGGCCTCGCGGATCTCGGCGACCGTGCCGTCTTTGTCCATGCCCTTGAGCACGGCGTCGCTCCCGCTCTCGGCCCCGAGCCAGACTTCGGCTGCCCCCGCCCGGGCCAAATCCTGCACGGCCCGCACATCCGTCAGGAGATCGGCGCGAGAGAGGCATTTGAACGGGATAGGATCCGGGCTCGCCAGCTCGGCAAAGCGCGCCAGCCACTCGCGCTGGATCGCGAAGATGTCATCCGTGAACCAGATGCGATCCGGCGCATACCTCGCGCGTAGTTCACGGATCTCGTGCCACACCTCCTCGACCGGGCGGACCGTGTAGCGGCGACCCCATGTGGGTTTCGCGCACCAGTTGCACCGATACGGGCATCCTCGCGCGGTGGAGACGTTCATCTCCCAGGTGCCATGCGCTTGCCGCCAGACCTGGGCGTATTTGGCCATCGACGTGCGTTCCCAGGCGGGCAGGGGCAACCCCGCCAAGCTGGTGCGGGGCCGCTGGCGCCCCGGCATCACCGCCTCGTCCCGCGCCCAGGCCAGCGCGGCCTCGTCGTGCTCCCCGACGACAACGGTGACCCCGTGTGCTTTGTAGACCTCCGGGTGGTCGGAAACGTCCGGCCCGGCGACGATCACCCGCGCGCCTGCGGCCCGAGCCATCCCGACCATCTGCAACGCGGCGGTCCGCCACACGGTCAGACACATCTTCTGCGAGATGTTGTGCGGGTCCGCGAGGATCGCGACCTGGCGGGGGTGGTGCCCGGCGAGCGAGGCGGCGAAGTCCTCGACGCGGCCGAACGTGCCGTCGTACACCGCGACATCGTGCCCGGCCCGCTCCAGCTCCGAGACCGTGACCAGCGGGCCGAGCGGCGGGTAGGGCCTCGACTCCGCCTCTCCCCGCCGGTCCAGACCCGCGTGCAGGCTGTGTGCGACGAGGAGATCGGCCATGGGGGTGGGTATCATGAAGCGGAGAGGGTGGCGGCCGGATCCACCGTGCTACGATTGCCCCGCCCAGGAGCCTTGATGCCTTTGACCCCCGCTCACACCGATTCTCCCAGCCCGCGAGGGCGCGGGCCGGGATTCGGGCTCCCCCGCGCCGCCCGGCTCTGCCTCGTGCTCGGCTTCGGCCTCCTGGCGAGCAACGCCCGCGCCGGCGCGTTCACCGTCGATAAGAGCGGGGCGGGCGACTACACCTCGATCCAGGCTGCGATCAACGCGGCGTCCGAGGGGGACACCATCACCGTCAACGCGGGGACCTACTACGAATACGTGGACTTCAGCGGCAAGAACCTCACGCTGATCTCGGCGTCGGGGGCTGCCTCCACGATCATCTCGGCGCCCGGGGCCACCAGCGCCGCCGTGACGTTCGCAACCGGCGAGTCCGCGAGCGCCGTGCTCGATGGGTTCACCGTCACGAGCCCCACCTCTACCGGTCGAGGGATCCGCATCAGCTCGGCCAGCCCGACGATCCAGAACAGCATCCTCTCGGCGAACGGCACCACCTACACGAGCACGAGCCCGGGCGGCGGCGCCTACATTTCCGCCGGTTCGCCGATGTTCGAGAACGTCACGTTTCAGAACAACGTGGCCTATTACGGCGCCGATGTGTACATCGACAGCTACGGGGCGCCCACCTTCCAGGACTGCACCTTTACCGGGTCGGACGCCTACTTTGGCACGGCCATCTTCGCAAGCTACGGTTATCCCGAGGTCTACGACTCCGAATTCACCGGGCTCTATTCGGCCTACTATGGCGCTGCCATCTACGCGACATTCTCGGCGATCGTGCTGGAGAACGTGGATATTCACGACAACTACGCCTATTACGGGCACGGCGGGGCGGTCCACGTTGAGCAGTACACCACGCTGAACGTGAAGGACTCCAACTTCTCCGGGAACTACGCCTATGCGTATGGCTCCGGCTACGCGGGCGGCGCGATCTACACCTACGATCACACCGATCTGACCATCAGCGGCTCGACGTTCTCCGGCAACTACAATTATTACGGCGGCGCCATCTACGGGAATTCGTACGGCACCTTCAACATCTCCGACACCACGTTCTCTGGCAACTACGCGATCCAGGGCGCCGCGATCTACGTCGCGACGTACATCACGTTGAACACGGACAATGTCACGTTCAGCGACAATCACGCCGCGCACTACGGCGGCGGCCTTCACATCTACAATTTCTCCAACTGGAACGACATCGACTCGACGTTCGACGGGAACTACACGGACAGTTATTACGGTGGTGGCGTCTACTCGGACTATTACGTCAACCACTCGTGGACCGGCACGACCTTCACCGGCAACACCTCCGGCTCGCATGGCGGCGGCGCCTACCTCTACCGCAACGTCTACGATGTGACGATGGACGGGGTCACGATGACCGACAACATCGCGTACGACTCGGGCGGGGGCGTGTTTTTCAACCCTGCGTACAACGTGTCGGTGACCGATTCGACGTTCAGCGGGAACACGTCTACGGTTGGGACGGGCGGAGCGATCCGGTGGGATGGGGCGTCGAGCTATGTCTACGATGTCACGCTCCAGAACTCGACGTTCGACGACAATGCGGCCTGTTACTGGGGTGGCGGTATCTACGCCTCTTACCCGGAGAACTTCACTGTGGACGAGAGCAGGTTCACCGGCAACCGCGGCGACACCTGCAACGCGAACTACCACGGGGGCGGCATCGCGATCTACGCCTCCGAGGCCACGTCGATCACCAACAGCGTGTTCCACGACAACGAGGCCTATTACGGCGGAGCGATCTACGACTACTACACCTGGTCCACGCACAACATCACGAACAATGTCTTCACGGAGAACTACGCCAAATACGGCGGTGGCGCCATCTTCGAGAACACGACCTACGTGCTCGGAATCTACAACAATACGTTCGCCGGCAACGAGGCCAACTATTACGGTGGCCACCTGGAGCAGTATTACGCCTACGGCGATGTGATCAACAACATCTTCTATCTGGCGGCCGACGGCGGGGGCGTGTACGCGTACGATTCCACCTCTGCCTCCACGACCTACACCGATTTCTTCTACAACGATGTCTACGGCAATTCCGGCGGCGACTACGTCGGCCAATATTCCAGCCGCACGGGCACCTCCGGCAACATCTCCGAGGAGCCGCTGCTCGGCGCCTACAGCATCGACGACAACCCGAACAACGACGATTTCACCCTCGACGCCGAGTCCCCCTGCATCAACACCGGCTCCCCCTCTCTGTACGATCCCGATGGGAGCCGCTCCGACATGGGCGTCTACGGCGGGGCCGGCGCGATTGTGCCGGACGCGGACGGCGACGGCTTCGACTCCGGCGACGACTGCAACGACGACGATGCGACGATCTACCCCGGCGCCTCCGAGGTAGCCTACGACGGCATCGACCAGGACTGCGATGGCGCCGACGTGATCGACGCGGACGGCGACGGATACCCGGCCCTCGTTTCGGGTGGCACCGACTGCGACGACACGACCGCTGCGACCTACCCCGGCGCGTTCGACGCCTGGTACGACGGCATCGACAGCGACTGCGACGGTGGGAGCGACTACGACCAGGACGGCGATGGCTACGACTCCGCGACCTACGGCGGCGACGATTGTGATGACGGCAGCGCTGCGACCTACCCGGGTGCTGCGGACGCTGCCTACGACGGGGTGGACTCCGATTGTGCCGGCGACACCGACTACGACGGCGACGGGGACGGCTACGATTCTACGGACTTTGGCGGGGAGGACTGCGACGACGCGGATCCGGCCACCAACCCCGACGCCTTGGACAGCTTCTACGATGGCATCGACGCCAACTGCGATGGCTCGGACGACTACGACGCCGACGGCGATGGCTACACCTCCGCGACCTACGGCGGCGACGATTGCGACGACTCTGTCGCTGCGATCCACCCTGGCGCGCCCGACCCCTGGTACGACGGCGACGACACCAATTGCGACGGCGAGGACGATTACGACAAGGACGGCGACGGCTTCCGGTCCGCCGAGTTCGGCGGCTCCGATTGCGACGACAACGATCCCGCGATCAACGGCGGAGCGACCGACACCTGGTATGACGGCATCGACTCGGATTGTGATGGGGCGAGCGACTACGACCAGGATGGCGACGGCCACGATGCGACCGCCTACGCCGGCGACGACTGCGACGACACGACCACCGCCGTCTACCCCGGCCACGAGGAGGCCTGGTACGACGGCGTGGACTCCAACTGCGATGGCGCGAGCGATTACGACGCGGACGGCGACGGGTTCGACTCTGCGACCTACGGTGGCACCGATTGTGACGACTCGAATGCCACCGTCTACGTCGGCGCTCCGGAGATCGACTACGACGGCATCGACAACGACTGCTCCGGCGGCACCGACTATGATGCCGATGGCGACGGCTTCACGTCCAGCGCGTACGGAGGAGACGACTGCGACGACGCCAACTCCGACATCCACCCGGGGGCTTCTGACGCCGCCTATGACGGCATCGACAGCGACTGTGGGGGCGGCTCCGACTTTGACGCCGACGGCGACGGACAGGACAGCGACGACTGGGGAGGTGCTGACTGCGCGGATGACGAATCGACGGTCTACGACGGTGCCACCGACGCCTGGTACGATGGCGTGGACGCGAACTGCGACGGCGCGGACGACTACGACGCGGACGCCGACGGGTACGCCTCCGATGCCTACGGCGGCGACGACTGCAATGACGCAGACGCGTCGATCAACCCCGGCGCCGCGGACGACTCGTACGACGGCATCGACTCCAACTGCGATCTCGCGAGCGACTACGACGCCGATGGCGACGGGTACGACGGCGAGCTGGGCGGCGGCGACGACTGCGACGACGCCAACGCCGACGTGAACCCCGGGACCGCCGAGACCGACGACGGCGTCGATCAAGACTGCGATGGCGTGATCGACAATGGCACCGACAGCTTTGACGACGATGGCGATGGCTACACTGAGGACGACGACGACTGCGACGACGCCAACGCGGACGTGAACCCCGCCGCTGAGGAGATCGCGGACGGCATCGACAACGACTGCGACACCGCGATCGACGAGGGCACCGGGCTCTCCGACATCGACGGCGACGGGCTCTCCGACGCGGACGAGGCCGAGCTGGGGACCGATCCGGAGAACGCGGATTCGGACGCCGACGGCTATTCGGACCTGGAGGAGGTCGAGGACCCCAACAACGCCACCGACACCGACGGCGACGGGGTGATCGACGCGCTGGACTCGGATGACGACGGCGACGGGCTCCTGACCCGCGACGAGGACAGCCAAGATGTAGACGGCGATGGCGAACCGGACACAGATGTGGACGGCGACGGGCTGCGCAACTCCCGGGACACCGACTCGGATGGCGACGGCACTGCGGACGCCGACGAAGGGGCGGGCGATTCAGACGGCGACACGGTCCCCGACTACCTGGACGGCTCCGGGAATCTCAAGGGCGGGGGAGGGGACTGTGGCTGTGCGTCATCTGATACATCTGATACATCCCTGGTAGGAGCTCTGCTTCTCGGGCTCGGTGTCGTAACGCTGCGGCGTCGGCGGGGTTGAACATCGTGCGCCGAATCCGCGTTGGTTCTCCCCGGGCGGCCACAGTCGCCTGTATCACATGTATCACAGCCCTCCTCGCCGGCCCGGCCCACGCAGAGACCGGCGGCCTCGACGCCCACGGGTTCTCGACCGCGGGGCACCAGGGCAACCCGCTTGGCTATATGGAGCTGGCCTACCCCGCAGCCGGTTGGAAAGGCGCGTGGGACCTTGGCGTGGTGTTCGACTACGCGGATGACCCGCTCGTCGAGCAGGTGGGCGATGACCTCATCCCGGTGCTCGACTCGCTGTTGACCGCCAACATCGTCGCGGGCGTCTCGATCCTGGGCTTTGCGCGGCTCGATGCGGTGTTCCCGGTGTACGGTTTTGGTGTCGATCAAGCTGGAACGTTCACGTCTATCGGCGATCTGCGCGTCGAGGGAAATGTCCCGTTGCTCACCATCGACGACGCCCGCCCGGGCATCGCCATCGTGCCCGCCCTCTGGGCACCGACCGGGGATTCCCCGCGCTACCTCGGAGATGCCGGCTTCGGCTTCGGCGCGACGCTGGCCGTCGCCCAGGAGATTGGGCCCATCGGTTGGGATCTGAACGTCGGCGGTCGGGCTGGGCCAAAAACAGACGTTCGGAACGTGACCTGGGGCGGGGGGCTCCTCGGGGGCCTCGGCGTACACTGGTCCATCGATGACGTGGGTTCCATCGCCGCAGAGCTTCACGCGACCCCGTCCGGCGGCCTCTCGGGCGCCCAGTTCCCGTTGGAGGTGCTGGGTCACGCCCGTGTGCGGCTTCCCCTCGGGCTCACGGCCAGCGTCGGCGGGGGCGGCGGAATCACCGGGGGCATCGGCGCCTCGCGCTACCGGTTCACGCTCGGTCTCGGCTACTCCGCGTTGGGCACGGCCCCGATCACCGACATCGACGGCGATGGGCTCCTCGGCAAGCTGGACCAGTGCCAGGACCGCGCCGAAGACAAGGACCAGTACCAGGACGACGACGGCTGTCCGGACCTCGACGACGATGGGGACGGCTTTGTGGACAGCAAGGACGAATGCCCCCGGGACCGCGAGGACATCGACGGGGTGGCGGACAGCGACGGCTGCCCCGAGGTGGACGGCGACCAGGACAACGTGCCTGACGGCTCCGACGAATGCCCGACCGACCCCGAGGACCTCGACGGGGACCGGGACGCGGACGGGTGCCCGGAGATCGACATCGACACCGACGGGGATCGCGTCGGAGACTACCGGGACAAGTGCCCGTACGACCCGATCCGGCCCGGGCAGAACCCTGCGACCTCCGATGGCTGCCCCCGGCTCGCGGAGATCACCGGCGACAAGATCGTGATCACCAGCAAGATCTACTTTGCGGAGGGCAAGTCGGTGCTGCTGCCCACCTCTGGGCCAGTGCTGGAGGCGGTCGCCCAGATCATGCGGGAGCACCCCGAGGTGACCGACCTGCTGGTGGAGGGCCACACCGACGATGTCGGCAACGACGACGCGAACTACCGGCTCTCGGAAGCCCGGGCACGCGCGGTCGCGGACTGGCTCATCGCCGCGGGGATCGATCGCAATCGCTTCGCGGCGAAGGGCTACGGCGAGACGCGTCCGTTGGAGCCCAACGTGTCGGACGACAGCCGGGCGCGGAATCGCCGGGTGGAGTTTACGATCGTGGTGAGGTGAGGGTTGGTGGCGACGGCGGGGTCAACGCATTCCCTACCCCCGCGTCGCCTCGATCGGCGACATCCGGGCCGCCCGAGTCGCCGGCAACAACCCACCGATCAGGCCCATCCCCACGGTGAAGATCAGGGTGCGGATCGGGGGCCTGGCGACGGACACGGCCTATTGGTACACCGTCGAGGTGGAGGGGATCCGCTACGGCCCCTGGTCGGTTCAGACCCTCCCGGCTGAGCCGGGCCTGCTGCGGCTCGCCAGCCGCGCCGGGCCAGCTCCTTCGCGAGGGCGTTTCCGATGCCGGTCGAGGCACCGGTGATGAGGGCGACGCGCATGGGGGCTCCGGGGGCCGGGGCTATACCCCGAGGCGGGAGGACAGGGGGCGGGGGCCTGGGGTCCTGTGATTTGAGCCAGGAGCTTCACGTAGCCCACGCCCACGAGCTGGCTCCATGGGCCGTTGTCCGTCTGGAAGGTCGCCAACAGTAGATTACAGGCCAGCTTTCGATCACCACGCCCCCTCTGATCCGTCTTACGGGACCCGTCCTGTATACGACGTGATCGCGTGGGTCGTTGGGTTGAAGCTGCCGAAGTTCAGGAAATCAGCGGCGTGAAGACATGCGGTGGTGTTGGGTCGTATTGCTGCGAATGCGCTGACTGGTTGCGATTGCTGCGAATGGTGGCTATCTTGCGGCCAGGAGTACTCCATGTCCCTTGAACCCAGCCTTCCCTCTGAAGCCACGGCGCATGAGGCCGAGATCGCCGTTCAGGCCCTGCGCGGCGCCGCCCGGGGGACGGTGCGCGTGGAGCCCGATGGGTCCCCAGAAGCGGCGGTAGTCCTCCCCGCCCAAGCCTTTGACTTGCTCATGCGAATGCTCGCACACTTGGCCAACGGCGATGCCGTCACCATCGTCCCGATCCACGCCGAGGTAACGACGCAGCAGGCCGCGGATGTGCTGAACGTGTCGCGACCATACCTCATCAACATCAAGCTGCTCGACGAGGGAAAGCTGCCCCATCGAAAAGTCAAGACGCACCGCCGTGTCATGCTCCGGGACCTGCTCGAATTCAAGCGACGCGACGACGCCGAGCGGCGCGCGATCCTCGCCGAGCTCACGGCAGAAGCCCAGGTGCTGGGACTTGGCTACTGAGCGTGAGTGTCGTTGTTGTCTATGACGCCTGTGTCCTCTATCCGGCGTCGCTCCGAGATCTCCTCATTCGGATCGGGCAGGCCGGACTGGT